>CAMCBT010000004.1 GCA_945873115.1 uncultured Mitsuokella sp.
GTTGGATAGAGCAACGGCCTTCTAAGCCGTGGGTCGGGGGTTCGAATCCCTCCTGTCGCACCATTTTATTCTATGGGATTCAATCTTCCATGCTCGTTCAAAATGAATAGGATGTATTTAGGCGGAGTCTGTTCACCACAGGCTCCGTCTGTTGTTTTGCAAGTATGCGAATATTCTGCGCATGTTTGCAGGTCCTATCGGTTTATCTGCAAAGGAGGCTTTTATGGAGACGTTGGCCGGCATCATTTTTGTTTTGATGTATGTTGTAATCGTGTCAGAAAAAATTCATCGTACCGTTGCAGCCATGCTTGGCGCGATTCTCATGATGCTCATCGGTATCCTGGATCAGGAAACAGCTCTGCACCATGTGGATTTCAATACGCTGGGGCTGCTGGTCGGTATGATGATTCTCGTTGCCGTTACAAGTCAGACTGGTCTTTTCGATTATGTGGCCATCAAGGCCGCCAAGCTTGCGCATGCAGAGCCGAGAAGGCTTCTTGTTTATCTTGGCCTCATTACCGCACTTTTTTCCGCGCTTCTCGATAATGTGACGACGGTTCTTCTAATGGTGCCAGTGACATTCTCTATTACGATGAAGCTTCATCTGAAGGTAGTTCCCTTTCTTCTGACTCAGATTATTGCATCCAATATCGGTGGGACTGCAACGCTTATTGGCGATCCTCCGAACATTATGATCGGCATGGCGGTGCAGGAGCTTGACTTTGTTGCATTTATCATGAACCTGGCGCCGATTGCTTTCCTCAATCTTGCGGTCGTGCTCTTCATCATGAACGTGCTGTATCGTAAAACGCTCGTGACAAAGCCGGAGCTTCAGCGTGAAATCATGGCAATGAATGAAAAAGAAGCACTGAAAGATATGAAATTGCTCTATCGTTGCCTTTTCGTCCTTGCCCTGACAATTCTCGGATTCTTTACCCACTCCATCACACATGTTGAATCCTCCCTTATCGCATTGACAGGCGGTTTTTTGATCTTGCTTCTTGCGGGAGGCAGTGCACACCTGGTTGAAGCGGCACTACATAAGGTGGAGTGGTCTACGATATTTTTCTTTATCGGCCTTTTTATTGCCGTCGGCGGTCTGATTGAAACAGGTGTCATTGCAGATCTTGCTGAAAAAGCAGTTTCGCTCACGGAAGGCGATGTCGTCCTGACATCTATGCTTATCCTATGGCTTTCTGCGATTGTTTCTTCTGTTCTTGACAATATCCCATTTGTTGCTACCATGATACCGCTGATTCAGAATATGGGAGCTATGGGCGTGTCCAATTTGGAACCGGTATGGTGGAGTTTGGCACTTGGCGCATGCCTCGGAGGTAATGGCACGCTGGTGGGAGCTTCTGCAAATCTGATTGTCGCGGCGATGGCGGCAGAGAGAGGGGTCAAAATCACCTTTTTGAGTTACTTGAAGGTCGGTTTCGGCATCATGCTTCTTACTATTTTGATTTCGACGATTTATGTCTATATGCGTTACCTTATGTGAATGACAAAAGAGAAAGGGTTGTTTCGGCAACTCTTTCTCTTTTGTATGCAGGTTTTTTCAATTTCTACACGAATTATTTTAGCATAGCAGTATAGAGAATAATAAGCAGAAGAACCATAGTACGGGAATAGTAGAGGAGGAGAGCCCTTTGGCAAAGTTTGGTGGTCGGGGTTTGGCGATGTATATGTTTTGGGCACTGGTGGGGGCGGTGATTGGAGGTCTTCTCGGACAGGCCTTAAGTTACGTCGAGGTGTTCTCAGGGATAGCACCGTATTTTGTTGCATCTCAGCCAATCTTTGAGGCTTCCTCGATTTCAATCAATCTATTTATCCTGAAGCTCTCATTTTCTATCGCTTTCCTGCCCAATATTGTGAGTGCTATCGGAGTGATTGTTGCGTTGCTTTTGGCGCGTAGATACTAAGTCAGCATCCTTTGTGAAGGAGGAATGTGGTCATGACGGTCATGGTACGAGATCTTCCAGAAGAGGAGCGTCCGCGCGAAAAATTGATTCGATACGGTGCTTCTGCGCTCAGCAATGCAGAACTCTTAGCAATTCTATTGCGCACCGGCATGCAAAACAGGTCGGTTTTGCACGTTGCAGAGGATGTCCTTGCCATGTTCAAGGACCGGGGCATTCAGGAACTGGTGCATATGATGCCAAAGGAATTGACAAAAATACAGGGACTTGGCCTCACAAAGGCTGTGACTATCCTTGCAGCAGTGGAACTAGGTCGGAGGCTTCATATCGAATCGACAGCGCAAGCGACCATCGTGCATGGGCCGGAGGATGCTGCAGCATATCTCATGCCGAGACTGGAATTTGAACGGAAAGAACATTTTGTGATTCTTCTTTTGAACACGAAGAATCACATTACTGGCATGCGGGATGTTTCCACAGGAAGTCTCTCTGCCTCTGTTGTACATCCGCGGGAGGTGTTTCTTGAGGCGATACATGCCTCTGCGGCTGCAATTATACTTTCGCACAATCATCCCAGCGGCGACCCTTCTCCCAGCCGGGAGGATATTGCAGTGACACAACGCTTGCAGAAGGCAGGAAAGATACTTGACATCCCGGTTCTTGACCATATCATCATCGGCGAGGGGCGATTTGTGAGCTTGAAGGAGCAAGGCTATGTCTCTTTCGTCTGACGCAGAAAAGAAACTTGAAATCCTTACAGATTTTTTCATTACAAAGTATTCGAAATATGCTACAATAGATAGCAATGTGTTAAGCGATATATTCTGAAGGGAGTTTTCTAATACTATGTGGAGTCTTTTTGGCGGTTTGTCGCACGATATGGGGATAGACCTCGGAACAGCAAATACGCTCGTTCACGTGAAGGGAAGAGGCATTGTGCTTCGCGAGCCGTCTGTTGTAGCCATAAAAAGCGATACGGGTGATGTCTTGGCAGTCGGAGAAGAAGCCAGGAGAATGATTGGCCGCACCCCTGGCAATATCATTGCAATACGTCCGATGAAAGACGGTGTCATTGCAGATTTTGATGTCACCCAGGCAATGCTGAAATATTTTATCCGCAAAGCTATGAATACGAAATCCTTTGTGCGTCCTCGAGTCGTTGTTGGTGTTCCTTCTGGTGTCACAGAGGTGGAGAAAAGGGCGGTCATCGATGCAGCTCAGCAGGCGGGGGCTCGTGAGGCTTATCTTATCGAAGAGCCTATGGCAGCAGCCATTGGGGCTGGTCTTCCTGTAGAGGAAGCTACAGGAAGCATGGTGGTGGATATTGGCGGCGGTACGACGGAGATTGCTGTGATTTCCCTGGGGGGTATTGTCACGAGTCGTTCCATTCGTATCGGCGGCGATGAGATGGATTCTGCCATTGTCCAGTACATCAAGCGTATCTATAACCTCATGATTGGTGAGCGCACAGCAGAAGAAATCAAAATTACCGTTGGCACAGCAATCGTGACGCCTGATGCGGATAAATCCATGGAAATCAGAGGCCGTGATCTTGTAAGTGGCCTGCCGAAGACACTTACGATTCAAGCGAAGGAAATTCGTGAGGCACTTGATGAACCCATCTTCAAGATAATTGATGCAGTCAAGGGAACCTTGGAGAAGACACCGCCGGAGCTTGCAGCGGATGTTATGGATCATGGCATCATGATGACAGGCGGTGGAGCGCTTTTGACGAATCTTGATCGCTTGCTTTCGAAGGAAACGGGAATGCCGGTCCTCGTTTCGGAAGATGCACTTTCCTGCGTCGGGGAAGGAACAGGAAAGTCTCTGGAAAATATCGAGCTTTTACAGCGGGTTGTCATGACGTCTAAAAAATTACGGTAATGAGTAGAAAAGTTCGGAAAGATACAGATAATACTTCAAACAAAACAAAATGGATCCTTGGCTTCGTGTTGATTTTTCTGGTAAGCATTATTTTTGCGTCAGCACGAGGAAATTTTCAATCTCCGATGCTGTCGAAAATAGCTTCTACTGTCCTGATGCCCTTTCAAGGGGTCCTATCTTGGTCGGCAAATCAGGTGCTTTATGTAAAGAACGGCATTTGGGATATCATGACGGTGCATGAGCAAAACCAGATGCTTCGCAACGAAGTTGATGAATTGCGTACGATGAATATTCAGGCAAATGAATATTACGCCGAAAATCAACGTCTGCGGGCATTGCTTGGATATAAGCAGACAGCACTTCAGTTTGATTTTCTCGCTGCACGTATTATTGGGCGCGATTCCGCCACATGGTCGAGCACAGTCGTAATCAACCGGGGGACCAAAGATGGCGTGAAAGAAAATATGGTCGTCGTTACGGAAAAAGGACTGGTCGGCCATGTTGTTGAAGCAGGGCCGGTTTCTTCCAAGGTGCAGCTCATATTGGATCCACGAAGCTCTGTTGGCACGATTGTACAACGGGCTGAGTCGCGGATGACTGGTATTGTGGAAGGAGATATGGATAACCCCACCATGCCGAAGATGGTCAATATTCCGAAGACGGGGGATGTTCAGGAAGGTGATATAGTTGTCACTTCAGGTTTCGGCGGAGTCTATCCGAAGGGGCTCGTTGTGGGAATCGTATCCTCTTTGCAAAACGATCCGGGAGGACTTTTGAAGATTTCCCTTTTGGAGCCAGCTGTTGATTTTCAAAAATTGGAGGATGTCCTGGTCATCGTTGCATCTCGAGAGGCTCCTCCACAGCCCTTGACTCCACCAGCTCAGACTCCAGGGACGGAAACAACGCCAGTTGCTCCTTCGACGGGAGGCTAAGCATGAAGACATTAGGGTGGATTGCTCTTTTTGTATTGCTTATCTATGCTGTTCAGACTGCGCTCCTGCCGTTTTTTTCCGTTTATGGCGTGTCCGTGGATTTAATGATCCTATACACGACCTCCATTGGCTTTTTGCATGGGAAACGCATAGGAGCACTGGCCGGGTTTTCCTTAGGCTTGCTGGAAGATCTGAGCGTAGGCGGTTTTTTCGGCATTCATGCATTCATGAATCTCCTTATAGGCTATGTGATAGGGAGGTTTTCCGGAAATGTATTTGAAGATCGCGCCTTTCTTCCTGTTGTGGCTTCCGTCTTTGTGACAGCATTGAAGTATGCTGGAATATCTCTTTTTATGGTGCTTCTTGGGTACTCCTTTCATCCATTGCTGCACTTGCATATTTTGCTTGTTATGCTTATATTCCAACTCGTGTTTTCGTACCCTGTCCATTACTCGGCTCGCTGTCTCAATCGGTATATTGTTTCGAAGAAGTGATTGCAGAGGCACCTTCCTGAAGGGGTGCCTTTCCTTTCGATATAGGAGAGGTAATTTTGGACGAAATCGAAGAATTTAATGGCAGGATACGGACCCTGGGAATTCTATTTGTTCTCGTCATCGTGATTCTTCTGGGGCGTGCCTGCTATTTGCAGATTTATGATGGTGTATATTACTCGCGCCTGGCAGATGGCAATCGCATTCGAATCATCCCGACAATTGCTCCGCGGGGTACATTCTATGACCGTAATGGGGAACTCCTTGTTACCAATCGCCCCGGCTTTGCCGTCTCACTGCTCCCCTTGACGGAACCAATCAAACCTGAAGTAATTCAACGTCTGTCGGATTTGCTGAAGGTTCCCAAGAGTGATATCGAACAGAAGATAGCTGTTCATTCCGGGGTTGATCCCATACATATCAAGTCGGATGTTACGCCGGATATTGTTTCGATTATTGAGGAACAGAAGGAATCATATCCAGGGGTTGTGATAGAAGTACAGCCCATTCGGAATTATATTCTGAAGTTAATGGGGGCGCATACCTTTGGATATGTGAGCGAAATCAATGAAGCGGAGCTGGAACAGGAGAAGGATGAGGGCTACAAGACTGGTGATATCATCGGAAAGTTTGGCCTGGAAAAGGTCTATGATAAGGAGTTGCGAGGAGAAAATGGCGGAGAACAGGTGGAGGTTGATGTAGGGGGGCGCCCTGTTCAGATTTTAGGGCAAAAGGAGCCAATACCTGGAAATGATCTTGTGCTCACCATTGATAAAAAGCTGCAAGAGGCAGCAGAAAAAGCAGTGGATGAGCAGTTGACGCAGATTCATGCCAATGCGGCTGCGGTCGTCGTCATGAATCCACAAACAGGTGAAATACTCGCTATGGTGAGCCGTCCTGCTTTTGATCCGAATCTATTTGCCCATGGAATTTCCACGAAAGATTGGAATCTGTTGAACAAGAATCCCTATCATCCGATGGACAACAAGACAATAACTGGCGAATATCCACCAGGGTCTACTTTCAAAATTGTAACAGGCACTGCAGCCTTGACAGAAAGGGTAGTCTCCCCAACTGAAAAAATACTCGATACAGGTAGACATTGGATTATTCCGAAGGGAAACGCAGAGGGCGAGGCGTTAGGATGGATTGATTTCACGCAGGCTTTGGCACATTCGGATAATGTGTATTTTTACGAGATGGGAAATCGTCTCGGAATTGATCGACTCGAAAAATACGCCCGGATGTTTGGTCTTGGACAGAGGACAGGAATAGACCTTCCCTATGAATCAGATGGCCTTGTTGCAAATCGGCGGTATAAGCAAAAGAACTTCGAAGACGGAGAATGGTATCTCTCAGAAACCTTCGATGCAGCAATTGGTCAGGGCTTTAATCTGGTAACACCGTTGCAGGCAGCAATGGTAATGGGAGAAATTGCAGCAGATGGAAAACGGTACAAGCCCCATGTTGTAAAGAAAATTGTCACCGCAGATGGCAAAACGGTAAAGGATGTGCAGCCGGAGCTTCTATCTAAGCTCGAGGTTCCCGATTCTGTTATAAAGCTCATACAGGAAGGACTTCATCAGGTCACAAAAGTAGGGACAGCAGCATCAAATTTTCGAGGCTTCAGCGTGGATATCGCTGGAAAAACAGGAACAGCTGAAAATTCTCAGGGAAGAGACCATGGTTGGTTTGTCGCGTATGGGCCGTTTGCAAATCCCAATATTGTCGTTGCAGTCATTGTGGAGCAGGGAGGCTTTGGCTCCCAATCCGCCGTGCCCATCGGACGGAAGGTGCTTGAAGCTGCGTTTGGCATCGGGACGTATGCACCGAATGCACAAAATACACAGGCAAAGCAGAAGCCAAAGGATTAAGGAGAAAAAAGGAAAATCATGGCGGAGGATATTGTCAAAATCAAGAGTGGAAAAGGGGTTCTTCATATAAATTTTCCAAAGGAGGCAACCTTTTCAGATGTTCGTGCAAATCTTGAGGAAAAATTAATATCAGGATCCGGCTTTTTCCTCAGAGGGACTGTCGTTCTTTTGCCCCGGGATGTGTTTTCACCAGAAGAAAATGAGGCCCTGCAAAAGCTTTTCCACGCACATGGCCTGATTTGTCGTACGAAGACCCCGGAAGAGGCTGAACTGCTCATCAGCAATGCGGCTGCAAAGGAGCAGCAGCCACAAACTCCTTCGAAACAAGATATACAAGAAATGCTTGTTATCAACAAGACACTTCGTGGTGGGCAGGAAATACGTACGGAAAGTTCTGTATTGATTGTTGGAAACGTGAATCCGGGAGCGCAGATAATATCTGGTGGCAGCATCGATATCCGTGGAACTTGCAGAGGAATGGTTCATGCAGGAGCAACGGGCGATACCGCTGCAATTATCGTGGCGGATCATCTTATGCCGACTCAGATTCGCATTGCCAATCTGATTGCACGCTCTCCGGATGCGATTGAAAAGTCGAATCGTGCAGAAAGAGCCTCTATCAAGGATGGACGTATTATTATAGAACCGATTGAAAGGTAGGTCATTAAGATATGAGTGAAGTAATCGTCATTACATCTGGCAAGGGTGGCGTTGGGAAGACAACGACGACAGCAAATTTAGGTGTTGGACTTGCCATGCAGGGAAAACATGTCGTCCTTGTGGATGCGGATACAGGTCTTCGCAATCTTGACCTTTTGCTTGGGTTGGAAAACCGCATTATGTATGACCTGATTGATGTCACACAAGGACGGGTGCCTTACAAAAAAGCACTTGTGCGCCATAAAAAATTTGAAACATTATATCTTTTGCCCACATCGCAGGTCAAAGACAAATCAGCAGTTAATCCAGAACAGCTTGTTAAACTTTGCGATGAGCTCCGAAAGGAGTTCGATTTCATTCTGATTGATTGTCCTGCTGGCATTGAGCAGGGCTTCCAGACAGCGGTAGCTGCTGCGGATAAAGCAGTCGTAGTCACAATGCCAGAGATATCTGCCGTTCGTGATGCCGATAAAATCATCGGAGAACTGGGACGCGCTGACAAGGATGACATAAAGCTCATTGTCAACAGGATTCGCCCGAAGATGGTCGAAAGTGGAGACATGCTTGATATGGATGATATCAATGATATTCTTTCGATTGATTGCATTGGACAGATTCCCGATGATACAATGGTCGTTACAAGCACCAATAAGGGCGAGCCGTGCATTACGATGGAAAAATCTTCTGCAGGACAGGCATATCGAAATATTGTCAAACGTCTCTTGGGCGAAGATGTCCCATTTATGGATTTCCAGACGGAGGGGTTTTTTGAAAAGCTTCGGCGCCGTGTTTTTGGGAAGTGAGGGAGCATATCGTGATTGAATCATTAATGAAGCTGTTTGGGAAAAAAGAACGTAGCGGGAAAATAGCGCGTGATCGGTTGAAAATGGTTTTGATTCATGACCATGCAAACATTTCTCCAGAACTCATGATAAACCTGAAGAATGATATCATCCGCGTCATCTCGACGTATATGGACATCGATCAGGAAGATATGGATATTGCATTGGAGCAGGATTCGGATTCTGTAGCGCTTGTTGCAAATATTCCAGTGAACCGTGTGAAGCATCACAAATAAGAGAGGCAGGGCTTTTTCAGCCATGACAAAACGGTTGTTAAAACGTACGGATTTCTTGCTTTTGTTTTCCACGTTGGCTATTCTTGTCATAAGTCTTTTTATCATCGGGAGTGCGACGCATATCAATACGCCGAGCGAGCAGAGATACTGGTATGTGGAACGTCAGGGAATCTTCGCAGTTGTCAATATCGCATTTGCTTTTTTTCTGATGAATTTCGACTATAAGATGCTTCAACGCTATGGGACGAAGCTCTATGTTTTCAACCTGATTCTTCTCTTGGCGGTGATGGTTCTAGGGCACTCTGCTCTGGGCGCACAGCGCTGGATTATGATTGGCCCAATCAGTATTCAACCTTCCGAATTCTCCAAATTGATTATGATAATATCTTTGGCCGGAGTCCTGGAGCATAAGGTCGGGAAAATAAACAGTCTGCAGGATTTATTGCCTGTGGCGGCATATGTGGGATTGCCGTTTCTCTTAGTACTGAAACAGCCGGATCTCGGAACATCTCTCGTTTTTATGGCAATCTTTCTTGGAATGATTTTCACAGCTGGAATCAATCTTCGGCTATTAGCAGGTTTTTTTGCAGCAGGGATTGCTGCCATGCCAATCTTATGGCATTTTTTGAAGGATTATCAAAAAATGCGCATTACTGTTTTTCTTGACCCAAATGTTGACCCTTTGGGATCTGGATATCATATCATCCAGTCCAAGATAGCCATTGGCTCCGGAATGCTTTTCGGGAAGGGGCTTTTCGGCGGGACACAAAGCCAGCTGAATTTCTTGCCAGAGAATCATACAGACTTCATTTTTGCTGTCGTTGGCGAGGAGACCGGCTTCATTGGCTGTGCGGTTTTGTTGCTTTTGTATCTGATGATTCTGTGGCGTGGCACTGTAATTGCGCGTGATGCAAGTGATGCTTTTGGCAGATTGTTAGCAGTTGGGATTACCTGTATGCTCGGCTTCCACGTGCTTGTCAATGTCGGCATGACCATGGGAATCATGCCGGTTACAGGTATTCCGTTGCCCTTGATGAGCTATGGGGTAAGTTCATTGACGACAAATCTACTGTCTATTGCAATTTTGATGAATATACAGCTTCGAAAATCTAAATTGCAATTCTGAAGGAATGCAGTTCCTATCGAGAAATGTAGGAACTGCATTCTCTATATTTTTGCTGCAACAGGCAGATTTGATATAGGATTCTTGGTATCTGTTTTATAAAAATAAAGCAGAAATCGTCCAATAGGAGTATGGGAAATGGTTAGACTTGAGCATGATATCCTCCAGAAGGTGATGAAGCCCTCACGCTATACAGGTGGAGAATGGAATTCTGCAAAAAAAGTGCATTCGGAGGTTGCTTGTACCTGGGCACTCTCTCTTCCCGATGTATACGAAGTCGGGATGAGCAATCTAGGGCTATCTATATTGTATGAAATTTTGAATCGGCGGGAGGATGCACTTGCGGAGAGAGCTTATGCGCCCTGGGTCGATATGGAAAAGGGAATGCGGGAAAAGAGCATACCGCTCTTTTCCCTGGAAACCAAAACGGAGCTGAAAGACTTTGACTTTTGGGGCTTTTCCTTACAGTATGAGATGATATATTCCAATGTGCTCAATATGCTTGACCTGGCTGGAGTTTCTGTTTTCTCAAGAGATCGTGCAGAAAAGGATCCCTTCATCGTCGGAGGGGGGCCTTGCGTTTATAATGTTGAGCCGGTTGCCGATTTCTTTGACTTCTTTATAATAGGAGAAGGAGAAGAAATCATCAATGAAGTTACAGATGCTTTCATAACGTGGGGGCAGGAGGGGCGACCGGGAGGGCGAAAAGCTTTTTTAGAGCGTCTTTTAGAACTTGATGGAATATATGTGCCATCCTTTTATCATGATATATACGATGATAAGGGAGATTTCGTTAAGCTAGCCCCCCTTCGGCCTCAAGCAAAGAGTGCTATTTTCAAGCGCGTTGTCCATGATATGAACAAGGTTCTTTCTGTCGAGCATCCTGTTGTACCGAACATTGATATTGTGCATAAGAGAATCATGCTGGAGCTTTTTCGTGGCTGCTCTCGTGGCTGTAGATTTTGCCAGGCTGGAATATGCTACCGCCCAGCACGGGAGAGAGAGAAGAGCCACTTGCTTCAAATGGCTAGGACACTTGTGGATTCCTCCGGATACGATGAGATGAGTCTCACCTCACTTTCCTCTGCGGATTATTCCTGCCTTGGACAACTTGTTGATAATCTCATACAGGAATTTCAAAATGAGAAAGTCAGCTTTTCCTTGCCATCACTGCGTATTGATAGCTTTTCGATTGAACTTGCCCACAAAATGCAGCAGGTGCGCAAATCTGGGCTTACCTTTGCTCCAGAGGCAGGAACGCAAAGACTACGCGATGTAATCAACAAAGGCGTTACAGAGGAAAATCTTCTAGAGGCTTGTGCAGCTGCATTCCACCAAGGCTGGAAGCAGGTAAAGCTATATTTCATGATGGGGCTTCCCACAGAAACGGATGAGGATATTATAGGTATTGCAACACTTGCACAAAGGGTGGTAGATTTATATAAAGAAATCATGGGAAAGCGTGGCGTAAAAGTAACCGTTTCTGTTTCTTGCTTTGTTCCCAAGCCCTATACCCCCTTCCAATGGTTTGGACAGGTACCACTGGAAGAGTTTGAGCGTCGCCAAAATCTATTGAAAGAGCATATTCGAGATAAATCAATTATTTTTCATTATCACGATGCTCGACTATCCGTTATCGAAGGAGCCTTTGCCCGTGGAGACAGACGTCTGTCAAAGGTGCTATATTATGCCTGGCAACATGGTGCAAAATTTGATGGTTGGTCGGATCTTTATAAGGATGAAATATGGCGCGAAGCATTTCGTGCATGCTCTATCGATATGAGATATTACAATGAGCGCGCTAGGTCATTCCAGGAGACACTGCCTTGGTCGATTACGAGTCCAGGCGTAACAAACGAATTTTTAGAGCGGGAATGGAAAAAGGCTTGTGAGGCAGCTTTGACAGAAGATTGCAGGCGGGGAAAATGCTCGGCGTGTGGAATTTGCCCAACTCTCAACGTGCACGTTATCGACTATGCAAAGAAGGTGGACTCTTCAGTTCTTTCGGTTGAGAGAAAAGAAGCTTCGAAAAAAATTTCGCAGATGAAGCTGCCTGTGAAAAATGCTGGGCAAGAGAAGAAAAGATATATTTGGCGGGCTAAGATTACAAAAGGGGAGGAGCTTCGGTATTTGTCCCATTTGGACTTTGCGAACCTTTTTCTACGCATTTTCTCTCGAGCCAAGCTTCCTATGGCGTATTCAGAGGGATTCAATCCTCATATGAAGCTAGCTTTTGCCTCCGCTTTGTCTCTGGGGGTAGCCAGCGAAGCGGAATATATTGATTTTGAGCTCAGGGAATGCGTTGCCGAAGAGGAACTGGTAAAAAAGCTAAAAGTAAATCTGCCAGCAGGTATACGGTTGCTGGATATTCGGCCTATTCTCGGAAAACACAGGGCATTGATGGATGAAACAGATGAGGCAAGATATGCAATTACTGTTCCTTATGTCGGAGATAAAGCAGCTGCGAAGCGAGCTGTTGAAAGGTATAATCAGGCCCCATCAGCTGTTTTTCACAGAGTAACACCGAAAAAGCAAAGGGATATCGAGACAAAAGAATTCTTGCTGCAGCCTATTCGACTGACAGCAAAAGAAGATAGTCTTTCGCTTGGTATGGATATTTCCGTAACCAAGCATGGAAGTGTCAAGCCAATAGAGATATTGACCTTGCTGGTAGAAAAGTTCGACTTTCCTGCCCATCCCGAAGAGGCTTATATCACTCGGACAGGGCTTTTCTCAAAGGGGCGAACACTTATGGAAACGATTGACTAAAAAACAGGTCGGAATTAGAGCCTGTGTTCGTGGGCAGGAGGTGAGGATGCATATCTATGAAACGAATTCTTGTAAGTGTTGAGCCAGAAGAAACAAGGGCTGCGCTGATGGTTGAGGATGCTCTTGAGGTTATTGAGTTCGAGCGAGGCTCACATGATCATATCGTAGGAAATATTTATAAGGGTTCCATAGAAAATGTCCTTCCAGGAATGCAGGCTGCCTTTGTGGATATCGGAACAAAAAAAAATGCCTTTCTCTTTCTTGGCGACGGAAAGCATCACAAGGCTGTTTTGCAGCAAAATCAGAAAATACATACGGGACAAAGGCTACCTGTGCAAATTATAAAGGAGGCGCGGGGGGCAAAGGGACCACGGGCAACCACACATATTTCGCTTCCAGGACGATATACGGTACTGATGCCAACAGCAGAGTACATTGGGATATCACGCAGGATTACAAATGATGGGGAACGGAAACGTCTATCCGAGCTTGCAGGAAAAATTCTGCCAAAAGGAATGGGCCTAATCGTGCGGACCGCAGCCGAAGGAATGGGGGAGGAGAGGCTAAAGAGGGATGTCTCCTATTTATTGTCTCTATGGAAAAACATTTCAGCAAGATTCCAGTTGCACGATGGGGGGAGACTCCTATATCGAGATGCAGATTTGTTGATTCGCTTTATTCGTGATAGATTTACAGAAGAAATCGACGAGTTCCTTGTCGATGATGAAAAAACCTATACTCGTGTATGTGATTTCATCAAGATTCTGTCTCCGCAGCTTTTGCCGCGAGTAAAGCTTTTTCAAGGAAAATATATGCTCTTTCATGCCTATGGCATTGATAAGGAAATCGAGCATATGGGGGAACGAGAGGTTCCACTGCACTCTGGCGGCTTTCTTGTTATCGACAGAACCGAGGCAATGACTGTAATTGATGTGAATACGGGGAAATTTACAGGGAAAAACAACCTATGGGACACAGTGTACAGGACGAATTTGGAAGCAGCGCAGGAAATTGCCAAACAGATTCGTCTGCGTGACATAGGTGGAATCATCCTTGTCGATTTTATCGATATGGCAGATGAGGATCAGAAAGAATCATTGTTGGAAAACCTCCGCGAGCTCACAAAGGGGGATCCGCAAAAAACGAATATCGTAGATATTACATCTCTTGGGTTGGTGGAAATCACTCGGAAAAAATCACGTTCGAATTTTGCGGAACTCGTATATTCAGACTGTCCAATTTGTCATGGAAAAGGGCTCATAGAATCAGCAGAAACCGTTGCAATTCGCATCAGTCGGACAATTCGGCGTATGGAAAATATATCTCATGCACGGGATGGCTATGAGATAGTCGTACATAAGCTTGTCGGAAAATATATTCATGATCATAACCTCCTAGAACAATTGTCTTCAGAGTACAGTGTCGTAATCAAGGTGGAGACTCAGGAGGAGATGCATCCGGAAGCATATTCCATTCTGCAAATACAGTAGAATCGAAGCTCCTAAAAATAGGGATACAGAAACGAGGCAGAGCAATGCGCTCTGCCTCGTTTCTGTATAAAATCTTTACGACCTATCGATGTGAGCCTTTATATGGGGTGTTATGCCTTGTAGCCACCCGCATAATAAGACTGGGCAAGCAGCTGAATCGGATGATATACAACTTGAGGCATTTTATTGTGAATAATGCCATCGGTTATATGCATGCGGCAACTGGGACAGCTGGTAGCGACAAAATCAGCGTGCGTTGCATCAATATTGGAGCATTTTCTGTCATTGATTTCGCGGCTCATCTCATAGTGTGCCATACAGAAGGAACCACCGGATCCACAGCAGCGATCATGCTCCTTCATCTCGATGAATTCGAGGCCCGGGATGGATTTCAAGACATCTCGTGGCTCTTTCGTTATGCCAAGGCCACGCACCATATGGCAGGGATCATGCATGGTAACTTTTTTGTTTACCGGCCCCAGGATATCGGTACGATAGCCTCGCTCCATCAGAAGTTCACTGATTTCCCGAACTTTCGCAGCCATTTTTTCAGCACGAGCTTTCCATTCGGGATCATCCTTGAGCCAGACCGGATAGTGCTTAAGAGCTTCAACACAGGAACCGCAGGCCCCAACGATATAGTCTACATCAAGATTTTCGAAGACCTCAATCATGTTTTTCGCCATCTCATTGGCAAGATCGAATTCGCCGGATACATGAACCGGGGTTCCACAGCAATGCTGCTTGGGCGGAAGCACGACCTCCACGTCATTGGCGTGGAGCACATCGATAACTGCTTTTCCCATATCCGTATACATATAGTTGATAGTGCAGCCTGTGAAGAAAGCAACCCGATATTTCGGATTGTCACATTTGATGACTTCGGGGTACTGGCTGCGGAGAGGTTTTGCTGCCAGGGGAGGCGTGGCTCGCTCTGGATCCATGCCGGGCATCGGCAGACGGGATTTGACGGCGTTCTTTCCAGGAACCTCCTTGAAAGTCATCCAGCCGAACATGCCGCCAAGCTTAAGCGCTGCGTCAAAAAGGGAGCGGTTGGCGAGCAGGCGGAAAACATTCTTCTTGATGGGGTGGAGGCCGCGAGCCTTTACGGACGCATTCCGTCCGCGGAGGATAAGCTCGTCCGCTTCAACGCCACAGGGACAGTTTGCAGCACAGCTTTTACAATTCAGGCACATGGCCATGATATGATCGAAGTTCGCCGAGACGGGAATTTTCCCGGAGAGGACACCCTGCATCAGGGATATCTTGCCGCGGGCAACCATGTTTTCCTGACGTGTTTCACGATAAATGGGGCAGACAGCCTGGCAGTTTCCGCACTTCATGCAGTTCGCCATTGCATCCTCGAGATCGCGCAAAAGTGTGGCATCCTGTGCATTGAGATCTGCTGCCGTTATTTCTTTTTCTTCCGCCATAATCAGCACTCTCCTAATAGCTTTCCGGGGTTCAAAATGAGGTTCGGATCCAAGGCCCTCTTGATGGCACGCATGGCCTCCATACCTTCCTTGCCGTGTTGGAGTTCCATCCAAGGAAGCTTTCCGAGGCCGATGCCGTGCTCTCCAGACAGCGTGCCGCCAAGCTCAACGGCACCGCGGAAAATATCATCCATTGCAGCACGAACGCGTTTTGTCTCCTCCTCGTCCCGGAGGTCGCAGACGATGGTTGGGTGCATATTTCCATCGCCCGCATGGCCGAATGTGCCAATTGTGACGTTATGCTCCTTTGCTGCCTTCTTGATGATGTTGAGGAAAGCTGGGATTTTGCTGCGGGGGACAGTCGCATCCTCAACGAAGGTGGTGGGACGAAGCTTCGCAAGACAAGGAAGTGCCATGCGGCGTGCTGTCCAAAGTTGCTGCTTATGCTCTGCATCCCGAGCAAGGGTAACCTCCCGTGCATTGTTTTCTTTCAGAACAGCGAGGACTTTTTTTGCATCATCCTCCACGATGACAGGATGACCGTCAACTTCAATGAGGAGAATGGCATCGGCATCTGTAGGCAGACCCACGTGCATAAAATCCTCGACCGTGCGAATCGTAGCATTGTCGAGAATCTCAAGGGTGGCAGGAATAATCTTTGCCGCAATGATGCCCGATACAGCGCGGCCTGCATCTTCTATCGTATCGAAAACAGCGACCATGCTCTTCTGTGCCTCCGGGGCGGGAACCAGCTTGAGGTATGCCTTCGTGACAATGCAGAGGGTCCCTTCAGAGCCCGTGAAAAGCTTCGTCATGTCATAGCCGGATACATCCTTGACATTTTTTCCGCCTGTATGGAGGATATCGCCGTTTGCGAGAACGACTTCGAGTCCTTGGACATAGTTCTTTGTAATGCCGTATTTGAGCCCACGAAGCCCGCCAGAGTTCTCTGCGATGGTACCGCCGAGGCTTGCAGTCTTGACCGTTCCGGGATCCGGTGGATAGATGAGGCCGAACTGGGCTATATAATCGTTGATGTCCTGGACAATGACGCCGGCTTCCACTTCTGCAATGAGATTTTCCAAATCCACATCGATAATCTTATTAAAGCGAAGCATCAGAAGGACAATCCCCCCCTTCAGGGGAGCCGTGCCAGCCGAGAGATTCGTACCAGAGCCTCGGGTATAGACAGGAATGCGGTTCTCATTGGCAAGTTTCATGATTTTTGAAACTTCCTCGGTCGTTCCGGGACTTACAACGACATCGGGCATGTAGGAATGCCCTGGGGTAGCATCGTACGAATACGCATAGAGATCCTCGGGATCCGTCTGAACGTATTGGTCACCCACGATTTTCTTCAGGTTTTCAATCAGTTCTTCTTTACGCATACTGTTCCCTCTCTTTTTGATATAATACTTGTCACTAATTTATTATCGCTATGTTTCGCGTCAATGTCAATAAATATATCTAAATATTATGCAAGATTGAAGGCATCAACAACAAGAGCAAGACCATCCGAAGGCAGGGATACGGCTATCCCGATTATGAATATTTCTTTCTGAAGATATTCGATGCCAGCAGACATGCGTATGTAAGGAACGAGAAATCCCACAAGATTTGTGATTGAGCCAAAGTTTTTCAAGATAGAAGGAGTGCCTTTTGAAAACGTGAGTCTTGACGCACGTTCCTACGTAGCTTATAATAAGCTTGATACTATGGAATTTTGCAAGGAGTTTCCTTAGGCTTCGTCTTGATGAAACCTATGGCTGTTTTCTTGTAAGGACGTTGCATGATGAGGCGAAAGACTACGCTGTCTTGTGCACGTGTTCTTTTCAATGTGGAGGTCGTAATTGAATGATTAACAGCACTGATTTTCGAACTGGCTTGACGATTGAGATTGATGGTGGCGTTTGGCAGATTGTGGATTTTCAGCATGTCAAGCCAGGCAAGGGCGCAGCTTTTGTGCGCACGAAAATCAAAAATGTTGAGACGGGAGCTGTCGTAGAGCGCACCTTCAATCCAAATGAGAAAATGCCTGCTGCACATTTGGAGACACGCAATATGCAGTATCTCTATGAGGCAGATGGAGTTTACACCTTCATGGATACGGAGACCTATGAGCAGTCGGAGCTCAATGCAGACCAGCTTGGAGATGCGCTTAACTACCTCATGGAGAACATGGAGGTGGCATTGCAGACCTACAAGGGGCGTATCATCGGTATTCAGCTTCCGAATTCTGTCAATCTGAAAGTCACCGAGTGTGAGCCCAGTGTCAAAGGCAATACGGCAACGGGAGCTACGAAGATGGCAAAGGTCGAGACGGGTTATGAGGTTCGCGTGCCACTCTTCGTTAACGAAGGGGACACGCTTCGCATTGATACGCGCACGGGCAACTACATCGAGCGTGCATAATATATCTGTCAAGGATGTAGTTGCATCCATCTCATAGCCACTCCGAAATACTGTTTTATCTATCTACCAGGAGGTCTATCATGGCAAACGAAAAAGAAATCATCCAGAAGGATTCTTCCCTTGGCACGATTCGCATTGCGGATGATGTTGTAAGCATTATTGCAGGACTTGCTGCCACGGAGGTGGATGGAATCGCAGGTATGAGTGGCGGTATTGCGGGAGGGATTGCAGAGATTCTTGGCCGCAAGAATTTCTCCAAGGGCGTCAAGGTGGAAGTCGGTGAAAAGGAAGCTGCTGTTGATCTCTATATCATCGTGAAGTATGGCGTACGTATCCCGGATGTGGCTCTTGCAGCACAGGAAAATGTCAAGCGTGCCATTGAGACGATGACTGGGCTTTCCGTTGTGGAGGTCAATGTCCATATCCAGGGAGTCGGATTCCCGGAGGAAGAGGAAAAGGTGGAAGAGGTTCGCGTACGCTAAGCGAGTGGTGAAGAATGGGACTCGTCAATCGAATTTTTCTATTCGCTTTGTCGTTGGCAGCAATCCTTCTTTCTCTTCTGACCATCGGTGCTTTTATGCAGTTGCCGGCGGAGCCAGTATGGCAAAATGAAATTCATTTTGCTCTGAGCCGCTTTGAGACACTCCTTGTTGCCTTTTTCGTTCTCGTCATTTCAGTTCGTCTGCTCCTTTTTTCCTTTTCACGAAATTCTGCCAGCAGTGGCTGTCAAGAGGAGCTTGTGCTGAAAAAAACAGAGGATGGCAATGTTTGTGTCTCTATTGAGGCAATTCGTGAGTTCCTTGAGTCGACTGCACGAGAAGTGCGTGATGTGGTGGATGCGAAGGCACGTATTGCCGTCAATGAGGAAGACGCTTCCTTGGGAGGCGTTTCGTTGCGCCTAATTGTAAGCACGCGAGCCGCGGTGGAGGGGCTTTCTGCGTTGCTTCGGACTCGCATCCAGGAGCGGCTGACTCAACTCATCGGGGCAAAAGATGTACGTGTTGATATCTCCGTTGCGGGCATAACGAATGAATTGCCACAACGTAAGCAACGTGTCGTCTAGAATAGGAAGCTTAAATCATGACAAAACTCGCTGAGATTCTTGTTTCTGTGCGTGCTTTCTGGCGGGCACAAAGCAAGAGCACACGAGGATTTACCATAGGATTTCTCTTGGGTGCTGCTATTCTTCTTTTTGGGTTTTTGCAGACTCTGTTCCTACTCCTTTGTGGTGGAATAGGTGTCATTGTCAGTGTTAGAGAGGAATGGACAAGGGATATCATCGCACGGATGGAAGACACCATATCACGACAGCTTTCCCGTATGCGATGGTAGCCTGTGGATATATGGGTTTTGTGCAAGGTCATAATGCATAGCCATTTATCCAGAAACATCCCCTTTTCATACCGATGGGGCGCCATTTATAGCCGTAGAGAAATGCATTGCAGGAGCTGCAAAGAAAAGATAGCAAGGTAGGTAGTAATGAGCCGACGACAAGCTAGAGAAATTGCTCTCCAATCACTTTTTCAGCTGGATTTGAATCCTGCGGATTCAAAGGAACGAGAAGAAATGCAGGAGACACTTGCGATTGATACGGCGTTGGAAGAAACGAAGAGTGCAAAAAAGCAGGATGTTTCCTTTATCCATCTGCTCGTCCATGGTACGCGGGAACATCTGGAGGCAATTGACCGACAGATTACGCAAAGCTCCCGGGATTGGAAGATTTCACGCATGGCAACAGTGGATCGCAATATCGTCCGTATGGCGGTATATGAGATATTCTTCGCGAAAGAAAAGCAGACGCCAAAAATAGCGATTAATGAAGCAGTGGAACTCGCAAAAAAGTTTGGTACGGATGATTCCGGTCGCTACGTCAATGGGATACTCGGTGCTATGATTAAGCACGAATCGTGATTTTCAAAAGAATGCCGGACCGTTGTCTGGCATTTTTTCACATGTACATATACTAGTCATCGGAAGAAGAGGGGTTCTTTTTGATTCATACAGTCAGCGATTTGACCAAGTATATCAAGACGATGCTGGATGGAGATCGATTGCTTCATCATATCAGCATTCGTGGAGAACTTTCAAACTATAAGCAGTATCCCTCCGGGCATTGCTACTTCACGCTAAAGGATTCTTCCTCTTGCTTGAAGAGTGTCATGTTTCGTAGCCGTGCTGCATCCCTTCGTTTCCTGCCTCAAAATGGAATGCAGGTTATTGCGACGGGCAACATTACGGTCTATGAACGGGATGGTGTTTATCAGCTCTATGTAGATCGAATGATTCCGGAAGGTGCCGGTGAACTTGCTCTTGCCTATGAACAGCTCAAAGAACGCCTGGCGCAAGAGGGAATCTTTGATCAAGCACATAAGAAGGAGCTGCCCTCGTTCCCCAAAACGATTGGTATCGTCACATCCCGAGCAGGAGCAGTACTGCGCGATATTCATCGAGTAGCAAAGCGTCGTTTTCCCAAAATACAGCTTATCCTCGTTCCCGTGCAGGTACAGGGAGAGGACGCCGCAGAAGAAATCTCCTCTGCCATTCGCCTATTCAACAGCAAGATACCTGTGGATGTGCTTATTGTCGGACGAGGCGGTGGATCCATGGAAGATCTTTGGGCTTTCAATGAAGAAAAGGTTGTTCGTGCAATCTACGAGTCGAGAATCCCAATTATTTCTGCTGTGGGGCATGAAACCGATTTCTCTTTGTCGGATTTTGCTAGTGATGTCCGGGCAGCGACCCCCTCCCAGGCAGCGGAGCTGGCAGTGCCGGATATACGTGAGCTGTTGCATCATATGCATGTCGTGGAGTCCCAACTACATAGTGCAAAAAAACGGTTTCTGGAAGACTATGCGCTGAGGCTTGATTCTCTGGCATCCAGGCTTCCCCGGCAGGATGTTAGACGCATCTTAGTACGCTATGAATCTGCCTTGCAGCTTGCCACATCACGGTTACGTACATTGGCAGAGCAAGGGCATTCTAAATGGAAGCATCGCTTTCAAATTTCTGTTGAGAAGCTGGATGCATTAAATCCGGTTCGTGTGCTTTCTCGTGGCTTTGGTATAATTGAAAAGGATGGACAAACGATTACACGATCAGCCCAAATAACTTCTGGCGACAGACTCGCAATTATCCTGAAGGATGGCAGAGTCGTAGTCAAGGCAGAATAGAAGAGGAGAGCGTACTATGACAAAAAAAGAATTGACCTTTGAAGAATCTCTGACACAACTTGAAGCCATAGTTGGAAAGATGGAAACCGGGGAAATGTCATTGAATGACTTGATGTTGAATTACTCGGAAGGCATCAAGCTTTCCAACCACTGCTATACGCTCTTGGAACGGGCAGAAAAAACAATGGATCTTCTTGTGACGGAGCAAGATGGAAAGCTTTCAGAGGAACCTCTGGACCTGGAGGGGGACGTATAATGCTGCAAAAAATATGGGAAGAACGTCGACAACTGGTGGAAGACGCTTTACAGAAGGAACTGCATCGGGAAAAATCTCTGAATAAAATTCTGGGAGAGGCCATGGAATACAGCCTGATGGCGGGGGGAAAGCGCCTGCGGCCCGTACTTTTGATGGCGGCAGCTGATGCTGTAGGCGCAAAGGGGGAGGATTTCCTTTGTACAGCCTGTGCATTGGAGATGATTCATACCTATTCTCTGATACACGATGATTTGCCAGCAATGGATAATGATGACTATCGTCGGGGAAAGCTGACAAACCATAAAGTGTATGGCGAGGGTATGGCAATCCTGGCGGGGGATGCTCTTCTGGCCCTGGCCTTTGAGGTCATGACGCGACAGAAAAAGGCAAGCAGGGGGCCCATTCTACAAGTAATCTCTGAAGTGGGCAGTGCAGCTGGAAAGGCAGGAATGGTAGGCGGGCAGGCAATTGACCTGCTTTCTGAGGGCAAGCGGATTTCCATGGAAGAGCTCCGCCGGATGCATCTCGGGAAAACCGGCGCGCTTTTTCGGGCTGCGCTACGAAGCGGTGCTATCCTTGGCGGCGCTACAGAACCCCAGCTTAGGGCTTTGACGGAATATGCAGAAGCCTTTGGACTTGCCTTTCAGATTACAGATGATATTCTTGATGTTGTAGGAGATGCCGAAATCATCGGCAAGCCCGTAGGAAGTGACCTGCGCAATGAGAAGTCAACGTATGTCACACTTACATCTCTTGAAGAGGCAAAGAGTCTTGCGGATATGGCTGTTAACAAGGCGATTGAGGTACTATCCGGGCTCGGTCACGAGGCGGATTTCTTGCGGGAGCTTGTCAGATTTTTGTCAGAGCGGAAGAATTAACCGAGGATTTTGCAATGGATTCAGTACTTGATCGGATTCACACGCCAATGGATTTGCATGGGCTTTCTATTTTCGAACTGGAATTCTTGGCAAAAGAATTGAGACAGCTCATTATCGAAACCGTCTCAAAAAATGGGGGGCATCTTGCTCCCAATCTAGGGACAATTGAACTCACGCTTGCGCTATACAGTGTTTTTTCATTGCCTGAAGATAAAGTTGTCTGGGATGTCGGGCACCAGGCCTATGCCCATAAGATTCTCACGGGGCGCCGCAATCGCTTTGCAACACTTCGGAAAAAAGGCGGTATCACTGGATTTCCGAATATTCGGGAATCCGACTATGATTCTTTTGGAGTTGGACATGCCAGCACATCTATTTCAGCCGCACTTGGACTTGCTGTTGCACGTGATCTCCTGAAAAAAGACGGTCATATAATCGCTGTGATTGGTGATGGGGCTTTGACCGGCGGCGAAGCCTATGAGGCCTTGAATCATGCCGGTGCTCTGAAAATTCCTCTTATTGTTATTGTCAACGATAACCACATGTCCATCGATGCCAATGTGGGCGCTATGAATGAATATTTGACGCGAATACGACTGGCCCCGGAATATCGTAAGGCAAAGCGAGACATGACGTCTCTCCTCCGCAGTATCCCACATATTGGCGATACCGTATATAAGACGGCAAGTCATATCAAGGATGGAGTACGAGCTGCCCTGGTAGCAGGGAATCTTTTTGAGGAAATGGGGTTCCACTATGTGGGGCCTCTTGATGGACATAATATTCAGACCCTAAAAGAAATATTTACTCAAGCCAAGGAGAGCAATGAGCCTGTACTGCTTCACGTCTGCACGAAAAAAGGAAAGGGTTATGCCCCGGCGGAAAACGCTCCCGACCGTTTCCATGGAATCGGAAAGTTCAATATTGAGACGGGAGAGTGCATACCATCTCCTTCGGCTCCAAAAACCTATACAAAAGTTTTCAGCGACGCTTTGATTGCCTTGGCGGAACATGATAAACGCATCGTGGCCATCACGGCGGCAATGCCGTCAGGAACGGGGCTAAAGGCCTTTGGTGCACGCTATCCGAGTCGTTTTTTTGATACGGGCATTGCGGAGGAACACGCCATGACGCTGGCGGCAGGGATGGCGGCTGCCGGTCTTCACCCCGTCCTAGCGCTTTATTCCACCTTTGCCCAGCGGGCTTTCGATCAGCTTATTCATGATGTTTGCCTGCAGGGGCTTCCTGTGACCTTGGCCTTGGATCGAGCAGGCCTTGTGGGGGAAGACGGTCCGACCCACCATGGTGTCTTTGACCTCACATATTTACGTATGATTCCCAATATGACAATCTTTGTCCCGAAGGATGAGGAAGAACTGCGTTACATGCTGGGGACAGCCATAGGACTTCCCTCGCCGACAGCTATTCGCTATCCTCGGGGGTGCGGTCTTGGCGTACCGCTTACCGGGGATTTTCGGGATATTCCCATAGGCAAGGCAGAGCTTCTCCAGGAGGGGCAGGATGTTTCACTCCTTGCGCTGGGAACTATGGTTCGTGCAGCCCAGCAGGCAGCCGGGCTTCTTGCGTCTGCTGGAATATCTTGCCGTGTTGTCAATATGCGTTTTGCAAAGCCTGTGGATGTGGAGGAAATTTTGCAGAGTGCACATAAGACGCGGTGTCTTGTTACCATGGAGGAAAATGTGCTGACAGGAGGTTTTGGAAGTGCTGTCTTGGAGGCACTTGCCGATGCCAAGGTGCCTGTTCCTGTGCTGCGCATCGGTATACCTGATGAATTTGTGGAGCAGGGAACTCGCCAAGAACAGCTTTTTGCATATGCTATGGATCCGGAACAGATATCAGAAAGAATATTGCACTTCCTAAAGGAAACGATGCTATGAAAAAAGAGCGTATTGATGTGCTTCTTGTGGAATGGGGATTTGCTTCCAGCCGTGAGCGTGCCAAACGTCTCCTGATGGCGGGAGCAGTTCTTGTGGACCAGGTGAAAATTGAAAAGGCAGGGATGACAGTTGACCCTGCTGCACAGATTCGCGTTCTTGGAAGTGATATTCCCTATGTTAGCCGTGGCGGTCTAAAGTTAGCAAAGGCGGTTTCTTCCTTTCATCTGGAATTAGCGGGGAAACGCGCTGCAGATATTGGTGCGTCTACGGGGGGCTTTACAGATTGCATGCTTCAGCATGGAATAACGCGTGTCTATGCCATAGATGTTGGCTATGGGCAACTGGCTTGGAAACTCCGTCAGGATGACCGCGTTATAAACATGGAACGTACGAATATCCGAAATGTCACCCCGGATCAAATTGGGGAATTGCTTGATTTTGCATCAATCGATGTGGCATTTATTTCGCTCACCAAGGTGCTTCCCGTGGCGTATTCCCTCTTGAAAAAGGATGGAGAAATCGTTGCCCTTATCAAGCCACAGTTTGAAGCGGGAAAAGAGCGGGTTGGGAAAAAAGGTGTTGTCCGCGAGGCTTCTATACACATCGAAGTGATTCAAAATGTGCTTCATTTTGCCCAGGAGCTAGGCTTTGCCATTACAGGACTTACCTATTCGCCTGTAAAAGGGCCAGAAGGGAATATCGAATATCTAACGCGGTTATCACGCGGGAATGTGGCTTATGTAAGGCTGGCGAAGGATTTTATTGTCCAGGTAGTAAACGAGGCTCACGCTGAACTAGACCGTTAGGGGGTGCTCAATGAAATTAGCCATATACCCTAATGTCAGCAAACCTGAGGCCTACTCGATTTTAATGCGAATCCTCCGTTATCTATATGGAGGGGAGCATAAGATTCTCCTGCCTATTGAGGAGGCGCGATACTATGGTGTAGATTCCTACGGGGTATCTCATATAGAAAACCAATCTGCTGACATGGCCCTCAGTATAGGGGGAGATGGGACACTTTTAGGCGTTTGCCGCCGTTATGGCATGCGGCATGTGCCGGTATGCGGAATCAACATAGGAACGCTCGGATTTTTAGCGGATATAGAGCCGGCGGACCTAGAAAAAAAACTTCAGAAAATCCTGCAAAAGGAATATTTCCTAGAAAAAAGATTGCTGCTTTCCGCGTATGTCACAACAGGGCATGCATCAAAGCTTTTGGGATATGCCATCAACGATGTGGTTGTATCAAAAAGCGGCGTATCCCGCATGATACGTCTCGGACTTCAGATTAATGATACGCACCTTGCGGATTATAAGGCAGATGGTGTAATCATATCTACGCCTACTGGCTCTACAGCCTACTCCCTGTCCGCGGGCGGCCCTATTATGAATCCGAATATTGATGCACTTTTGATTACGCCAATTTGCGCCCATTCCTTTTTTATGCGTCCCATGCTGGTCAGTGATAAAGACATTATTCATGTCGAGGTGGCAGCACCTAATCCAGATATTGTCGTCACATTTGATGGACAAGAAAGCTTTCGGCTGTCGCCAGGGGATCGTGTTGTTGTCAAGAAGTCTCCTTTCACATCGCATATTGTAAAGTTTGAGGATACAGATTACTACAAGACCATCAAAAAAAAATTATGGAAAAAAGATTGATGGGCTATGGCTGACGTAGGGAAGAGGGATTGATTCATGCGAGAAAAACGCCTTGATGTCATACGCTCAATCATTTCACAGGAAATCATTGAGACCCAAGACGAGTTGGCAGAAGCATTGCGCAGCCGCCATATACGTGTGACACAGGCAACTGTTTCGCGGGATATCAAGGAGCTCATGCTCATCAAGGTTCCAACTGGGGACGGGCGCTATCGTTATGCACTGCCTTCTGATAGCAGCTACGTTTTTACGAAGGAACGCATGATACGTGTCTTTCGCGATACAATTGTGGGCTGTAATTACAGTGAGAATATCCTGGTGGTAAAAACACTCCCTGGGGGGGCAAGCACCGTTGCCTCGGCGCTTGATTCCTGCAATTGGCCAGAGATTATTGGTACGGTTGCAGGAGATGATACCATTCTTGTGGTTGTGAAACCTATTGAGTCCACGCCAAGAATTTTGGAGAGGTTGAACGAGTTCCTGAAATAAGAGGAGATTACTAGATGCTCAAGACACTTACCATCTGGAATTTTGCTTTGCTCGAGCATGTGCAGGTGCGTTTTGATAGAGGTCTTAATATCCTGACGGGGGAGACTGGTGCAGGAAAATCCATCCTAATAGGGGCAATCGGCACGATACTAGGAAAGCGTATTACTGCGGAAGCAATACGCACGGGGTGTGATTGGCTACGAGTGGAGGCTGTTTTTTCTCTGGAGGATTTATCCTCGGAGCTTCTTGACTTTCTGCAGGAACAGGCAATTGATACAACAGATGCAACGCTTGTTATCCGGCGCCAATTGTCCGCCAGCGGCAGGGGAAATATTTTAATCAATGGCTGCCATGTGACGCTTTCCATCTTGCGCCAAGTAGGTTCCTATCTTCTTGATATTCATGGGCAAAATGACAGTCTGGCCCTTCTAAAGCCGGAAAACCAAATGAAACTCCTGATGCAATTTGACGATACGGCGCAGGATATTCTCGCGACCTATCAGGGAGCGTATTCCGCTTGGAGAGACTTTTGCAAGGATTATGCTCGTCGCAAGAAGGAAGCCCATGATACGGAGGCGCGTCAGGATATGCTCCTTTGGCAGGAAAAAGAAATCTCGGATGGCAAGCTAAAAATCGGTGAGGATGTAAAGCTGGAAAAAGAAATTGAACGGCTTTCCCACGCGGAGCGTATATCCCACTATGTTGAGGAGTCCTATCGCTTGCTCAACAATACTACACGTGAGGAGTGCGGAATTGTTCCCGCCCTTTCCACCATTAAGAGAAACCTTACGGAGCTACTCCGATATGACGATGCCCTGGAAAATGCACAAAAGATTGTGGAGGAGGCCTATATTTCTCTGCAGGAGGCCAGTGATGAAATCCGTACTTATGGAGAAGGTCTTCGCTTTGATCCAGCTGCTCTTGATATGCTTCAGAGAAGAATGGACACAATCTATAGATTAAGGAAAAAATACGGTGCTACCATTGAGGAAGTACTCTCCCATCAGCGAAAAATCAAGAAAGAACTGTCTGATATGCAGAATCTGGATGCAGATCTCAGTGAATTGAAAAAGCAAATTGCATCGTCCTATCAACATCTCAAAGAATCAGCTTCCAGCCTTACTGTGCAGAGGAAAAAGACAGCACACGTACTAGAGCAGGGGATTGAGGAGCGCCTTTCTTCCCTGGGAATGCCCGACGCACATTTTCATATCGATATTTCTCCAGCTGAAAATTATACAAAAGATGGGCATGACCTGGTCGAAATGCGATTTTCAGCGAATGCAGGCCAGGCGGAAAAGCCCCTGCATAAAATAGCTTCGGGGGGTGAATTATCCCGTATTGCATTGGCGATAAAGACAGTTGCTTCTACTAAGGATGATGCGGTTCCCAGTATGGTTTTCGACGAAATAGATACAGGAATTGGTGGAAAGACAGCGCAGATGGTGGCGGAATGCATCGCAATTGTTTCCCGGTACAAGCAGGTGCTATGCATCACTCATTTGCCACAAATTGCCAGTATGGCTGATAACCATCTCTACATTGCAAAAACGACAAAGGATGGAAGCACTAGTACAACGGTCAGAGTGCTTAAGGAGGAGGATCGCATCAGAGAAATTGCACGTATGGCCTCTGGCGACAGTATGACAGAAGTCTCTTTGGAAAATGCGAAAGAGATGCTACTGCATGCGCATCAGAAAAAAGAAGAGATTGAGGCTGATTCATAAGCAAAGGTGGGGAAAATCATGAACACAAAACAAGAGGACAAGAAGCTGATAGAAACCTTTCAAGACTCAGAGGACATTTTTCAAGGAACGCTTTTGCATGTCAAGAGGGATACTGTCTTGCTGCCGAATGGCAAGACAGCTACACGGGAATGGATTTGCCATCCAGGGGCTTCTGCGGTCGTTCCTCTTCTATCGAATGGAGATATTATTTTCGTTCGTCAGTATCGTCATCCCATTGGAGAAATCACTCTGGAACTTCCCGCGGGGAAATTGGATGTAGCGGAGGAAGATCCCCTCGCTTGCGCCAAACGAGAGCTTTCCGAGGAGACAGGATTTACAGCGGAGCATTTTTCCCATTTGACGACCATTGCCACAACGGTAGGGTTTTCAAATGAACGCATTCACATTTATCTGGCACAAGGGCTAAAGGCAGGTGCACAGCATACGGATGCGGACGAATTTATTAATGTAGTCAGGATATCGCTATCAGAGGCCGTCCAAATGATAAAGGATGGAAGAATTGTTGATGCAAAGTCCATTGTTGGTATTCTTATGACAGCAGAAAGCAAATATGGGAGGGCGTATGTTTGATTTTTCCCTTGCCGAGTTTATTGCAGGCATTCCTGGTCTTTTGCTCGCCATAGTGATCCATGAATATTCCCATGCCAGGGTCGCGGTCGCTTTAGGGGACTACACACCGAAAATGATGGGCCGAACAACGCTTAATCCCATGGCACATATTGACCCCATCGGGCTTATCATGCTTTTTCTTGTTCGCTTTGGCTGGGCGAAACCGGTTATGATCAACCCGAGAAACTTCAAGAATCCAAAGCGTGATGATATACTTGTTTCTCTAGCTGGGCCAGCTTCTAATTTGATTTTGAGCTTCGTTACTCTTCTCATTCTTCTGATGAGCTATCGTTTCCTGGAGCAGCCATCCGTAGGGCTCTCGATGGTTTTGAATGCGATTGTTCTTTATAATATCAACTTTGCAATTTTCAATATGATTCCGCTTCCTCCTTTGGATGGTTCCCATATTCTGCGCCAACTTCTTCCTGCGCGGCTTGCCTATCAATACGCTTCGCTTGAACGATACAGCTTCCTCATTTTAATTGTCCTCATTATGACACCCATACTCAATTACATTTTTATTCCTGCACAGCGATTGATATGGAGTGTATTCCGCTTTATTCTGCTTCCGTTTTTCGGATGAGTCATGCAAAAATATAAAATCAAATTGGAAGCATTTGAGGGGCCAATGGACCTACTGATGCATCTGATCGAAAAAAACAAAATAGATATATACGATATTCCTATTGCGGAACTAACCCAGCAATATACGGACTATCTCGAGCGAATGCGAAAGTTCAATATGGAGGTAGCCAGTTCCTTCCTTCTGATGGCAGCTACACTGCTTCAGATCAAGGCAAGAATGATGCTTCCGAAGAAGGCTCCAGGGGAGAATGAGGAACAGGAGGATCCACGTATTGACCTCGTCCGACGTATTTTGGAATATAAGAAATATAAGCGTGTTAGCGGTGTGTTGAGTGATATGGCATCTCAAATGACACAGTTTGTGGCACGACCTCCGATGGATTTACCCAAGGAACACCTTCCACCGAAAAACCTCTCCATCGAGGCACTTGTCAAAGCCTTTCATTCGGCAACAGCATTGTCGGAAAGCGTTCAGATTCCCTCGGCTCTTGTTTCTACAGAGGTATATCGAATAGAGGACAAGATGAACGATCTTCTGGTATATTTGGAAGCCCATGGGGACAGGATGCTTTTCTCAGAGGCCTTTCAAGCTGGAGCACGAGGAGAGCTTATTGCAACTTTTTTGGCTTTGCTGGAACTCTTGAGACTTCATATGGTAACGGTACGGCAACGCCAGTCCTTTTCTGAGATTTATATCAGCCGAAGGGGGGAAAATTCTGGTGATTCAGCAGGAACCTAAGCTGAAGACGGATGCACTGGAAGCACTTCTCTTTGCATCAGGGCGTCCAATTGCCATAAAGGATTTGGCTGGCATCCTCTCCTATGATGTTGCGACGGTACAGGATCTTCTGACCCAACTGGCGTGCAATCTGAAGGAAAGGGGCAGTGGACTTGAAATCCACCGTGTAGCCGGTAATTGTCAGCTGGTAACCCGGGCAAATCTTTATGAAGTTGTCAAACGACTGAATCAGGTCACCGATCGACAACTGTCTATCCCCACGATGGAAACCTTGTCTATTATCGCCTTCAAGCAACCGGTAACAAAGGCGGATATTGAGGAGATACGCGGTGTGCGCGTAGAGCGGGCCCTAACCCATTTATTGGAACTTGGGCTGATTGAAGAAGTGGGACGAAAAAAGGTCATAGGACGTCCGATTTTATATGGAACGACGGTGGAATTCTTGCACTGCTTTGGCATAAACTCTCTGGAAGAGCTTCCTTCTCTTCCAACGAACGAGGATGTCGCAAAGGAACTCGATCCGGAGCAGCTGGCCTTGATTCAGGAAGATGATAAGCAGGAATAGGATGAACCAAGTAGATATGCTGGAGATGGAGGTTAATCTTGGTTGAATTGTTAGCGCCGGCTGGCAGCGTGGAAGCACTACACGCTGCCGTAGAGGCCGGTGCCGATGCAGTATACTTGGCGGGGAACATGTTCGGTGCTCGTGCCTATGCAAACAATTTTGACAGGGGTGAGCTGGAAAAGGCAATCCAGTTCGCCCATGAGCGCAATGTGCATATTCATATTACTGTCAATACAATTGCTCGGGATGAGGAATTAGAGGATCTGGCGGATTACCTGCGTTACTTGGATGAAATCCAGGCAGATGCGGTGTTGGTGCAGGATCTCGGCGTGGCACGCCTCGCCCGTGAGGTAGCACCAAATCTCCCGCTTCATGCCAGTACACAGATGAGTGTTCATAGTGTGGAAGGGGTACAGGCTCTCGCACACCTTGGGTTTTCTAGGGTTGTTTTGGCCAGGGAGATGAGCCTGAAGGAAATTCGACGTATTTGCAGAGTGTCTCCAATAGAAATCGAAACCTTTATGCATGGAGCACTTTGTGTGTGCTATTCAGGACAGTGTCTCATGAGCAGCATGATTGGTGGACGCAGTGGAAATCGTGGCCGCTGCGCTCAGCCCTGTCGATTGCCCTATACACTTGTGGATGCGAAAGGGGAAAATGCATTGGACGAGGGGGCGGGACAGTACCTTCTCTCTCCCCGGGATCTTAATACGATAGACGTCCTTCCTGACTTGATTCGCGCAGGGGTCTCCTCCTTGAAAATTGAGGGACGTATGAAGCGTCCCGAATACGTTGCGATTGTAGTAGGCACCTATCGCAAAGCAATCGATGCCTTTTACGGATCATCGAATTCCTTTGACAGAAAAGCGGCAAACAAATCCCTCGCTCAAATTTTTAACCGGGATTTTACCACGGCTTATCTTTTCGGGAATCCCGGGAAAAAAATGATGAGTGATTTACGGCCGAATAATAGAGGGGTTCTTGTTGGTCGCGTCATTTCTTATAGTAGTGAACATCGGATAGCTGCCTTGAAACTGACGGCTCCCCTTTCCATAGGAGATCAGATTGATATCTGGGTCAAGGTAGGGGGGCGGGTACAGCTGACAGTGGGGTCTATTTGCCGAGCAGATGGGTCACAATGCAGCGAAGCTGGCGCCGGGGAGACGATATCCCTCGCTGTGCCTTCGCACATTCATCCTCATGATCGTGTCTTCAAGATTTACGATGCCAAGCTTATGGAAAAGGCAAGGGCCCTCATAACAGCAGGGGCACCTGTACGGAGAATCCCGGTTTCTTGCCATATTACTGCACAGATGGGGGAACCGTTTCTTGTGGAATACCAAGATGATGAGGGGAATACTGGCAAGGGGAAGACCACCTTCTTAGGAGAACCAGCTCGTAAGAATCCCTTGACCCAGGAACGGGTCTTTGCCCAAATAAATCGTCTCGGCGCGTCTCCCTTCGAGATAACATCGGTAAATATGAATCTTGCAGAGGGCCTCATGGTGCCCGTCAGCGAGATTAACAAGGCACGTCGAGAAGCTATCGAGATGCTAATGGCAAAGCGATTGGCCAAACGTGTACGCGATACCGGCAATTATACTGAGGAACAGCATATCCGAAGAAAACCGGAGAAAATTGCCCGTCTTATGGTTGCAGTCGATACGCTTGAAAAAGCGCAAATAGCTCTGGAAGCAGGAGCAGATGGGCTACTTTTTGGCGGGGAGTCGTACAATCATGCGGTCATACCATTGGAAGACTATGAATCTGCCTATCAGCTTGCAAAGAAATATGGTGCCCGCATTGACTACAATACGCCGCGCATTCTGAAGGATGCAACGCAGAAGTATTTTGAAAAGTTGTTGCAAGCCTTCTCCGTAATACCGCCAGATGCAATCCATGTCCACTCTATCGGAACGCTCTCTTTGGTACGTCACCTGACAGATTTTCCATTACACGCGGATTATTCGCTGATTTCTTATAATAAGGAGACAATTTCCTTTCTGAAGGACTATGGGGTATCGGAAGTAACCGCTTCACCCGAGCTCAATATAGGACAGTTGGGGGAACTGGCTCATGCTTCTAGCCTCCCCTTGAGTGCCATTGCCTATGGCAGGTTGGAACTCATGGTCTCCGAATATTGCGTCATGGGGAGTTTTCTTGGTAATCGGGACAAAGGCGTTTGTTCTATGCCCTGCACGAAAAATCATTTTTTACTGAAGGATCGCAAGGGGGCATTGTTTCCCTTGTATACAGATGAATATTGCCGAATGCATTTGCTAAATAGCAAGGTGCTTTCAATTCTCCCTGAAGCATATCGTCTTCGAGAAATGGGGATTTCTACCTTACGTATTGAAGCAAAGGCACTTTCCTGCAATGATATTTCGAAAATCGTTGCAGCCTTTCGTTCTGTCCTTATCAATAAATCGCATAAGGAATTGGATAAGGATTGGATAAAGGAGCAAGAGGGCGATGACATTACGCGAGGTCATTATTTTCGGGGCGTTCTTTAATGTCCTGAATGAGGTTGTGCATGCAAGCAGAAACATTACATATACTCGAATATGAACGAATACAGTCCATGCTGGCAAAGCGAACGCATATGGTGGCATCGAGGGAACTTGCAAGTCGACTGCAGCCAGCGTCCGATTTGCACACGGTGCAAGAGCTTTTGGCAGAGACTGAGGAGGCCGAGCACGTTCTTTCAATCGCTCCTCCACCCATGGGCGGAATTTTCGATTTACGTCCCATCGTGCAGGCGGCAAAAATGGGGGCAGTTCTTGAGCTTGACCGTCTAGCAGAACTAAAAAACACACTGTATTCCATGCGCGTCATCAAGCACTTTTTCAAGGAGAGCGAGATAGAGGCTCCTATCCTGAAGGGAGCAGCTCATTCTATCGAAATTCTAGGTCAGCTGGAACGTTCCTTGGAGAATATCATTGATGAACACGGAGCGGTTCGTGAGGATGCCAGTGTGGAACTCCGGCATATCAAGCGAGAGCTTCGCCGGACACAAAACCAAATAAAGGAACGCATCAATGGATATCTTCATGGGGCGGAATATCAGAAGTATCTGCAGGATTCTGTGACAACAATACGCGATGATCGTTATGTCCTGCTCGTTAAACGGGAATATCGAAAACATTTCCCCGGTATCGTTCATGACCAGTCTGCAACGGGGGCAACACTTTTTATCGAACCACTTGCTGTCCTCGAGATGAATAATGATGTAAAACAGCTGAAGCTTCAAGAACATCAGGAAATACAACGGCTTCTGCGACTCTTGACTACAGAGGTGATGAAGAATCGTGAATCCCTTCTTGACAACCTGTCTCTCGTCGCAAGGATGGATTTAGCCTTTGCCAAGGCAAGACTGGCACTTGATATGCACGCAATAAAACCGCTGGTGAATGATAAAGGTGTAACCGTACTTCACGAGGCACGTCACCCACTTATCGACGAAACCTCTGTTGTCCCCATTTCCATTGAGCTAGGTCGTAGTTATCGACTTCTTTTGGTTACGGGGCCAAATACCGGTGGCAAGACGGTGACGATGAAGACTGTGGGACTGCTCTCTCTTATGGCTCAATCGGGGTGTTATATTCCTGCGGCAACGGATTCAGAGATATCGATTTACCGAAATATTTACGCGGATATCGGTGATGATCAGAGTATTAGTCAAAACCTATCGACTTTTTCTGCTCATATCACGCATCTCCATTCTATTCTTTCCCAAGCTACATCTAGGGATTTGCTCTTGCTGGACGAAATAGGAGCAGGAACGGATCCTGAAGAGGGGGCGGCTCTAGCCATGGCCATGCTGGAGAGAATGCTTCAAATTGGTTGCATGACGATTGCGACGACACATTATTCACAGCTAAAGGCCTTTGCACTCTCCCAGGAGGGCGTAGAGAATGCCTGTGTAGAATTCGATATGCAATCCCTACGTCCCACTTATCGATTGTTGATTGGATTCCCCGGTGCAAGCAATGCCTTTGCCATCAGCAAGCGGCTTGGTCTTCCGGAGGAACTTATCCACAGGGCAAAGGATTTTTTGTCTACCGATCATGCACAGCTTGATCGTGTTATCGGTGCCTTGGAGGCGGAGAAAAAGGAATTCGAGGAGAAAAACAGACTTCTGCTGGACAGGGAGCAAGAAGTTGAACGGGTGCAAAGGAAAGTCGAGCAAATGCAGGAGGAACTTTCCAAGAAGAAGGAGAATGTTGTCGAGCGGGCCAGGGAGCAGAGCCGCGCTATCTTGAATCAAACTCGCCGGGAATCAGAAGAAATCATAAAAAATCTGAAGCTGCAGTTCAATGACATGGGAATTCGCAGCCGGCAACAGGCAATCCAAGATGCTCGGAAGAGGCTGAAAGCCTCTTCCGAAAGAATCGCGGCCCAAATGTCTGGGAATCCTGTTGAAGGGTGTCCAATCGATATCAAGGCCCTTCAGATTGGGGATATGGTTTTTATCAGGAGACTGAATCAGAAGGGGACGGTACAGGGAATTAATGGACAGGAACTTCTTGTCCAGTTGGGAGGACTGCATACGACAATCAAGGCAGACGAGTGTATGTTTGTCTGTCCTGCAAAAAAGGCTTCACAGCCAGTACGGGCCGTCCAGCGAAATCTCCATGCATCTCGGGCGCTCCGGAGGACAGCAGCAACGAAACGGGAAATCGACATTCGTGGCCTTATGGTTAATGAAGCAGAGAGCGTGCTGGATAAATTTATCGATGATGCCGTCATGGCAGGACTCTCGGAAATCCTGATTATCCATGGGAAGGGCACAGGAGCCCTTCGGAAGGGAATACACGAATATCTGAAGCGCCACCGAAGCGTGACTGGTTTCTCCTTTGCGGAAATCAATGAGGGCGGGACAGGTGCTACCGTCGTTGCTTTAAAATAATTTTCGTGTCTTTCCTTCTTCATGTGATTTTCTACGGGATTTATGGTAGAATGGGAACATATTGCATAAGGAGGCGCCTACATGGATAGAAATTCCAATACCGGGAGCCAAAAAAAGCGGACGCAAAAAAGCTCATCAGGGACACATATCAAGCGGGTATTTGCTGGAATATCAATCGTTTTTTTTGTGATGATTGTCGGCGTTGGTTGCGGTTTTTTGACCGCAAGTATGAATACGAAGCCTGATCTCATCAATGATATACGTCCTCCCGCGTCATCGCAAATATATGACATCAACGGGAACGAAATCGCAAACGTTCATTCAACGGAAAACAGAATGCCAGTCAAACTGGCACAAGTTCCGCGAGATCTCCAGAATGCTTTTGTGGCAGTGGAAGACAACCGATTCTATGAGCATATGGGGGTGGATCCAAGAGGTATTGCACGAGCAGTGTATGCAAACCTGCGGGGACGTACCGTTTCCGAGGGCGGTTCCACTATAACCCAGCAGCTTGCTAAAAATGCATATTTGACACAGGAGCGCACATTAAAGCGCAAGGTTCAAGAGGTCTTTCTTGCTTTGCAACTTGAACGTCAGTATACAAAGCAGGAAATTTTGGAAATGTACCTGAACCAGATCTATTTTGGGCAAGGCGCATACGGCGTACAGGCTGCTGCAAAAACATACTTTGGCAAGAATGTAGAGGACCTCACACTGAGCGAATGCGCCATGTTGGCAGGCATTCCCAAAAGCCCAAATTTTTACTCCCCGGCAAGCAACTATGATGCGACTAGGGAGCGGGAAGGCGTCGTGCTAGACCAGATGGAAAAATATGGGTATATCAATCATTCGGAGGCCGAGAAAGCAAAGAATGAAAAACCGACAATCATAAAGGCGCCAGCTCAGCAGAAGACACAGGTCGCTTCCTATTTTATCGATTATGTTACACAACAGCTGATTGACAAGTATGGAGCAGATGCAGTCTACAAGGAAGGCCTCAAGATCTACACAACGATTGACATGGATATGCAGCATGCTGCGGAAGCTGCTATCCAGAATCTCCCCTCTGGCAAAGCAGATGGAAACGGCATTCTTCAGCCACAGGGAGCAATCGTTGCAATTGACCCGCATAATGGCTATGTGAAAGCAATGGTCGGTGGCAGGGGGAATGATCAATTCAATCGTGCTACTATGGCGGTGAGACAGCCCGGATCTGCTTTTAAGCCCTTTGTTTTTGTTGCAGCTCTTGAGAATAATTTTACATCTTCGACCGTTATCGATGACAGTCCGGTCAAGCTGGGCGGATGGGAACCACAAAATTACGATCGCACTTTTCGTGGCAAGGTAAGCCTTCGGGATGTGGCACGTCTTTCCTTAAATGTGCCGACAGTCAAGATAGCAGAAAAGCTCGGCATCGAAAAGCCCATCTACTATGCACAGGAAATGGGCATAACCACCTTTGTATTGGAAGGTGCGCAGAATGACAAAAACTATTCCACAGCCCTCGGCGGCCTGACAAAAGGTGTGACTCCCCTCGAGCTCGTCAGTGCATATGGCACTTTTGCCAACAAGGGTGTTCATGTGGATCCTGTGGTTATTATCAAAGTATTGGACCGCAATGGAAAGGTACTGGAGCAGGCAAGTCCCAATCAACGCAGTGTCATCCGGGAAACAACTGCAGCCGAGCTGACAAGCATGCTGCAGGATGTCATTCAAAGTGGGACGGGTACCAGGGCAAAGCTGAACCGTCCTGCAGCTGGAAAGACAGGGACAACGAGTGATTATCACGATGCCTGGTTCGTCGGCTATACGCCGGATCTTGTGGCAGGAGTTTGGGTAGGCAACGATAATAATACGACACTTGTAGGCAACATGAGTGGTGCAACAACGCCGGCCATGATTTGGAAAGCGTTTATGACACAGGCACTGTCTTCTGTTCCACCTAAGAACTTTGATGGATTTTCTGCTACGTCTGGAGGTTTGAATGAACTGACGAGTAAGCCAGAATCTAGCATGAAAAAGAAAGACGAGGCAAAAAAAGCAACGACAGGAAATGCTGCTTCGAGTGGCAATAAGAACGGTGGGGCAGCTCCCACTGAGCCACTACCTGCTACCCCGGCGCAAAGTTCCCCGCAGCCTGCAGTAATGCCAAGTACAGGCGGAGGCGGAGAAGCTCCTGAACAGGATGGTGGTGCTTCGAAGGGCCGGAATTAATAAGTTGGACAAAGGAGCGATTTGATTGACAAACGCCTATGATATTTTGTGTGAACGCGGCTTCATCGCCCAATGCACGAATGAAACAGAACTTCGGAAGCTGTTCCAGGAGGAACAAGTCACATTTTATATCGGCTTTGATCCGACAGCAGACAGCTTGCACGCAGGTCATTTTATCGCGCTTATGGCCATGGCACATCTCCAAAGGGCAGGCCATCGTCCTATCTGTCTTGTTGGTGGCGGCACAGGAACCGTGGGGGATCCCTCTGGCAGAAACGACATGCGCAAGATGCTGACGGATGAGGATATTGTACACAACTGTGAGAAGTTCAAAAAGCAGTTCGAGCGCTTTCTAGATTTCTCGGAGGGAAAAGCACTCATTGTTGACAATGGAGAATGGCTCCGAAAGCTTAACTATATTGACCTTCTCCGTGATGTGGGGGCTTGCTTCACCGTCAATCGCATGTTGGCTGCAGAATGCTACAAGCAACGTTGGGACAAGGGGCTGACCTTCCTAGAATTCAACTACATGGTCATGCAGGCCTATGATTTCCTTGAGCTGAACCGACGTTATGGTTGCAAGCTTGAAATGGGTGGAGATGACCAGTGGTCGAATATTATTGCAGGTGTTGAGCTGAACCGACGGAAAAATGGGACGAGCGTCTATGGCCTGACAAATCGTCTTCTTACAAAAAGTGATGGAAAGAAGATGGGAAAGACGGCAGGCGGTGCTCTCTGGCTGGATGCAGAGAAAACGAGTCCTTACGAATTCTATCAGTATTGGCGGAATGTGGATGATGCAGATGTTGAAAAGTGTCTTGCCTTGCTGACCTTTCTTCCCATGGAGGAGGTGCATCGCCTAGGAAAGCTACGGGATGCGGAAATCAACACGGCAAAAAGCGTGCTGGCCTATGAGGTAACGAAAATTGTCCATGGGGAAGAGGAAGCAAGTCGAGCCAAGAGTGCAGCAGAGGCACTATTCAGCGGTTCTGGTGCTGCAGCGGATATCCCTGAGATTAGCATCCAAGGTTCGCTTCCCCAGAAGCTATTGGAAGTCCTTGCGGCAAACAAGCTTGTTCCCTCAAAGAGTGAGGCACGCCGTCTCATTCAGCAGGGGGCGCTCTCTATGAACGATCAGAAAATCCAGGACGTGGATTACATGCTTACGGGAGATGATTTTTCAGAGGGAATGGCACTTGTGCGCAAGGGGAAAAAAAAATACTACAAGCTCGTTCTGCAATAAGCAACATGGAATGCTGTTGTATGCTTTTTTAAAGTATGGTAGGATATTGCATGATTTATAAGAAATAAGGAGGCATGGAAACCTATGTCAGGTCACTCCAAATGGGCAAATATCAAACGAAAAAAAGGCGCAAATGATGCGATTCGCGGCAAAATCACTACGAAAATCGGGCGCGAAATCACAATAGCGGTCCGCATGGGCGGTGCGGACCCTACGGGCAACATGCGCTTGAAGCTGGCACTCTCAAAGGCAAAGGCAAACAACATCCCGAAGGACAATATCAATCGTGCCATCCAGAAGGGGCTTGGAGCCTCAGAGGGAAGCAATTACGAGGAGATCATGTATGAAGGCTATGGCCCTGGCGGCACGGCAGTCATGTTGGATATCCTCACGGATAATCGCAATCGGACGGCTGCGGATGTACGCCATCTCTTCTCCAAATATGGTGGGAATCTCGGACAGGATGGCTGTGTTTCTTGGATGTTTAAGAAGAAGGCAGTCTTCATCGTAGAAAAGGAAACCTTCGAGGATGAGGACGAGCTCATGGAGCTTGTACTCGAAGCTGGTGCCGATGATTTACGCGCTGAGGACGATATTTTCGAGATTACGGCAGAGCCGGAAGCATTTGATGCCATTGAATCGGCACTGGGTGAAAAGGGAATTGAGACAGCAAGTGCGGAAGTGACCATGGTTCCGGATAACATGGTTCACCTGCAGGGAAAGGACTCTGAAAAGATGCAGACACTCATCGATGCCTTAGAAGAAAACGATGATGTCCAGAATGTCTATACGAACTATGAATCGGATGATGATGAATAATCTCGGGAATTGATTTCATCCTGTAAAATGACCTTTGCGATTCTGATAAAATCAATTCGTAAGGGTCATTTTCATTGAAATTACATGCAGCATCGACGATGCATGTAGAGGAATTCAAAGCTAGAAGAAAGATGTAACGAGCAGAAATGATTGCATTAGGAATCGATCCCGGAACTGCAATATGTGGGTACGGATTTGTTGAATCAAAGGGAAGTCGTTTGATTCCCCTAGCCTATGGTTCAATCCTCACATCCCCTAAAATGAAGATGGAGGAGCGTCTCATGAAAATTTACACAGAGCTGGATACACTTATCAAAAAGTATCAGCCTGAGGTCATGGGAGTTGAAAAGCTTTTTTTTAACCGAAACGTTACGACAGCGATTCCCGTAGGCCAGGCGCGTGGAGTCGTATTGCTAACGGCAGCCATTAACCATTTGCAGGTTGTAGAGCGTACACCTATGCAGATAAAAGAGGATGTTACTGGCTATGGAAAGGCGACGAAGGATCAGGTCATCTATATGGTGACAAAGCTTCTGCACTTGCCTGCACCGCCAAAACCAGATGATACAGCGGATGCCCTGGCTGCAGCAATCTGTACCACCCATTGCGTAAGCAGTATTGCCTGGAGGAATATATTATGATTGGCCATCTTCGTGGAAAAGTGATATTCCTATCCGCAGAATCCTGCATTCTTGATGTGAATGGTGTTGGGTATCGCATTTTTTTGACTCGGGAGGCTCGGTCTAAGCTGCACATCGATGCGGAAGCTTCTTTTTTCATTTATACAAGCGTTCGGGAGGATGCCATTCAGCTTTTTGCTTTTCCGACCCATGAGGAGTATGAAACCTTCTTGAAGCTCCTGGCGGTTTCAGGGATTGGACCGAAGGTTGCGATGGGAATTATATCGGGAATATCTACAAGCGCCTTGATACTGGCAGTGCAGCAAAAGAATACGAGCTTGCTCACAAAGCTGCCAGGTATTGGGAAAAAATCAGCAGAACGCATTATTTTAGAGCTTAAGGATAAATTTCCTGTTCAGATTACTGATGAGGCGATTGAGGATGATTCCTTGCCGAATCTGTCGAATACAATGACGGAGACGGAGGAGGCACTGCGCTCTCTGGGCTATACTCCGACTGAAATCGCATCTGTCTTGACAAAAATAAAGCAATCGCAGGATGCATCGACGATGCTCAAGGAGGCCTTGAAGCTTTTGGGGAATGCCTGAATTATAAGGAGAGAGAAATGAATTTTGATTCTAGCCAGGAGGAGCGGGTTGTTGCTATGGAAGAGCAGCAGCTCGATGATTGGCAATACAGCCTTCGCCCAAAACGACTCGTAGAATATATTGGACAGGACAAGGTAAAAAGTAATCTCAATGTCTTCATACAGGCTGCGCTTTCCCGCAATGAGGCATTGGATCATGTTTTGCTTTATGGTCCGCCAGGACTGGGCAAGACGACACTCGCCAACATTATAGCCAATGAAATGGGGACGAATTTTCGACAGACGTCAGGGCCTGCCATTGAGCGTACTGGGGATCTTGCAGCACTATTGACAAATTTGCAGGAAAACGATGTGCTGTTTATTGATGAAATTCATCGCCTGTCGCGAACAGTAGAGGAAATCCTATACTCTGCTATGGAGGACTTTGCGCTGGATATTATCATTGGCAAAGGACCTAGTGCGCGATCCATTCGTCTTGATATCGCCCCCTTTACACTCATCGGTGCCACTACAAAGGCAGGGGCGCTTTCTGCTCCGTTACGGGATCGGTTTGGTGTGATTTCACGCCTGGATTACTATGGGCCAGAGGACTTGTTATATATTATCACTCGAGCTGCGGAGATACTTAAGATAGAAATTGAGGAATCGGGGGCACGAGAAATTGCAAAACGGAGCAGAGGGACACCGCGGATAGCAAACCGACTTTTGAAGCGCGTGAGGGATTTTGCACAAATCAAAGGATCTGGAATCATTACAGCGAACCTGGCCGATGATGCTCTACGCATGCTAGAGGTGGATGCAGTCGGTTTAGACCAAACGGATCGCAGAATGCTGGAGGTCATGATCAAAAAATTTGCAGGAGGACCTGTTGGTTTGGAAACCCTGGCGGCAGCCATCAGTGAGACGACAGATACAATTGAAGATGTCTATGAGCCTTATCTTATACAATTGGGTTTTTTGAACCGTACCCCCCGAGGACGAATTGTAACGGAAGCCGGATATGCGCATCTTGGCTTCCACAAAAAAGGCGAATAGGCTAAGCCGAAGGAACTTGATGAATAATGAAACTGCTTTTACATATGTGTTGTGGCCCCTGTGCGTGCTATCCTGTGAAAATCCTAAAGGAGAAAGATATCCACATCACGGGATATTTTTTTAATCCCAACATCCATCCGTACAGGGAATGGGATATACGGCGCAAGAATGCGTTACTTTTCGCAGAGCATGCAGGGATTGAATTTATAGACGAACGAAACTATCAGCTTCGGGATTTTCTAAAACGGGCGTTGCCGGCAGAATCGATGCCCAACGGTCGTTGTAGCATGTGTTATACATGGCGTCTGGAACAAACCGCAAAATACGCAGCAGAGCACGGATTCGAGGCTTTTACATCCACTCTTTTTTATAGTATTTACCAGCAACATGATTTGATGAAACAAACTGCGGAATGCTTCGCAAAAAAATATGACATTTCCTTTTATTATGAGGACTTCCGTGTTGGCTGGCAGGAAGGAATCGATATCAGCAAGGAATTAGAGCTCTATCGTCAGTCCTATTGTGGTTGTATCTTCAGTGAGGAAGAACGTTTCAGCAGAGAACTGATGAAGCAGCGAAAAAAAGAAAACAGAGCAATGAAAAAGGCTCTGTTACAGGAGGCTATTGGATGAATGCAAGGATACCGGTTTGGACTAATATCCGTGCAATGAGTTTGCTGGCATGTAGCCTGCTATGCGTGCTGGTTTTATTCGTATTTTTTCCATCGCAAATTGAAGCTGCTTGGCAACCAAGTCTTGAGATTGGGGTTCAGACAGGTGAAGCGTCTGTCGATCTCAGGCCCGTGAGAGGGGACGGAGTGCTTTTTCTACAGGATGATAACAAAATACAGGCAAGATATTCTATGGCACAGAATATTCATGTGGAAATCCAGGGAAAAGGATTTCGTGTAAATGGGAAATCCTTTCCAGGGGATATTCTGAATTTTAAGGTGGAAAAGAAAGGGAATTCCAGCAAACCGAGATGGAATTTGCAGGGAAAATCATATCGAGGGAATCTTCGCATCATGAAGCGGGGAACAAAACTCGTTGTCGTAAATATCCTATCGACGGAGGACTATCTTCGAGGGACCGTAGGAAAGGAAATGCCTCCAGACTGGAATGAGGAAGCACTGAAGGCACAGGCTGTCGCGGCTCGGACATTTGCCTTGAAGAATAGGAAACGTCACGCAAAGGAAGGCTTTGATTTATGCAATACAACTCATTGCCAGGTATATGGGGGTGCAGATGATGAGCATCTTTCAGTGGATCATGCTGTGCTAGATACCTACGGAGAGGTCTTGACCTATCAGGGGAAATTAATTGAGGCTGTATTTCATACGGATTCTGGAGGCATGACGGAATATAGTCGTAATGTCTGGGGCACCGATGTAGCCTACCTTGCGCCTGCAAAGGAAGAAAAACAAAAGACGATGTCTTGGAATGAGAATATCCCCGTAGCAAAATTAGATGCCGTTTTTGCGAAAAACGGGCTTTCTATCGGTAGTTTGAAGCGTATCGAACTGACGCCCCTCACAATCGGGAAGGAATCGAAGGATAGGTTTCAATCCGGACGAATCAAATCTGCAAAGTTTGTCGGCGATAAGGGAACGGTGAATGTTTCCGGAAATAAGTTACGGGAGATGTTCGCTTTTCGCAGTACACTTTTTGATATGCATTTATCTCATGGCACCATAAGTGTACAGGGCTATGGCCGGGGACATGGACTGGGACTTTCACAGCATGGAGCGCAGGCCTTTGCAAAAAAGGGAATGAAATATGATGAGATTTTGAAGCATTATTATCGTGGTGTTACGATTAAGAAATTATTCAAACTTCCCACACCGAAACGATGGGCTGATAGCACATGTGGCCATGGTATTCACCCGCTACATACTGCTGGCCGTAGCCAGGCGTGATGACAAGGAAGAACGGACGCTCGGCGGGCTGTTCTACCTCATGGTGGAGAAAGTCCCGACATAACCTTCAGCCATTCCATGCAGATTCTTGTGGAAGTTATGCTGGCAACAGTGCAGGAAACATTTCATGTCACGGACGAGCAGGTTGAAAGATTCTACCAGTGCTTTCTTTCTAAGCTGCCGTCCTCCATGCAGAGACTATTGCAAGCCGCTTGATGAATTTTGTCCCCTGAGATATGCAGTTTTCAAAGAACTGTGGATATTTTGTATGTGGGAAGTTTGAGAAATTATATTAAGAGGAAGAATACTCATGTTATTATCGGAGTTTGATTATGACCTTCCAGAGGAATTGATTGCCCAGATCCCTGTAGAACCGAGAAATGCATCAAGGCTGATGGTTCTTGATCCAGAATCCGGGCAAATAGAAGATCATCATTTTTATGAGCTTGCACAATTTTTAAATCCAGGGAATGCACTGATCTTCAATGATACACGTGTCATGCCTGCCAGGCTGATCGGGCACAGGGAGAAGACAGGCGGAAGGGTGGAAGTCTTTTTGCTTCGCCGCATAGATGGTGTACACTGGGAGGCGTTAGTAAAGCCAGGGAAAAAAGCGCAGAAGGGCAATCGCATTATCTTTGACGAAGCGCTATCCTGTCTTATTGGGGAAACTACGGATTTTGGTGGACGTGTCGTTGAATTTGAATATGAAGGCATATTTGAAGAAATTTTGGACCAGTTAGGTGAGGTTCCGCTTCCGCCTTATATCCATGAAAAGCTGGAGGACAAGGAACGCTACCAGACTGTTTATAATCGAGTGGAAGGATCGGCTGCGGCCCCTACAGCTGGATTGCATTTCACAAAGGAACAGCTGGAAGAACTGCGGTCCCAAGGTATTCGAACGGGATTTGTAACGCTCCATGTCGGTTTGGGGACGTTTCGACCTGTAAACGTCGATACAATTGAAAATCATCACATGCATAAGGAGTATTATTCCATCCCTGAGGAAACAGCCAAGCTCATTTTGGATACAAAGAGAAACGGTGGTCGTATTATCGCGGTAGGTACTACGAGTATTCGCACACTGGAAGCTGCAGCAACGGGAATAAATCAAATTTCCGGCAAATCCGGATGGACAGATATTTTTATTTATCCAGGTTATCAATTTAAGATCGTCGATGCGCTGATTACCAATTTTCATTTGCCGAAGTCAACTCTTCTTATGCTCATCAGTGCGTTTGCGGGGCGAGAATTCATACTTCATGCTTATGAATATGCTGTGCGACAGAAATATCGATTTTTCTCCTTCGGGGATGCCATGTATATTTCTGCAAAGGCTCCCTGCAGTGATGTGCAGAAAACCAAGGAATAGGGAAAAGAATGGCTGTTTACAACTGCTTGCAGAAAAGCTATAATCAATAGCATGTGTAGCTCCTATGGAGCAGTATTCAGACGTGAGCTTTGGAGGTAGATTTTTTTGAAATACATGAGTGGAAACGAACTGCGTGAAGCATATTTGCAGTTTTTCTCCGAGAAAAAGGGTCATCTTCGTCTGCCAAGTTTTTCCTTGATTCCGCAGGATGATCCGACACTGTTGCTGATTGGTGCAGGCATGGCCCCGCTCAAACCTTTTTTTACTGGGAAAATGAAGCCCCCCCGCACTCGGGTGACAACAAGCCAGCGCTGTGTACGCACAGGCGATATTGAAAATGTAGGACGTACTGCGCGCCATCAGACTTATTTTGAAATGCTCGGCAATTTCTCTTTTGGGGATTATTTCAAAGGAGAGGCAATTCCTTGGGCCTGGGAATTTCTGACAGAGGTCATTGAGCTTCCAAAGGAAAAACTGTGGGTGACGGTTTATCCGGACGATGATGAAGCCATTGAGATTTGGAAGTCACAGCCCGGTTTTCCAAAGGATCATATTGTCAAGCTGGAGGATAACTTCTGGGAGATTGGCCCAGGACCCTGCGGGCCGGATTCTGAAATCTACATCGACCTTGGAGAAGAACGCGGTTGTGGTTCCCCTGACTGCGCAGTGGGATGCGACTGTGACCGCTATTTGGAAATCTGGAATCTTGTCTTCACACAGTATGATCGACAAGAGGATGGCTCCTATAAGCCGCTTGCTCATAAAAATATTGATACGGGATGCGGCTTGGAGCGCCTTGCCTCTGTCGTGCAGGAAAAAATGACAAATTTCGAGACGGATCTTTTGTATCCGATTATCGAGTATGCATCAAAGGTATCCGGCGTTGCTTACGGTGAAAAAGCGGAAACAGATGTGGCGCTGAAGGTCATTGCGGATCATGCAAGATCCATGGCAATCATGATTATGGACGGCATTCTGCCCTCTAATGAAGGACGCGGTTATGTGCTTCGAAGAATCCTTCGTCGTGCTGTCCGTCATGGTCGTGCCATTGGAATAAAGGGCAAATTCCTGGATGGAGCAGTGAATGCTGTCGTTGATATTTATCGTGGTGCCCGTGACTTTGAAGAGCTCGTCAATAAAGAAGACTATATCAAGAAAGTCATCAGCATAGAAGAGGATCGCTTTGCTGCCACCCTCAATCAGGGAATGGAGCTATTGGAGCAGGAGATTTTCAAGCTGAAGGAAAATTCTCAGGATAACCTTCCGGGGAAAGTGGTATTTCGCTTGTACGATACCTATGGCTTTCCTTGGGAGCTGACTGAAGAAATCCTGCATGAGAGAGGTCTTTCGCTGGATAAAGACGGCTTTGACAAGGCAATGGAGGAGCAACGTACCCGCGCACGCAATGCTCGCGCAGACAATACGCGAGTTGCTGTCCCTGATCTTTCCTCTATTGATGTATCAAAGCTTTATGTAAATCCGGATGCAAGGGAAGCATCGGTTGTTGCCATCTGGAAGGATGGCATTCTGGTGGATGAAATCACAGATGGCTCATCGGCCGGTATTATCCTGTCGGAAACTCCTTTCTATGCAGAAGGAGGAGGACAGGTCGGCGACGAAGGTACGCTTATCAGTGAACTGGGGCATATCCATGTCGCTAATGCAAAAAAGCTTCCGGATGGTACGATATACCATATCTCTTATGTGGAGGAAGGCCAACTGAAAGTTGGCGATCACGTTCGCATTGAGGTCGACCAAGCCAGAAAGCTTGCTTCTGCTCGCAATCACACGGCAACGCATCTTCTTCAAGCGGCTTTGAAGAAAGTGGTTGGAAATCAGGTTTCCCAGGCTGGTTCTTCCGTTACACCGGAGCACCTTCGCTTTGACTTCACGAATTTCGAACCCGTGACTGCGCAGCAACTTAGGGATATCGAAGATCTTGTCAATGCAGAAATCCTGAAGGGCACAGACGTGGAAATTTCCCATATGAGTCTGGAGGATGCGAAGAAATCTGGTGCCATGGCACTTTTTTCAGAGAAGTATGGTGATATTGTACGTGTCGTCAGTGTTCCCGGCTTCTCGAAAGAGCTCTGTGGCGGCTCCCATGTCAAAAATGTAGGCCAGATTGGCATGTTCAGGATTATCAGCGAGTCCGGCATTGCCTCTGGTGTCCGCCGTATTGAAGCGATTACTGGAGGGGAAGCGCTTTCCTATGCGAAAAGGAAAATGGAGCTTCTCTCTCATGCGGCGGCACTTTTGAAAGCACCGGAGGAGAGCGTGCCTACAGCAATTCAAAAGCTGCAGGCAGAAGGAAAGTCCATGCAGCAGAGGCTGTCCGCGGTCGCATCTTCTCAAGAAAAGGCGGATGTTGCAGAGCTTGTCAAGCAGGCCAAAAAAATTGGTGACATTTCCGTAATTTTCGGTGAGATTCATGCGGGCAACATGGATGCACTTCGCGAGGCGGCTGATTTTGCGCTGGAAAGCATCGCGGAAGGAGTAGTTGTTTTGGGTGCCAAGGGGGATGGCAAGGCTAATCTCGTGGTCAAGGCCTCAAAAGCTGCCGTTGCAAGCGGCATTCATGCAGGACGCATCATCAAGAGCGTCGCAGCTGCTATCGGTGGCGGTGGCGGTGGGCGTCCTGATATGGCACAGGCTGGTGGAAAGAAGCCAGAGAACTTGGATGAGGCTTTCAAGCAAGCGTGTGTTGTCATAGATGAGCAGCTAAAGTAAAAGAATCCTATTTCCTGGTTTATCCTTTTATTATCTCAAACTTCGCACCCCAAAATTCGCGCTGAGGCCTTGCTGTTGGTCGTCTTTTCGTCTTGAAATCGCTGTCAGGCACACCTTTTCAAGGCATCTGACCAGATTTCCGGCAGGTCAAGCGGGGTGTCCTTTTCCAGCATCCGTTGCAGAAGTTTGCGCGAGCTTCTGCCATTGATGTCAGTGACGACACTGGCCAGCTTGCTATTCCCGCCCTCCAGCCTTTTCTGGAAACGGTTGAGTTCCCGGGCTCATTCCGCGATAAGGCTCTTGCGGTAGCGTGACAGCTCACGCAGTTCGCGCTGCTCCCGCGAGGGGATGTAGCCACCTCCATGTCAAAAATACGACGTAGTCTCCTGTGTATAGTTCATTTTACTATACGTCCTCTCGAGGCAGGCCTCTGGAACAAAATGTGGTGCGACAAGGAGACTTGATCCGTTTCTTGTGCGGGCTCGAGTCTCAGAAAAGCTTCGACCTCATACGTCTATCTCGAGTATACCATGGAATGGAGGTACATGTCTGTTTTTCGTTTATGATGGCGCATTCAATTGTGTGTGGTTTCTTATGAGAAAGGGTTTGAGATTACAAGTGGAAGTAGATTTCACGCGTAAGGCGAAATACATTATTCGATATGGTCTCGTATCACTTATCGCGATAGCTGCCATAACAGCCTCTGTATTATGCTATGTACAATATACTACAAAAACAATCACACTATACAATGCTGAGGTCAAAAGCACGCTTGTTAATGTTGTACCGAAGGCAAATGGTACGATTACGGAGCTCGTAGTTGAAAGCGGCACCCATGTGGAAGCTGGTGATGTGATAGCAAGGGTTTCCCCCAGCGTATCGTCCGAGGATATCGCTAATCTGGAACAAGCAGCAAATTTGGCAAAAAAAAACCTGGAAGAACTGCAAAGGGGACAGAATATCACTGTTCCTGTTCCCCCCAGCGGCGGGGATGGAGGTTCTCAGCAGCGTATTGCAACTGCAGCGGCCAGACTTCAACGCATGAATGAACTTTATGATATGGGAGCTATCAGTGCCAGCAAGCGTGACGAGGCTGCGGCGGAATATGAAGCAGCCAAGGCTGCTGCTGTGACAATCGCTGCTTCTTCCTACAGGACTGTTGTCCAGCCCACAGACCCAACCGTCTTAAAAAATGCACAACTCCAGGTGAAGCAGGCGCAGACAGCACTTGAAGCTGCAAAAAAAGCCAGCATTGTAACGGAAATCGTTGCGCCCATTTCTGGGACAGTGTACTGTGAAAAGCTTCAGGTTGGAACACAGGTAAAAGCCGACACCCCGATAGCCACTATCGGGAGCGATAGTGATTTACATATATCAGTCGAAATTCCTTCAACTCAAATCGGAAGTATCCATCTCGGGCAGTTGGCTTCCTATACATTGGATGGGAAAAATCTCCAAGGATCCGTGCAAGAAATTGAAGAAGAAACGGACGAGGAGGATGGAATCGGAACCAAGTTTGCAGTCATCTCCATACCTGAGGAGGAGGCAAAAGGGATTTCCCCTGGCATGGCAACAGATGTGATCTTGTCTAAGAACGAATGATACAGCTATACCCCCAGGGTTGACCATAGCGCCAACAATTTGCAAAAAGGAAGACAGATATAAAATTTTGTCTTCCTTTTTTTTTTGTACTATGTTATACTCGATATAGATTTTCACAAAATAAAGTGATAAAGAAAAGAAGACAAAGGAATGATGCCTGCATGGTAAATCCAAAACTTAAAGACGAGCTAAACGATCAGCTCTGCCGGGCCATAATGTGTTTGGGCGATTTGGATGAATGCTATCAGTTTTTTGAAGATATTTGCACGGTGAGCGAGCTGAAAGCTATGGCACAGCGGTTAGAGGTAGCGCGGATGCTGCGTGAGGGGCATACCTATGACGAGATTGTAGATCGGACTGGGGCCAGCACCGCTACCATCAGCAGGGTCAAACGCTGCCTTAACTATGGTGCAGATGGTTATCGCATCGTACTGGAACGATTGGCGCAAGATGAGGTATAGACACTGGCTTATGACCGTCTTTTGCAGACATCAAGTTTTTCGGTAATATAAAAGCAGAGCAGGAGAGATACTATGGATAATGAAATGCAGGTTCTGGAAATTCCATATGGAATGCGCGATTTTTTGCCTATTGAGGCAGCGGAAAAGCGTACTATCGAAGAAAAGCTTGCATCCTTGTATATGGCTTGGGGTTATGATGAAGTCGTAACTCCGACAATTGAATATCTTGACAATCTAGTACAGGGTTCCCGCCACTCGATTGAAACCCATCTGTTCAAGCTTTTTGACCGAAAAAATAATACACTTGCTCTTCGCCACGAGATGACGACACCAATTGCCAGATTGTCGGCAAGCCGTTTACAGGATTCACCGCTTCCGCTCAAGTTGTCCTATAGCAGCAACGTCTTTCGCTATGAGGAAATGCAAGCGGGCAGACAGTGTGAGTTTCATCAATCCGGTGTCGAGCTTATGGGGACAACCGCTGCTGGTGCTGATGCTGAAATCATAGCACTTGCAGCAAAGGGAATTGTGGACTCTGGCATAACTACCTTTACAATTTGTCTGGGCCAAGTCGATTTTGCAACTGGACTCATGGAGCAATTTCAGCTATCTTCAGGGGAGCAGCGTGCACTGCAGATTGCTCTTGAGCAACATGACTTTGTTCAGTTTGAGTCCCGGATTAATCTGCTTTCCTTGACAGGAAGTGCTAAGGAAACACTACGTCAAATTCCATTGCTATGTGGTGGGGAGGATGTGCTGGAAAAGGCATACACTCTCGCAATAAGTGAAAAGAGCAAACGGGCGCTTGATAATCTCCGTGCAATCTATCGATTGCTCAAGGCCTATAAAGCTGATCAGTATGTACGCTTTGATCTTGGTATTATCCGTGACTTCAGCTATTACACAGGGATGGTTTTCGAGATATATACGGATGGCCTTGGTTTCCCTCTTGCTGGCGGAGGACGCTATGATCATCTCCTTTCAGATTTTGGCAATCCCTGCCCTGCTACGGGCTTTGCCATCGGCATCGAGCGTATCTTGCTTGCCATTACCCGACAGCATCTGGCACGTCCTGAAACACCGAAGGATGTCTATGTCGGATTTGCGAATGGTGCCGAGGAAGCAGCTATTGTCAAGGCGGGCAGGCTTCGTATGGAAGGAAAAGTGACCGAGCTGGCACCGGCATCCTCAACCAGGGAGGAGGCGGAGAGCCTTCGGAAAAAGAAAGGCTATACAGACCTGGTGTATCTTGCATGAAAAAAAGAATCTATCAGTTTTTCACTGCTATGACGGCACGACTTACAGCAGAGGAAATCGATTCTGTTCGAAGAACGCTTCCCTGCGCATCGCATCCATTCTTTTTTGCCATGCATCCTGCAGATCAAATGCATTGCTACCGCGTTGCGCGATCGGCATTGAAGTTGCAGGAGGAACTAGGCAAGGGCGATAAAGATCTTCTTGCAAGGGCTGCATTGCTTCACGATGTTGGCCGGAAGAAGGGTGAGCTCAATATTTTGGGAAAGGTAATCGCAGTTATCCTGGTGCATTTTTTCCCGGAATATTCACTACGCGTGTCTAGAGGAGAAGCACACATGCCCTTCCATAGAATTTATAGGATGCTTTATATCTATTTCCAGCACCCTAGGCTCGGCGCACAGCTCTTGAAGTCCGTCGGGCTTTTTGAAGAAGCTAAGCTGGTAGAATGTCACCACGCATCACCATCGGCGGAGGACAGAGTTGAACTTACCCTGCTCCGACAGGCGGATGAATTGAATTGAACCTGAAGGGAGAGGCTGATCAAATGGCCGATAGTAAAGAATATTTAACGATTGCCTTGCCAAAGGGCAAGCTATTTGCTCCTTCTGCTGAACTATTATGCAAGGTAGGCTATACAGCAGAGGGACTTTCGGATAAATCCCGTAAGCTTATCATATCAAATGAGAAGAAAAAAATTCGTTTCATTGTTTCGAAGACAGCTGATGTTCCGACCTATGTAGAATATGGTGCAGCAGATCTTGGAGTGATTGGAAAGGATGTCATTTCCGAATCGGGAAAGGATGTTTATGAGCTGCTGGATCTCGGTTTTGGCAAATGTCACCTTATGATGGCAGTGCCGAAGAATCAAAAGCGTGGGCGTCTGATGGATTATAACCATACGCGTGTTGCCACGAAATTTCCACATATTGCGGAGGATTTTTTCAACAAGCAAGGGATGCAGATGGAGTATATAAAACTCAATGGCTCCATCGAGCTGGGCCCGATTGTGGGACTTTCAGAAAGCATCGTCGATATTGTTGAAACGGGAACGACCTTGAAGGAAAATAATCTGGAAGAAATTGCATATATTTTTGATACGACAGCTCGTTTGATAGCGAACAGGGTTAGCTTCAAACTGAAATTCGAACAAATTCATCAGATTGTAACGGACTTAAAGAGGTTGCAAGCAGAGGGGGAAGAGTAACATGAAAATCGTTTACGCCCGGGAGCTTGGTGAGTATAAAATCGAGCAGCTTCTTACGAAGCCTGCCTTTGACGAAGTGGAACTTAATCCTAAAATTCGTGAGGCGAATCGGAAAACTTTCGGAAAGGACATGAGTGCTGCAGAGCTGGTGCGAAAAATTGTTGCAGACATCCGAAAGGAAGGGGACGCGGCTCTTCTACGCTATACGAAGCTCATTGACAGAGTCGATCTCAAGCCAGAGGAACTTGTCGTGACAGACGAGGAATTCGAGGCGGCAGAGCACGGGGCAGATCCTGCTGTGGTAGAATCCCTTCGTCTTGCCGCAAAGAATGTTCGGCGTTATCACGAGGAGCAAAAACCGAATTCCTGGATTACCTACCGAGAGAAGGGCTCCATACTGGGGCAATCCCTCATTCCGCTGGATCGGGTAGGCATTTATGTTCCCGGTGGCACTGCTGCCTATCCGTCTTCTGTCATCATGAATGCTGTTCCTGCAGCTGTGGCAGGTGTCAATGAGATTATTATGGCTGTTCCACCGAAGAACGGAAAAATCAACCCCTATGTATTGCTGGCAGCAAGAGAAGCGGGCGTAAGTAAAATTTATAAAATCGGTGGAGCCCAGGCAATAGCTGCCATGGCATTTGGAACGCAGACGATTCCACGGGTAGATAAGATTACAGGCCCTGGCAATATTTTCGTTACTTTGGCAAAAAAAGAAGTGTATGGCCACGTGGACATCGACATGCTTGCAGGGCCGAGTGAAATTTTGATTGTTGCAGATAAAACAGCGGATCCCGTGTATACTGCTGTAGATATGCTAAGTCAAGCAGAGCATGATGCACTGGCCTCCAGTATTGTCATTACTGACGAGGAAGAACTTGCAAGGGCCGTTGAGAAGGAAGTGGAAAAGCAGCTCGCAAAGCTTCCACGTCAGGAAATTGCGCGTGCATCTCTAGACAGGAACGGGCTTATTATCGTGGCAGAGGACATGAACCAGGCCATTCGATTCGCCAATATTTCTGCACCAGAGCATATGGAGCTTCTGACAGAAAATCCCTTTCAGCTGCTTCCCTATGTACGCCATGCGGGGGCTGTATTCTTAGGAGCCTATTCGCCAGAACCACTGGGAGACTATCTCGCCGGTCCAAATCATGTGCTCCCCACAGGTGGCACCGCGCGCTTTTATTCTGTGCTCAATGTGGAAACCTTTATGAAGCGTACCAGCCTCATTTCCTACACGCGAGAGGCACTTCATAATGTCAGTGAGGATATTATCCGGCTAGCGGAAGCAGAAGGACTGCGGGCTCACGCAAATGCAATCCGCTTACGTAGAGAGGAGAATTGAGCATGCTGAATTTTCGAAACGGCCTCGCCGATATGCCATCATACGATGTGGTGGAGCGTGACTGGAAAATCAAAGTCAATGCAAACGAATGTAATATGAACTTGCCTCCGCTCGTGGCGGAACGTGTCATGAGCCGACTTTCCCGCGTTGCCTACAATCGTTACCCAAATGAAGAGGAAAATGCACTTGCAGAACAAATTTCTCGAAATTTCCATGTGGAATGCGAAAATGTATGTATCGGAAATGGATCCAGCGAGATTATAGAAAAGCTTTTTTATGCTTTTGGTGGTTCGTCGGAGCATAAGATTGTCTATCCAGAGCCGTCGTTTTCAATGTATGGAATTTACGCTAAGGCGGCTGAAGCTAAAGGTGTGCCAGTTCCTCTTGACGAAGATTACAAGCTTGATATTGAGAAATTCATAAAAGTGGTGAAAGAGTCCAAGGCTTCGATGGCTGTCATTTGTAATCCCAATAATCCAACAGGAAGTGCATTGACGCTTTCTGAAATAGAGTACATCGCCCAGAATATCTCCTGCGCCTTCCTGGTTGATGAGGCGTATATCGAATTTTATGGACAGACAGCCGCAGGGCTTTTGCAGAATTATCCACATCTTATCGTTGCACGCACCTTCTCCAAGGCATATGGCCTTGCCTCCTGTCGTGTCGGATATATGCTTGCCTCTAAGGAAATTGCTTCAATGGTGGAAAAGGCTTATATGCCCTATCATATGAACGTGCTTTCTCTGGCAGTGGCTGACATCTGCTATCAGATGCGGCAGGAATTTGTCCCACATATCCAAATGATGATTTCTGAACGAAAGCGCATGGCAAAAGAGCTAAAAAAATTCGAGGATTTCATTGTATATCCTTCTGAAACTAATTTTCTACTGGTGCGTCATCCATCTGCTGTAAAGCTCAACAAAGCATTAATGGAGGCGGGTATCGGCATCCGAAGCTTTGGCAATGCGCCCAGACTGGAAAATACGTTGCGTATTTCCATGGGACGGCGTGAGGAAAATGATGCTATTTTGAACTTTATCCAGGGTTTTTTTGAAGGACGAGTATGATGGAGAGAACATCACATATCAAGCGGGCGACAGCGGAGACTTCTATTGAAATACTGCTGTCCATAGACGGCACCGGAAAAAGCAATATTCGAACTGGTATTGGTTTTTTTGATCACATGCTACAGCTTTTTGCGGCCCATGGACAATTTGACTTAGAACTTGTCTGCAATGGGGATATCGAGGTGGATGGGCATCATTCTGTGGAGGATATCGGCATTGCAATAGGCCAGGCATTTCAAGAAGCCATGGGAGATAAACGAGGAATCTGCCGTTATGGGAATTTCTTTTTGCCCATGGACGAGACTCTAGCTCACGTTGCCCTCGATTTAAGCGGGCGTCCGTTTCTCGTCTATGAGAGCGGTGAAATGGCCCCCATGATTGGTGGTTATGATACAGAGCTCACAGAGGAATTTCTTCGTGCCTTTGCTGTTCATGCTGGGGCTAACCTTCATGCCAGAATTCTATACGGGAAAAATTCTCATCACAAGGTAGAGGCTGTGTTCAAGGCACTTGGCCATGCATTGCGCATCGCACTTACCAAGGATCCAAGGATGCAAGGAATTCCTTCGACAAAGGGCGTTCTTTAAGGAGGTCTGGCATGATAGCAATCATTGATTATGGTGTGGGCAATCTCTTTAGCGTAGAGAAAGCCTTTGCAGCTCTGGGGACAGAGGCGCGGCTTACTTCAAATCCATCGGAAATACTGCATGCATCAAAAATTGTCTTGCCTGGCGTTGGTGCCTTTGGCGATTGCATGAAAAACCTGCAGGAAAGTGGTCTCATTCCTGCGCTTCTCAAAGCCGTGTCGGGAAACACCCCATTGCTGGGCATATGCGTTGGATTACAAATTCTTTTCGATGGTAGTGAGGAATCCCCCGGCATAAATGGTCTTGGTCTTCTTGCGGGAACGGTGCGTAAGATACATGCACCAGGTCTCAAGGTTCCTCACATGGGATGGAATTCCCTTGAGATAAGCCAGCCTCGCCGGGAACATGATTTGTTTCAGGGACTTTCAGAGAGACCATTCACCTATTTTGTGCATAGCTATCATGCCGTTCCTAAGGAAAATGAAATCATAACGGCTACTTGCGAGTACGGAGAACGAATCACTGCAGCTGTTGCCAAGGGGAATATCCAAGCAACACAGTTTCATCCAGAAAAGTCCGGTGACGTGGGTCTGCATATTCTGAAGAATTTTGTAACGAGCTAAATGGGAGATTGGCATGAAAATATATCCGGCAATTGATATTCGTGGCGGAAAATGTGTACGGCTTTTGAAAGGAGATTTCGCCCAGGAAACCGTGTTTTCAGATGCTCCAGAGGAAATGGCCGCGCGTTGGAAAGCAGAGGGGGCAGAATTCCTTCATCTTGTGGATCTAGATGGAGCGAAGGCGGGAACACCGAAGAATTTGGATACCATCCGAAAGATACTATCTACGATAGATTGCAAGACGGAGTTTGGCGGCGGTGTACGCACCATGGAAGACATTGAGGCAGTGCTATCCTTGGGGGTAAGCCGGGTTATTCTAGGTTCCGTAGCTGTAAAAAATCCCGCACTTGTAGAGGAGGCCTGCCGGCGTTTTGAAGGTCGTATCGTTGTCGGAATCGATGCAAAGAATGGAATTGTGGCGATTGATGGGTGGGGCGTATCCGGCGATATTGAGGCCACCCTCTTGGCAAAGAAAATGCATGAAGTGGGCGTCGGGATAATTATATATACGGATATCTCTAGGGATGGAACTCTGAGCGGGGTCAATGTCGAGGCTACGGCACATCTTGCACGCGAAAGCGGTGCAAAAATCATCGCCTCCGGTGGAGTGAAATCCCTTGCTGATATTGAAGCGCTCCTGCCTTATGAAGCGGATGGCATTGAAGGGGTCATCGTGGGAAAATCCATTTATATGGGTACGCTTGATTTGAACTCTGCAATTCACATGGCAAACCATAAGAGGTGAGCAGTATGTATACGAAGCGAATCATTCCCTGTCTGGATGTGAAGGATGGTCGTGTCGTGAAGGGGACACAGTTTGTCGGTCTCCGGGATGCAGGAGATCCGGTGGAACTGGCAAAACGATACGACGAGGAGCGTGCAGATGAGCTCGTTTTCCTTGATATCACAGCCTCTAGTGATAATCGTGATACCATTGTCCAGGTTGCACGGGATTGCGCATCGGAGGTGTTTATTCCTTTCACGATTGGTGGTGGAATTCGAAGTCAACAGGATATTCAAAAAATGTTACGGGCAGGTGCGGACAAGATTTCTCTCAATACTGCTGCTATAAAGGAGCCAGAGCTTATCCAGGAAGGCGCAGAGAAGTTTGGCCGTCAATGCATCGTATTGGCGGTTGATGCAAAACGCTCTGGGGAAGGCTGGGAGGTTTATATCAACGGAGGCCGCACGCCGACAGGGCTTGATTGTATTACTTGGATCAAACGGGCAGTCTCGCTCGGTGCGGGAGAAATCCTCCTTACGAGTATGGATGCGGATGGTACAAAGGATGGCTACGATATTGCACTGACCCGCACAGTCTCAGAGGCTGTGGATGTCCCTGTCATAGCCTCTGGAGGAGCGGGGAAGCTGGAGCACTTTTACGAGGTTCTGGCGGAGGGAAATGCGGATGCTGTGCTTGCCGCTTCAGTCTTTCATTATGGAACCTTTTCCATACATCAAGTCAAAACCTATTTATCATCGCGAGGTTTGGAGGTACGATTCTGATGGAAATAAAAAATGATTTATCCAACGTATCCTTTGATGACAATGGTCTTGTGCCAGCCATTGTACAGGAGGAAAACGGAGAGGTCTTGATGCTGGCCTATATGAACCGAGAATCTCTGCAAAAGACCTTGGAGTCTGGCTACACTTGGTTTTATAGCCGCAGTCGCAAAAAGCTCTGGCAAAAAGGAGAAACGAGCGGAAATGTACAGCATGTCAAAGAAATCTTCTACGACTGCGATGGAGATACGCTGCTTGTCCGTGTCCACCAGACTGGGGTGGCATGCCATACAGGAAGCTATTCCTGTTTTCGTGGAAGGAAGCTTGCCGAAAGTGCTGAGAAGGGAATTGCTGTACTAGAGCAGGAGAATCCGAATAATCTTGCTTGTGTGTTAAACGAGCTTTATCACGTTATTCAGGACCGTCGTCTCCATCCAATTGAAGGTTCCTATACAAATTATCTGTTTGATAAGGGACAAGACAAAATCTTGAAAAAGGTTGGAGAAGAGGCTGTCGAAACCATCATTGCCTCCAAGAATAATGTCCGTCAGGAAATACTTTATGAAATGGGAGATCTTTGGTATCATTGTCTTGTACTTCTCGCCTTCCATAATATAACGCCAGACGCACTCTTTGAGGAATTAATGACACGTAGGCAGGGGGGGAGCTATCATAAATTTACAGGTAAAACAGGTATTCGCCCGGATATGTGAGGTGGAGGATGTTTGAAGATAGAATCCAGTATTTTCTAAAGCTTACCTCTATGGAGGCCTGCAGGAATACAGCACGCAGTGATGGAAGTGCACTTCCATCACTGAAGAAAGCGGAAGAAGGAACAACGCAGTACATTCCATTGACTGACCCTGCGATGCTTCCGGATTTGCCCTGCAATCTCATGGAGGTTTTCGAATGTCGAGAGAGTGTGCGCACCTATACCAAGCAGTCAATTACACAAAAGGAGCTCTCTACGATTCTTTGGTGTACACAGGGTGTAAAGATGGAGCTTTCGAATGGGAAAACATATAGGAACGTTCCTGCGGCCGGTGGCATGCATAGCCTTGAAACATATCTTTACATTCAGCGTGTGGAGAGCCTCGAAGAAGGCCTTTATCGCTATTTGCCCTATGAGCATGTACTTGTAATGCTGGAGACAAGGAATACTATTGAAGCAAGCTTTTTGAATTCGTTTCCAAATCGCAGCATGGTAGAGCAAAGTGCTATCACCTTAGTCTGGACAAGCATCTTGGAGCGTCTCTCCTATGGGTATGGCGCCCGTTCCCTTCGATATACTTTTTTGGATGCGGGCCATGTCTGTGAAAATCTTTATCTTGTAGCACAAGCATTGCGGTTAGGGGTCTGTGCAGTTGGTGCATTTGAAGATGAGGATCTGAATGCGGCTCTCAAACTGGATACTCAAGAGGAAGTCGCTATCTATGCTGCCACGGTGGGCAAAATATGACGATGCTCTTTTTCTTGCTAGCACTCGCTGTTTTTCTTGTTTTTGTATTGGAAATGGCACATTCACTTCGACGTTCTTCCGTATGCAATCGTTTGATACAGACATATGATGGAGAGGTATCAGAGGAAAAAACAATAGAGGCTATCTACCGATATGCCATGGGGGATTTTAAGCTCCGTCGTATATTAAGAAAATATGGTGCATCGAAAAAGGATTTGCAGGAGCTTCATCGAAAGCTCCTGTTGTGGGGGGATTTCAAAAAAGGGCGGCGCTATGTCCCCATATCCTCTTTTTTTTACGTATACACCTTGAACTATCTTCTCTTGCACAAAGATGAGGACGCGAAACAGCTCACGATGAAATGCATGAATTTCTTCCACATCTGATTTAACTGACTAGTTTCTGGAGTAAGGCATATGTTTCTTAGTGAAGAGAAAGACTTCTCGGACATTTCACCTCGTTTTTCGGGAAAGCGGGAGCCAGTATATCAGGTCTCGACACTTCAATCTCTGGTCATGGGGAATTTTTACGGGAGCCAAACCATCAAGGGGCTCATGGAATATGGCGATACGGGGATTGGAACCTTCCATGCTGTTGCTGGCGAACTCATTGCCATTGATGGACATTGCTATCGCGTACTGGGCGATGGATCTATCGACGAGGCTGCTCCTGACGACACGACGCCTTTTGCTACCGTTGCATGGCTTGCAGAAGGAGATACAATCAAGTTTGGCGAGGTAAAGAATATCGATGACCTCCGGGAAATACTGGATGACCGGGTGGAAATTCTTGGAGTAAATCATATATACATCGTTCGAATAGATGGATATTTTCCTATGGTAGCAGCCCGTACAGAGCTTCCGCAAAAGGAGCCTTTCAAGCCCTTTACCGAGGTCCTGAAAACAGATGAAAGGCGCTTCTTCTTTGACAATATGGTGGGCTCGCTTATATGTTTTTACTTTCCGAGCTATATGGATGGCGTCAATACGTCCGGCTGGCATTTTCATTTCATCAACAAGGCAAGAACCCTCGGGGGACACGTCTTTGATGTTCACATGGATAGTGGGCGCGCTATTCTCAATAAGGTAGATCGCTTTATCATGGATTTGCCCAATAACAAAGCTTTTCAGAGTACCGACTTAGGGAATGCCTCCAAGGAGGACATTCGTAAAATTGAGCAAGGGGGATGACCTGTTTTTCAAAAATGTTAAAGGGAATGCATAAAATTTCGGATATAGATTTGTATTTGTATTTCCCTCTTGTATTCTTTCTTTATTTATGGTAAAATCTCCGAGTGATAAGACGCTCCTCTGGGGAAACATGGAGTTTTGCTACGAACGTCAAATTAAGGAGGAAAAAATGAACATCATTGAAAATCTTGAACAAGAGCAGTTGCGTTCGGATGTCCCTGCGTTTGCTCCTGGTGACACAGTTCGCGTCCATGCGAAAATTGTTGAGGGCTCACGCGAGCGCATCCAGGTCTTTGAGGGCCTTGTGATTGCACGCCAGGGTTCAAGCATTCGAGAGACGTTCACTGTGCGTCGAATTTCTTACGGAATTGGAGTGGAGCGCACGTTCCCGGTACATTCCCCGCGCATCGAGAAGATTGAGGTCGTACGCAAGGGTATTGTCCGTCGCGCCAAGCTCTACTATCTGCGCAACCTTACAGGCAAAGCTGCCCGTATCAAAGAGAAGCGTTGACTTATGTGCGTTGGGGACTGCTTTTGCAGTCCCCATTTGTGTGTTTAAGAACGGCATGAACGGCTACCGGAAATAGGTGCCTATGCCCGATTCTATAGCTTGGTTGTAAAAGGAGGTTCCCATGAGCTCTCTTATCGAAGAGATAAAGGATTGGGTTATATCAATTGCGGTTGCTGTTGTTTTGGCGATGATTATTCGCACATTTGTCGTCGAATTATACGTAGTGGATGGCCCCTCCATGCGTCCGACACTGGAATCCCACGAGCGCTTGGTGGTAAACAAGTTTATCTATGGTATCCGACCACCGGAAAAGGGTGAGATTCTCGTGTTTGAGTATCCGCGCGATAGAAGCCGCGATTTCATCAAACGCGTGATTGCAACACCAGGGGACACGATTGAAATAAGCAAGGGGCGCGTTTTTGTAAACGATCAGTTGCTCAATGAGGATTATATCCTGGAAAAAACAAAGAGCGAGTACCCCAAGTCTACTGTGCCAGAAGGAACGGTCTTTGTGATGGGGGATAATCGGAATAATTCAGAGGATAGCCGCTTTGCTGATGTAGGTTTTGTTCCTTATGATTTGATAAAAGGCAAGGCCATGCTGGTATTCTGGCCCTTTTCTGCTTTCAAAACACTGCCATAATGCTTCGTTAGGAGTTGTTTTATGCGACTGATTTCTTGGAATGTAAATGGCCTGCGAGCCTGCTTGAAAAAAGGCTTTATGGATTCTTTCGCTGAACTTGATGCAGATATCTTTGCACTGCAGGAAACAAAAATGCAGCCAGATCAGGCTATTCTTGATTTGCCTGGCTATCAGCAATTCTGGAACAGCGCAGAAAAGAAGGGATACTCAGGCACGGCAATCTTCACTCGTATAGTGCCGCTATCTGTCTCCTATGGGATAGGCGTGGAAGAGCATGATCATGAGGGACGCGTCATAACCCTTGAATATGAGGATTTCTATTTCGTGACGGTATATACGCCAAATTCCCAAAGAGGGCTTCTGCGGCTTTCTTATCGACTTACGTGGGAGGATGCATTCCTTGCATATTTGCAAGGGCTTGATGTGAAAAAGCCTGTGATAGTTTGCGGAGATCTGAATGTCGCACATCAGGAAATCGATTTGAAGAATCCAAAAACAAATCACAACAATGCTGGTTTTACAGATGAAGAACGCGCTAAGTTTACACAACTGCTTGACGCAGGTTTTGTGGATTCTTTTCGCATGTTCTATCCAGAAGAAACTGGAAGGTATACCTGGTGGTCATATCTTCGAAAAGCACGCGATACAAATGCAGGCTGGCGTATCGATTATTTTGTGTTTTCCAAGCGCTTTTCTCCACACATCGTGGATGCGACGATACACAATGAGATATTCGGAAGTGATCATTGCCCAGTAGGACTCGATATCAAATGATGCAACAACGCAATCTATCGACTTTATGTTACATCGAACAGGATGGCAAATATTTGATGCTACATCGCATCAAAAAGGAGCATGACATCAATCATGGCAAGTGGATTGGTGTAGGTGGACATTTTGAGCAACATGAAACCCCTGAGGAATGCCTCCTCAGGGAGGTAAAGGAAGAAACCGGATTTACCCTTGAGTCTTTTCGTCTTCGGGGAGTTCTTACATTCCTGGCAGATGATTCCCCTGCTGAGTATATCTTTCTCTATACGGCAAATAAGTTTACTGGCGATCAGATTTCATGCGATGAAGGTGTTTTGGAATGGGTAAAAAAGGAAGATGTCTTGTCCCTTTCTCTATGGGAAGGGGACAGGGTCTTTTTCCGTTTGCTTGAAACGACAGAGGAATTTTTTTCCTTGAAGCTCTGTTATACAGGCGGTCGACTGATAGAAAAAGTCTTAAACGGTGTTCGCATGCCATAAATATCGCTTTGTTTATTTCAACAGGAGGACATATTTTGCCATCGTTGACGGAAGAATTAGAGAACGAAATCGCAAAGCGTCGGACCTTTGCGATTATTTCACATCCAGATGCGGGAAAAACGACCCTTACAGAGAAATTGTTGCTGTATGGCGGAGCAATTCATCTTGCAGGTTCCATCAAGTCAAGGAAAACACAGCGACATGCTGTGTCGGACTGGATGGAAATTGAAAAGCAGAGAGGCATTTCTGTAACGAGCTCCGTGCTCCAATTTGATTATGATGGATGTCGTATCAATATTCTTGATACTCCAGGCCATCAGGACTTTTCGGAGGACACCTATCGCACACTGATGGCTGTAGACAGTGCGGTGATGGTAATTGACGTTGCAAAAGGAGTCGAGGCACAGACAAAAAAGCTGTTCAAGGTCTGCAAGCAACGTGGAATTCCTATTTTTACGTTTGTCAACAAGCTTGATCATTATGGAAAGCTGCCCTTGGATTTGATGGATGAGCTTGAAAATGTTCTTGGTATACGTTCCTACCCTATGAACTGGCCTATTGGTACAGACGGACAATATCTAGGGGTCTATGATCGTAGTGAGAAAAAGGTCAAGCTGTTCGCAGAGGATACGACGCATGGGCAGACTGCACGCATCGCGGATATTTACGATTTGGATGACCCGAAGGTGCTAGAGCGCATCGGACAGGATACATTGCATTCCCTGCAAGAGGATTTGGCGCTTCTGGATGAAGCGGGGGAGACTTTCGATTTTTCACGGGTTGCAGCGGGCGACCTGACTCCTATGTATTTTGGTTCAGCCATGACTAATTTTGGTGTGCAAGATTTCCTTGAGGGCTATATTCGACTTGCACCGAAGCCAATGCCAAGGATATCGACCCGGGGGGAAATTGCACCAGCAGATTCCCATTTTTCTGCTTTTGTCTTCAAGATCCAGGCAAATATGAATCCAGCCCATCGAGATCGGCTCGCATTTATTCGCATTTGCTCGGGAAAATTTGAACGGAATATGACTGTCTGGCATGAGCGTACGGACAAGCTTATCAAGCTATCTCAGCCACAGCAATTTCTAGCACAGGATCGTCAGATCATTGACACAGCATATCCAGGCGATATCGTAGGGCTTTTTGATCCAGGTGTCTTTGGCATTGGTGATACAATTTGCAGTCCTGAGCAAAAGTTCAAGTACGCGGATTTTCCAGTATTCCCACCAGAAAAGTTTGCGCGTGTCAGTGCACGCGATACCATGAAACGCAAGCAATTTGTCAAGGGAATCGAGCAGCTGACGCAGGAAGGGGCAATTCAGCTCTTCAAGCAATCAGGTGCCGGTGCTGAATCCTACATCGTAGGAACCGTCGGAACCCTTCAGTTCGATGTACTGGAGTATCGTTTGAAAAATGAATACAATGTAGATATCGAACTTGTCATGCAGCCGTATGAGGTGGCGCGATGGCTTGCCTACGAGAGTGGGGAGCCTGTGACACCAGCTTCTTTGAAGGGAGTAGAGCGGGGAATGTTTGTGCTTGATCGTAAGGACAATCCTGTCCTGCTCGTGAGCAATGAATGGGCCCTTGGCTGGATAACGGACAACAACCCATCACTGCTTTTAAGGCCAGTTCCATTTGACAACAAGGCAGTTTAAGCGATGCATGACTGTGGCTTTGACGTATATGAAATGTTGTCCTGATGTTCTTGAATGAGGCGGTGTTTTCCATTAGCGAAAAGGAAAGAACGGAGAAGAAATCCGGGCTAGGGGATTCCTTCTTTAAAGGCACATTTATTTTGACTATTGCAGGATTCGTAGTAAAGATTATCGGATCCTTGAATTGGATATTTGTCTCCCGTATCCTTGGTGGTGAGGGTATTGGTCTCTATCAGATGGCATTTCCCATCTATTTCTTTGCAATGACTGTATCACAGGCAGGCGTTCCTGTGGCCATCTCCATCATAACCTCTGAACGGGTTGCCTTGAAGGATATATATGGAGCAAAGCGTGTTTTTCATGTCACGCTGGCATTGATGCTTTTTACCGGCCTTCTCTTTTCTGTGTTGACATTCCTGTCTGCCAGATGGCTGATTGACTGGCATTTTATCCGAGATGCACGCGCCTATATGTCCGTTGTTGTCTTGGCCCCCACTGTTTTCTTCGTAACTTTTCTCGCCTGTTCTCGTGGGTATCTTCAGGGGTGGCAGAGGATGACTCCCACTGCAGTATCCCAGATTGTTGAGCAGATTTTCCGTGTCATCACGATGATTCTGCTCGCAAGCCTCTTGCTGCCGTGGGGAATTGACTACGCTGCAGCCGGTGCTTCTCTTGGTGCTCTTGCTGGTGCTGTCACTGGTCTTATGGTATTGGTGTACTATCACATACGACTGAATCGTGATATTGAACGAGAATATGGGGCTATTCTGCAGGAGAGTTCCGCCTTGCCACAGGAATCGGTAGGGCGTATCATACGACGTATATTTACACTGTCTCTTCCAGTCTCTGCAGCAAGCATTATGCTCCCTGTTGTATCGAATCTTGATCTGCTCATTGTTCCGCAGAGGCTCGAGGTTGCAGGCTATAGTGTATCAGAGGCAACCGAACTATTCGGCTATCTTACAGGCATGGCAGTTCCACTTGTTAACCTGGCTTGTATTATCACGGCTTCTATGGCGATGAGTATTGTACCGGCCATTTCAGAGGCCCGTGCCCTGAAAGACAAGAAGCGCGTGTTTTCACAGGTTGCCTCCTCTGTTCGCATATCGAATATTGTCTGCTTTCCAGCCTTTATTATCGTATTTTTGCTGGCAACGCCTATTTCTTCTTTGATTTATAATGCACCGGGCGCAGGCCCGGCTGTTATGATTTCTTCTGTCAGCATCGTGCTTCTTGGCTTGCATCAAGTTACGACAGGCATCCTGCAGGGGCTTGGGCATCCATCTATCCCGATGATCAATATGATTTTAGCTGCTGCTGCCAAGGTCTTATTGAACTGGGAATTGACTGCAATCCCCGCATTGGGGATAATGGGTGCCGCCTGGGCAACAGCTGCAGATATGGGGGTGGCTGCCTTCATAAATCTATTCTTTATCTATAAATTTATTGGATATCGGATTGAAGTTATCCCGCTTCTCAAAACGGTATTGTCTTCGATTATTATGGCAGGAGCTGTATGGGGAAGCTATCACTTTAGCTTGTCTTGGTGGAATATCCCTGCAATAGCAACTTTCGGCTCTGTCTTTGTTGGGATAATTGTCTACCTTGTGGCTATGCTCATTACTGGCGGCTTGATGCAGAATGATCTTGCACGTATCCCTATGATTGGGAATATTGGGATTCGCTTCTTGTCTCGTATTGGTATTTATTCATCAAAAAGAGAGGGAGTCCAGTGAAGAAATATATACTTTTTTACAATCCCGCTTCAGGGCATGCGGTCTTTAAGAAAAAACTGGATTGGATGATTTCTTCCTTTCAGAAGAGGGGCCTTTTGCTGATTCCTTATCGTACCAAAAAATCGGGAAATGAAGCTTTCTGTGATGTGGTGAAAGCTTTGGACCCAGAAGGCCTTGTGGTGGCAGGAGGTGATGGAACCGTAAATGAAATCATCAATCTTATGATGCAGCACAGGATTGATTTGCCTCTTGCCATTATCGGATGTGGGACTTCGAATGATTTTGCTACATATCTGCAGATAAACCGTGACATGAATGCCTATTTCGATAGGATTGCTGCGGGAATGACCCGTCCCATTGATCTTGGCTGTATCGATAACACATACTTTATTAATGTCGCAAGCGCAGGTATGCTGTCCTCCGTGGCCCATGAAGTAGATGTGCGCCTGAAGAATGCTTTGGGGAAAATTGCCTATTACATAAAGGGTCTTGGTGAATTGCCTAAAATCCGATCATTCCCAATAACAATAGTCTCAGATGGAAAAGCTTTTCAAACAGAGGTATTTCTCTTTGTAGTTACAAATTCCTCCGTTGTGGGCAGCATGAAAAATATTGGAACAAACATAGAGGTAGATGACGGAAAACTCGACCTCCTTGCCATCCGAAAATGCAGTATCCCCAAATTGATGACCATACTAGCGGATCTGCTGGCGGGCAAACCCATTTCAGAAAAAAAATATGTATACCACGCACAGGCAAAAGAATTTGAGCTTTCTTCCTCAGATTTCCTGCAAAGCGATTTGGATGGGGAAGAGGGCCCTGCCTTGCCACTCCATATCAAAACAGTCCATCACGCCTTGCGTGTGTATGCATAAACCCACACGCAATTTCTGCAACGGATGCTGGTGAAGGACACCCCGCTTGACCTGTCGGAAGTCAGCCAGATAACTCACGGGAAGCTCCGGCATAAGTCCGAAGCCATGATGAAAGCGATGGATGGATTCCTGACGCTGCTCCAGAAGCAGTGTAATGGGTCCATGGATTTAGACCACCCGTGAATTTTTTAGGAGTGCATGATATAGTAGCAGTAATGAAAACGGAGGTTGCTATCATGCCACGAAAAAAGTACACGGCTGAATTCAAGGCGAAGACTGTCCTGTCCATCTTGCAGGGCGACAAAGAGTTCAACGTCATTTGCTCCGAGAACGGCCTGAATCCCAATATATGTCCATACGCCGTCAGTGCGCCTTGCTGGGGCTGAACCGCTCCAGCCTGTTATACGCCGCACGAGCCGATGAGCAAGGCTCCTGCCTTCGACGAGGCCGTTATGGCCCGTATTGATTTCTGGCATACTAGGTGCCCTTATCTCGGCTCCCGCAAGCTTGTCACAAAGCTGCAAGAGGATGGCGTGC
>CAMCBT010000005.1 GCA_945873115.1 uncultured Mitsuokella sp.
GCTCATCGAACTCCGCCACAGGCTCCTTCTGCACCTCAAGCGTCCTGATGAACCCTGCCAGTCGCTCTCCCTTGGCTGACCGCTCTGCGATGGCCTCCGTCACCTCATCAAACCGTGCCTTGGCTTTCTCGCACCGCTCCACCAAGTCGTTGTAGCGTTTCTGGTACTCCCCTTGTCTTGGGCAATCCTCGCATTCTCGGCGATGCAGTTCTGGGTCATCTCCACCAGCACCGCAAGTTCCTGCCCCAATGAGGCTTTCTCCTGCTCCAACTCCGTTGTGTCGCAGAGGGGCTGCCGGACGAGCCGGGCATTGGCGTCAATCTCCTCCGACACGCAGGATGCGCTAGTGCTGGCGCAGGAGCGTGATGCGACGTTTGCGCCAGCCCGCTCCGTCACCAGCTTGTTGAAGGCCGTGATAAAGGCTGCCTTGATTTCCTCCTCCGTTACATGAGACGTTTGGCACTTATGCCCATCGTAATTCTTGTTGCAGCGGTATATGACCCTGCGGTACTTGTCCGTGGACTGCCAGACCTTGGCTCCAAAGAAGCCGCCACACTCGCCACATTTGATTTTGCCGGAGAAAATGCTCACGCCGCTGTATCTGCCTCCCTCCCGCTTGCGCCGTGCCATCTCCGCCTGCACTATCTCAAAGGTAGCAGGCGGGATAATGGCAGGATGGCTCTGCTCCACAAGGTAGCTGGGGACTTGTCCGTTATTCTTCACTGCATTCTTGGTTAGGAAGTCTGGTGTAAAGGTCTTTTGGATTCGTGCCATTCCAGCGTACTTCTCATTTCTGAGAACACTGTTGATAGTAGTTTGATTCCATTTGCTTTGTCCCATGACCGTCAAGATTCCACGTCTTGTCAGTTCCTTGGCAATGGCATAGGGTGTCAGCCCATCGAGAAACAAGCCAAAGATTAGTCGCACAATCTTGGCCCGCTCCTCTTGACGGCCTCCGTTTCCTTTTGGTTCACGACATAACCGCTTGGTGTACTTTTATAGTCGAAGGGCTTTTTAATTGAGTATTTGTAGGTTTTACCCTTCCGCTGTTCGAAGTATTGTATACGGAGAGCTTTGACCTTGCCATCGTAAAAATGAGACCTTTAGCTTCATAAAGTCCTAACAAGCTCTCTCCTCTATGCTGTCGCCCATTTTACACCCTGCAAACGGGAACTACACCTTACAAACGGCTTACCTTCAGCCCTGCACCCCCTTCGAAACAAAAGCGCCGAAAAATTCCCCTGCCTCCCTGCCCTTTGTTTCAGGCCACTCCTTCACAACACAAAAACACCTCGAAGCCCCTTATTTCATAGGGGTTCGAGATGTTTCACACTCTATATTCTTATATCAATTCGGCTATGATTTTGTCCAAAAGCTCCGATTCCGAATCAGGATTTTCAGGAAGGCAAACCACCCGTCCCTCCAATAAATCCACATAGCTTTGCTGGCGATTAGCCCTTTCAAAGGCTTAAAGCAATTCCTGAAATGAAATTTTCATACACAAATGCCCTTATCAATTCGGATCAAAGTGCTTCGAGGCATTCGAAAGAATCCGATCCCGCAGCTCCTTTGAAGATGAGAAAAATGCATAGAGCTCCTCTCGATTTCCTCGATGGATTGAGTCGATGACCTCCCTCAGGATTCCTTGGAGCTCCTTGAGGTGCGCAGTAATTGCCTTTTGATTTGTCATGCAGATATCTGCCCACATGTCGGCATTTGAGGAGGCTATGCGAGTTGTATCCTTGAAGCCGCCACCGACAAGCTTGATGCAGGATTCCATATCGCCCCCCGTTCGGCCCAAAAGTGTCACAAGGGAAGCTGCCGTCACATGAGGGACATGGCTGATGACAGAGGCGCAGCGATCATGGGTCTTGAGATCAAGGGTCGTAAAGTTTGCCCCCGTATGGCGAAGGATTCCCATAAGACGCTCCATGGCTTCCTTGGGCGCCCCGGTTCCTTTAATAAGCACATAGGCCTTGCCCTGAAAAAGATCCTTTGTGGCTGCCTCTACACCGCTTTTTTCCCGTCCCGCCATGGGATGGCCGGCAATATAGAAAATATCCTTGGGCAGAATCTCACGAAGATGCTCCCAGATATATTCCTTTGTGCTTCCTGCGTCCGTCAAAATTGTTCCAGGCTTCAGGAAGGGCAGAATTTTTTTTACCAAGGGAACAATCTGAAGCACGGGGGGGCTCAGGTATACGATATCCGCGCCCCTAACAACCTCCTCCAGAGAGCCTGACACGGCATCCACAGCGGAGAGAAGAACGGCCTTGTCTCTGCTGGCTTGGGAGCGGGAATAGCCAGTGATGTAAATGGAGTCCCCCATGGTTGCCTTGAGGCAGAGCCCCAGGGATCCGCCGATAAGGCCGACCCCAAGGATAGCGAGATGTGTCCGGATCATACTCTGCGCCCCATGACTACAGCGATTTTCTTTAACTCCTCCATCAGAGCATTGAAGTTTTTCGGCGTAAGGCTTTGATCGCCATCGGAAAGCGCGACCTCCGGATGGGGATGAACCTCGATGATGAGACCATCACAGCTGGCAGCGACAGCAGCGCGGGCCATGGGCTGAACCATCTGCCATCGTCCCGTACCGTGGCTGGGATCCACTATGATGGGCAGGTGGGAGAGCTCTTTTACCGCTGCCACCGCCGAAATATCCAGTGTATTTCTTGTAAAGGTCTCATAGGTGCGAATGCCCCGCTCACAGAAAATGACATTTTCATTGCCACCTGCCATGATGTATTCTGCCGCATTGAGCCACTCGCTGATGGTCGCAGAAAGGCCGCGCTTCAGCATGACAGGCTTACGCGTCTTCCCGAGAGCCTTCAGAAGCTGGAAGTTCTGCATATTGCGGGCCCCCACCTGATAGATATCAGCATATTTTCCGACAGCCTCGATATCCTCCTTGTCAACAATCTCCGTCACGACACGAAGACCGACTGTATCTGCAACGCGGCGAAGCATCTTGAGTCCATCCACGGCAAGGCCCTGAAAGTCATAGGGGCTTGTCCGGGGCTTGAAGGCACCGCCACGGAGGAACTGGGCGCCGCCTGCCTTTACAGCCTTTGCCGCCTCCATGAGCTGCTCCTCACTCTCCACCGAGCAAGGGCCTGCCATGATGGCAAGTTCCTCACCGCCGATGGGAAAGCCTGCCACATCCACTATGGTATTTTCCGGATGGAAGTTGCGGCTGACCAGCTTGTACTTTTCTGTAATGCGTACGGTCTTTTCCACGCCCTCCATCATGCTGACCTCGAGGCCCGCAATCTTTTTGCGATCCCCAATGACGCCGATAATGGTGCAGTCCTCACCTGTGGAGAGATGGGCCCGAAGCCCGCTATCCTTCAGCCGGTCTATGACCCGGTCGATATTTTCCTGGGTTGCCTTGGGGCTCATGACGATAATCATAGAATTTCCTCCTTTTACACCAAAAAAGCCCGTCCCTATACAGGGACGAGCCTCGCTCGCGGTACCACCCTGCTTGCCATGCAAGCCACTCTTTGGATACAAGCATATCCGCAGCCTATGATAACGGTGGCGCTCCGGCATGGCCTACGCAGAATCTCCTTCAGCCAGCTGCTCCTGAGTGTATTTCATCCCGCTCTGCCACAGCGTCGCACCAGCCCGCTGCTCTCTGAAAGCATCCGAAGGATTACTTCTCTCAATCATCGCATATCTATCGATGGATGTAACTATACCAGTATTTTTATCCCTTGTCAACAGAAAATGTAAATTATTTTATATTATGTCCACTCAGAAGGAACACCGTCACACGCGAACCATGGCCACCTCATCACAGTTTGGGAATTTGGGGCAATCGATGCATTCCTTCCATACCTTATGAGGGAGCTCCTCCTTCGTGATGACCTGAAAGCCGAGGGTCTCAAAAAATCCAGGCTTATAGGTCAGCGTAAAGAATTTCTCCACGCCGAGCTCCTCTCCCTCCCGCATGAGGTGGCGAACGATTTCCGCTCCAATGCCGTGGCGGGTCATGGATTTCGCCACAGCAAGCGTGCGTATCTCGCCGAGCTTGTCCCAAATGATATGGAGTCCGCCCACGCCCACGATATTCCCGTCCTGCTCTGCCACGACCATGTCACGGAGGGTCTCATAGAGTGTGTTGCGGGAACGCATGAGCATGACGCCGTCTGCAGCATAGTTATTTACCAAAGCATATACGGCCTCCACATCCCGGAAGGTCGCCTTTCGATAATGCATATCTTCCATCCTGCACCCTTTTCATAGCCTAGAATTACTTGGCGGTCTCCGCGCTGGGACATACCTGGCGAAGTGGGCAAATCGGGCAATCCGGCTTTCTTGCCTTGCATACCTTGCGCCCATGATAAATAAGCCAGTGATGTGCATCCGCCCACTTTTCGCGTGGAATGGCCTTTTGAAGCCCCTTTTCCACGGCCAGAGGCGTGCTTCCAACGGCCAGATGAAGGCGATTTGCCACTCGGAAAACATGGGTATCCACCGCAATGGCAGGCTTATGAAAGGCCACGCTCATCACCACATTCGCCGTTTTGCGGCCGACCCCAGGGAGTGCCTGAAGCGCCTCCATGCTTTCTGGAACCTCCCCGCCGTAGGTGTCGCAGAGGATCTGGCAGGTCGCAAAGATATTCTTCGCCTTGTTGTGAAAAAGTCCGCAATCCCGGATTTCGTTTTCCAGTGCTGAAACGCCCAAAGAAAGAATTGCCTCTGGTGTATTGGCTTTCTGGAAAAGCCGCCTTGTTGTGATATTCACCCGGGCATCCGTGCACTGGGCAGAAAGAATCACTGCCACCAGAAGCTCGAAGGAGGAGGAGAACTCCAGCGCAGGCTTTGCCCCCCGATAGGTCTCCTCCAGAATGGCAAGCTGCTCCTCCCGGATTTTCTTCGTTACACGCATAGCTACCTCATCAGTTTGTCAGGCTTCGCACCGGCGCGGGAATCCTTCCGCCGCGAGCGATAAAGGCCTCGGAGCTATATGCATTCCGCACAGGCATGATGGGGCAATAGCCCAGGAGCCCGCCGAATTCAACAACATCTCCCACCTTTTTCCCCGGAACCGGAATGACGCGCACCGCCGTCGTCTTGTTGTTGATCATACCGATAGCTGCCTCATCGGCAATGATGCCAGAAATCGTAGCAGCCGAAGTATCGCCCTCAATGGCAATCATGTCGAGCCCCACAGAGCAAACGCAGGTCATGGCCTCCAGCTTCTCAAGCGACAGGCTTCCCTTCTCCACGGCACGGATCATGCCCTCATCCTCGCTGACCGGGATAAAGGCGCCAGAAAGACCGCCCACATGAGAGGAGGCCATGAGTCCGCCCTTCTTCACCGCATCGTTTAAGAGTGCAAGTGCCGCCGTCGTGCCCGGTGCACCACAGCTTTCAATGCCCATTTCCTCAATAATACGGGCCACGCTATCGCCCACAGCCGGTGTCGGAGCCAGAGAGAGGTCGATGATGCCGAAAGGCACGCCGAGCCTGCGAGAGGCCTCACGAGCCACCAGCTGCCCAACGCGAGTGATTTTGAAGGCCGTCTTCTTGATGGTCTCGGCAATCTCCGTAAAGTCGACCCCCTTGAGCTCCTCCAGAGCGTGCTTCACCACCCCTGGGCCGGATACGCCAACGCTTACCACCTTATCTGCCTCGCTGACACCATGAAAGGCTCCAGCCATGAAGGGGTTATCCCCCGGTGCATTGCAGAACACCACGAGCTTGGCACAGCCAAGAGCTTCCTTGTCCCGAGTAAGCTCTGCGGTGCGCTTGATGACCTCTCCCATCTCCCGGACACAGTCCATATTGATGCCCGCCTTTGTAGAGCCAAGGTTCACGGAGGAGCAGACAAGCTCCGTCGTGGCGAGGGCCTGGGGAATCGAGTCGATGAGGATGCGGTCTCCGTTCGTAAAGCCCTTTTCAACGAGGGCAGAAAAGCCGCCGATGAAATTGATGCCAATTTCCTTTGCTGCCCGGTCCATAGTCTCTGCCACAGGGACATAGGAGTCCGTGCGGCAGGCATCTGCGGCAATGGCTATGGGCGTAACGGAGACGCGCTTGTTGATGATGGGAATGCCATATTCAGCCTCGATGTCTTCTCCTGTCTTTACGAGGAATTCCGCCGAGCGAGTGATTTTCTCATAGACATTCTGGCAGAACTTTTCAATATTCGGATGTGCGCAATCACGGAGAGAGATGCCCATGGTGATAGTACGGACATCCAGCTTGTTCTCCGTAATCATACGGTTTGTCTCGAAGATGTTTTCAAATGTAATCACGGACTGCCTCCTGCCTCAAACCGTATGCATTGCTTGGAAGATATCCTCATGCTGGACCTTGATATCCACATTCATTGCCTCTCCCTGGGCCTTCAAGGCCTTTTGCAGATCCAAGAGCTTCACATTGGAGTCCGTGCTTTCCGCAATAAGGACCATGTTGAAGAAACCATCCATGATATTCTGATTGATGCTCAAAATGTTGGCATTATTATCCGAAAGAATCTGGCTGACAGACGCGATAATCCCGACGCGGTCTTTTCCAACGACTGTGACAACGAGTTTCATATACTGCTCTCCTTCAAGTCAAAAACAAATCCTATAGGAATTATAACAAGACCTGCCCTAAAAACCAATAGCCTCTATGAAATAATTGATCAAACTGCCCACACCGAAAATCGGTGTAGAACCTTGAAAACTACTTATCTCAGAAGATAAAGAAGGCGTGATGACAAGGATGAACGGATGCTCGGCGGGCTGTTCTACCTCATGGTGGAGGAAGTCGCCGACATAACCTTCAGCCATTCCATGCAGATTCTTGTGGAAGCCATGCTGGCAACAGTGCAGGAAACATTTCATGTCACGGACGAGCAGGTTGAAAGATTCTACCAGTGCTTTCTTTCTAAGCTGCCGTCCTCCATGCAGAGACTATTGCAAGCCGCTTGATGAATTTTGTCCCCTGAGATATGCAGTTTTCAAAAAACTGTGGATATTTTGTATGTTAGAAGTTTGAGTAATTGTATATTCCCCGAAAACCTGCCATAATAGAGATAGCTCAAGTCACTCATCTATGAAGTACCAGGAGGAAAGCAAATGGAACTTGGATTTTTTGATGGCGAATTTATTTCTATGGAGGAGCGCCGTGTCCAGCTGGAGGATCGGGGGTACCAGTTCGGCGATGGCATCTATGAGGCGACCCATGTATACAATGGAAAATGCTTTGCTCTAGACCGCCACCTGGCCCGCTGCCGCCGCTCCCTTCGGGAGCTTCGCATCCCCATAACCTACATGGACGAGGAGCTTATCGCAATCCATGAGGATCTCATCAAGAAGAGCGGCATCAAAAACGGTGTCATCTATTTCCAGATTACGCGCGGCGTGGCAAAGCGCAGCCACGCTTTTCCGGAGAGCGTTGTCCCCCTTCTTTCCATGACCATACGGGAGTCCAAGACGAATACAAAATGGCAGGCAGAGGGAATCTCTTGCACCCTCTTCGAGGACATCCGCTGGCTCCGCTGCGATATCAAGACCCTGAACCTTCTCGGCAATGTCCTAGCAAAGCAGGCCTCCCATGATAAAAATCTGCAGGGAACCATCCAATATCGGAAGGATACGAATCTCATCACGGAAGGCTCCTCCAGCAACTTTTTCGTGGTAAAGGATGGAGTAATCTGGACCCACCCCATCAGCAACCTGATTCTGAAGGGCGTGACACGCTCCATCCTGGTGGAGGAAATCATACCGAAGCTTGGGTATACCCTGGTGGAAAAGGCCTTCTCCCCCGAGTTTGCTCGCTACGCTGATGAAGCCTTTGCTACGAGCACCAGCCTTGAAGTGACTCCGGTGGTGAGCCTCGACGGCACCACCATCGGGGATGGAAAGCCCGGGGAAATCACCAAGGCGCTTCTGGCCTCCTATCATGAGCTTGTCAAAAAAGAATGCGGTGCCCTATCGTAAACCAATAACTCTTTTTCATGCAACAATAAACACGAGGCATAATTCAAATTGGTTATAATGTGCGAAAAGTACCGCATTTTTATTGACAAAGCTAATTTTAGTACCTATACTATTAGTCATGATATAAATTGTAGAGATGGAATGATAAATAAGCTTTTGTCTTCCGCGTGCAATTTATAACAGGAGTTCATAAGATAAACTTATAGAACGATGGTTAAGGAGAGTGTTTTTAATGGCTAAGAACCCAGTCAAAATCATGGAGACGGTCCTCCGCGATGGTCATCAGTCTCTCTGCGCAACGCGCATGCATCTCGACGATATGCTCCCGCAGCTTTCCGCCCTTGACAAGGTCGGCTACAAGGCTCTGGAAGCTTGGGGCGGTGCTACGTTCGATACCTGCCTCCGCTTCCTCAACGAGGATCCCTGGGAGCGTCTCGATACGCTGAAGAAGAACCTGAAGACTCCGATCCAGATGCTTCTGCGTGGCCAGAACCTCCTTGGCTACAACCACTATTCCAACGATGTCGTGGAGAAGTTCGTCGCGAAGGCTTCCGCCCATGGTATTGGCGTTTTCCGTATCTTCGATGCCCTCAACGATGTCCGCAACCTGAAGGTTGCCATCGATGCAGCCCTCAAGTGCCCCGAGAAGCCGGAGGTCCAGGGCTGCCTCGTCTACACCCTGAGCCCGGTCCACACGAATGATACCTTCGTCAAGCTCGCTGCCGAGCTGCAGGCGATGGGCTGCCACTCCATCTGCATCAAGGACATGAGCGGTCTCCTGAAGCCCTATGTAGCAGAGGATCTCGTCAAGAAGCTCAAAGCTGAGCTCGATATTCCTGTTGAGCTTCACACCCACTGCACCTCGGGCTTTGGCCATGCAACGTACCTCAAGGCCGTTGAGGCTGGTGTCGATATCATCGACTGCGCCCTTGCCCCCTTCTCCTCCGATACGAGCCAGCCTTGCACGGAGACGATGATTCGCGCCCTCGAAGGCACGGATCGTGACACGGGCATCGATGTCCAGCAGCTCACGCCGATTTCGAAGCACTTCCTCAAGGTGAAGCAGAACCTCATCAAGGAGTTCAACCTCAAGGGCTACTTTGACATCAACCCGAACGTCCTCGACTTCCAGATTCCTGGTGGCATGCTCTCCAACCTTGCAAATCAGCTGAAGGAAGCTGGCATGGAAGACAAGTATCAGGATCTTCTCGACGAGATGCCCCGCGTCCGCAAGGATGTCGGCTATCCGCCGCTTGTCACGCCGTCCTCCCAGATTGTCGGTACCATGGCTACGTTCAACGTCATGAGCGGCCAGCGCTACAAGATGGTTCCGAACGAGTTCAAGGATCTTGCCCGCGGCAAGTTCGGCCGTACGCCTGTCCCTGTCGACCATGACTTCCTCACGAAGACTCTTGGCATTCCCGAGGATCAGATTATCGAGGATTGCTCCATCGAGGATGCAAAGGCAGAAACCTTTGCCGACTTCGAGAAGGAGCTCAAGGACAAGGGCTATCTCAACCCGACAGAGGAAGACGTGCTCTCCTACGCCCTCTTCCCGCAGGTCGCCGAGGAGTTCTTCCAGAAGCACTACAACAAGATTACGGCTTACAAGCGCTAATCCTTCTTGTAGCCCCAGTGACAATGAAGTCCGCCTATTGCAGGCGGACTTTTTGTTATTCTTGACGTACAAGCAATATCATTTTATAATAGGAAATATGATTTCTATGATATACGGAGGTATTGTATGGATTTATTAAACAGCATCGTCAACCAGATAAACGATGTGTTGTGGTCGTATGTTCTCATCATCGTCCTTGTAGGCTGCGGCATCTTGTTCACGTTTTACTTCAGGTTTATCCAGGTGCGGATGCTCCCGGAAATGCTCCGCCTTCTGACAGAGGGTGTCGGAAAAAAGGCCCAGGGAGATGCCATCAGCTCCTTCCAGGCCTTCTGTGTCAGCACCGCCTCCCGCGTCGGCGTCGGCAATATCGCCGGTGTCGCCATCGCCATCGTCACCGGCGGCCCCGGTGCTGTCTTCTGGATGTGGGTCATCGCCTTTATAGGCTGTGCTACGGGTTTTGTGGAAAGCACCCTGGCACAAATATATAAGCTACCAAGAGGAAATGGGAAATTCCACGGAGGTCCTGCCTACTACATTCAAAACGCATTGGGCCAGCCCGCCATTGCTCGGCTCTTTGCCATCCTGATTTCCATCACCTTCGGCCTCATTTACAACTCTGTGCAGTCGAACTCCATCACGATTTCCCTGCAGACAGCCTTCGAGATTCCTCCTATTGCAACGGCTGTTTTCCTCTGCATCATCACGAGCCTCGTCATTTTTGGCGGAATGAAGCGCATTGCCCAATTCACTGAGTTTCTTGTTCCCATCATGGCGACCCTTTACATTCTCACTGCGATTGTGGTCATTGCCCTTCATATCGATGATGTTCCTGCCATGTTCGCGCTTATCTTCCACGATGCCTTCTCCCCGCAGGCTGCCGTTGGCGGCGGCCTAGGTACGGCTATCATCACCGGTGTGAAGCGTGGCCTCTTCTCGAACGAAGCTGGCGAGGGCTCCATTCCGAATGCTGCTGCTACGGCCGATGTGACCCATCCTGTCAAGCAGGGCCTCGTCCAGTCCTTTGGTGTCTATGTGGATACCTGGCTTGTGTGCTCTGCTACGGCCTTCATCATCCTCTTGACCCAGCAGTACGCCGTTGGCGGCAAGCTCACGGGAATCGCCCTGGCCCAGGCATCTCTTGCCAGCGTATTTGGCGCACTGGCCCCCGCCTGCGTCGCCATCATGATCTTCCTCTTTGCCTTCAGCTCCATTGTCGGCAACTACTATTACGGAGAGATCAACATCTCCTTTTATGAGGGAAATGTGAAGCTCCACCTCCTCTGCTATCGCATTCTGGTGGTTCTTCTCGTTCTCTTTGGCTGCCTTGCGGAGCTCTCCCTCGTCTGGAATCTGGCGGACCTCTTCATGGGACTTCTCTGCCTGACAAATCTATACGCTGTAGCACGCCTTGCAAAATATGCCCGCATTGCACTGGACAGCTATCTCCGGCAGAAGAAGGAGGGTATCAAGGAGCCTGTTTTTGATCCGAGAGATCTTGGCAACGAACGCGGTGTTCATGCCTGGGGAGTCGACAAATAATCCTCCTGCAAGCAAAAACCTTGACATGCGAAGAAGCCTTCACAAGCCATAATGCCTGTGAAGGCTTCTTTTCATCGGTGCTCCTTCCTCTGCCAAGGGAATATGGAGAAACGGGCCCTATCTGCTGCTGCACTTCAGCCTTTGTGGACGTCTTCCTGGAAAAAGACAGATCCGCCTATAAACTCGCGCAGCAGGGAATTGTTGGGAATATCTCCTTCGTCGGGCAGATCCAGGAAATACTGGGCAAAGTCCAGAAGACGGCGTGCCTTTGTATATTCCGGCACATCAGCCGGAACGGCTTTCAGAAGTGGCACTGCGTAGTGGCGCAATACAGAAAGCTCATAAATAAGCGCCGAGTTGAACATGACATCCGCTTCCTCCTGATAGGGGAAAATGTACTTCTCCTCTCCTTCCCGCACGTCGGGCCACTGCTTCAGGGTCTTCAGTGCGCTGGAGGCACGGAAATGATAGTCCCGTACAAGGCGGCGCATGAGTCTCGCATCTGTCGTGGGAATACGGTTATGGGGGTCAATATTGAGCTGGGTCAGCGCACTGATGTATATTTTCAGCTTGCTTTTCCGAGGAATTTCCCAGGTCAGCTTTTCATTCAGCCCGTGAATCCCCTCGATAATGATAGTCTCGTCCTTCCCAAGGGAAATGGGCGTCCCATGCCATTCCCGCTCCCCCGTCACAAAATTATACGTGGGCAGAAAAACTTCTTCTCCCTGCAGGAGGCCGAGCATATCCCGATTGAACTGATGGATATCAAGTGCCTCAAGGCACTCGTAATCATATTCCCCCGTCGGCGTCAGCGGCGTATCCTCCCGATTGCAAAAGTAATTGTCGAGAGAAATCGACAGTGGACGTAGCCCTAGCACCTTGAGCTGTATGCGAAGACGCTGGGCAAAACTCGTCTTGCCGGAGGAGGATGGCCCTGCTATGAGTATGAGACGCAGCCTATCCTTCTGGGTTGCCACGAGGTCTGCAATCTCCGCGATGCGCTTTTCCTGCAAGGCTTCTGAGACACGTATGACCTCCCCTATCGTTCCTGATCGGATAGCTCGATTGAGGTCCGTAACATATTGGCAATTCAATATGCCTGCCCAACGCTTCGACTCCCCCAACACGCCCGATAGCTTCGGCTGCGGGATGGCAGTAGCCACCTTGCCCTTGCTGGCAGCATCCGATGTCCGCATGAGTACCCCCGCCTCAAAAGAATCCAGGGCAAATTCCGAGAGCTTTTCTGCAGAATCCACCATGGCACCATAGAGATAGTCATAATAGGAATTGGAGCGATAAATGCTTACCTTTTCCTGACTCAGGGAAGCAATGAGGTTTGCCTTTTCAATCTGCTTTGACTCCTTGAAGAGGCGCACCGCCTCTTCCCGGGGGATCACCTCCTTGTAAATTTTTCGTTTTTCCTTCACATAGGCGTGCATTTTCGCTTCGATGGTCTTGACCATTTCCTCCGTAATCTCACCACTCGGCATACGGATTTCACAGTACAGCCCATTATTTGCCCGAAACTTGACCTCTACACCAGCCCCTGGATAGAGCTCCTGAACAGCCATGATAAGAAGAAATTCTACAGAACGCCTATAAATGATCCATCCATCCTCCGAGTCCAGCTCGACGAACTCAATAGAACGCGACTTCCCAATGGGTGTCTGCAGATCATGGAGTGTATTGTCGAGCTTTACCCCCACAATCGGCGATCCATATTCCTTTTGGTAGGCTGGTGCGATAGAGAGTGGCAAGGTCTCTGGCGGGAAATAGCAGGATTTACGGATTGTCACAAACATATGCAAGCAGACTCCTTTCCATCTTTCAAAGGCTGAAATAAAAAAGGAACAGCAATGTGTTCCTTTGTGTCGCTCATTTGAAGATAAGGCAGACAATATAGTAGGATATGGCACCAATCAGGGCAGTGCAGGGAATGGTGAGCACCCAGGCCACCACCATCTGCTGGGCCACGCCCCAGTGAACGGCATTCGCACGCTTTGCCGTGCCGACCCCCATAATCGATCCCGATACAACATGTGTCGTGCTGACCGGAAGATGAAGAAGGGTCGCTGAAAAGATGACAGTCGCAGAGTTCAAATCTGCAGCAAAGCCGGAAATCGGCTCCAGCTTGAAAATCTTCCCTCCTACAGTCTTGATGATGCGCCAGCCCCCGATGGCTGTACCACAGGCCATTGCCGTGGCGGCGAGTATCTTGACATAGGTCGGAACCTCAAACACATCGATATAGCCACCGGAAAGAAGTGCCAACGTCATGATGCCCATGGATTTCTGTGCATCATTCGACCCATGGGAGAATGCCATCATGGCTGCTGAGACAATCTGCAACTTCTTGAATTTGTGATTGATGGACGAAGGACTGAATTGGCCAAAGACACGAAAGAGAATCGTCATGACGATACAGCCTGTCAAAATGGCAATCAGCGGCGAGCCAATCAGAGAAAGGATAATCTTTCCAATTCCATAGAAGTTCAGACCATCTGTGCCCACAGAAACCAGAACAGCACCGATGACGCCTCCCACAAGCGCGTGGGAGGAGCTGGAAGGCATGGCAAACCACCAGGTCACTAGATTCCAGATAATGGCTCCCACAAGGGCTGCTATGATGATATGCTCATCCACATGATGGGCGCTCTTTACGATATCCGCACCGATGGTCTTAGCCACGCCTGTGCTGTACATGGCACCTAAGAAATTCAAACAGGCAGCCATGAGAATGGCATGGCTGGGGTGTATCGCCCGTGTCGAAACGGAAGTCGCAATTGCATTGGCCGTATCATGAAAGCCATTGATAAAGTCAAAGAGCAGCGCCAAGACGATAACCGTAAAGATTAGAAAGTGAAGCTCAGGCATACTTCATGACCACTCCTCGAATCATATCAGATATCCTCTCACAGTGGTCTAGCGTTTCCTCAAGGATTTCCAGAATATCCTTCCATTTGATAAGCTCGATGGGATCCTTTTCATCGGCAAAGAGACTTGCCACCTCATTGCGGTAAATGCGGTCTCCCTCGCTCTCAAGGTGTCCGATCTTATGGGTCGCCTCAAGAATCTGTGCTTGGTTTTTCCGGATGTTTTTCAGCAGGGAGAAGGCCCAGATGATTTCCTCTGTCGCATCAATCAAGAGCTTTGTAAGACTGCGCGCCCCTTCCTTCGTCGAGGCGGCGTTATACATGACAAGGCGCTGTATTGTCCCCTGAAGATAATCCACACCATCATCGAGGCCATTGGCGAGCGCGTAAATATCCTCCCGATCAATGGGCGTGATAAACGTCATATTAAGCTTGTCAATAATCTTGTCATTGACCTTGTCCGCCTCATGCTCCAGGTCGATAATCTGCTTTACACGAGAGTGGGCCTTGCTGTAATCCGCCATGACCTCATCCATGATAAGCGCACCCGAGTGAAAAAAACGGGCGCTCTCTACAAACAGATCAAAGAACTCTCCGTCCTTCTGCTTGAACTTAAACATCTTTCGTGCGTCCTCCAAAAGAACAACTCATACATTTCCACCTATAACTATATCATCTATCCCTATCCACTTCAACAGTAAATAAAGCAAGCACAATAAAAATTTCCAATCAAAACCACCCGTCAAACGGGTGGTTTGCTCGCCCCTATAAGGGGCAGTGACCTATAATGGGCCCATGGATTTAGACCACCCGTGAATTTTTTAGGAGTGCATGATATAGTAGCAGTAATGAAAACGGAGGTTGCTATCATGCCACGAAAAAAGTACACGGCTGAATTCAAGGCGAAGACTGTCCTGTCCATCTTGCAGGGCGACAAAGAGTTCAACGTCATTTGCTCCGAGAACGGCCTGAATCCCAATATGGTCCAAAAATGGAAGCAGGATTTTGCAGCATGCCCATCGCGCGTTCAGCGCAGATTCTGAGAACAAGGCAGCTCAGAGAAAGGAGGATGCGCCGCACGAGCCGATGAGCAAGGCTCGTGCCTTCGACGAGGCCAATGGCCCGTATTGATAACCTTCTTGTCCTCCACCCGCATAGCGGGTGATTTATTGTATCGTATTCTCTGCATACGATACTGGGTCATGCCCCATAAAAAACAGGCTCTATTGCCTCGAGGAGCAATAGAGCCTGAATAATATTCATCCTTCCAATCAGCCTTCTACAGCCTTCTGTGCCTTCAAGACCTTGGCAGCCACGCCCTTCATCTTGGCTGCGGAAACGGAGCAGGCCGCAATGCGAACGCCAAGCTTTAGCGGAACAGCGAAAATCAGATCGTCATGCAGCTTGTCGCATACCGCCTGGGGATTCGCCGAAGGGACAGCGAGGAAGAATCCGCCCATATAAGGAAGGGCGTTCAGGCCGCATTCCTTTGCTTCCTCCATAAAGAGATTGCCCCGGGCCCGAATCATCTGATAGAAATTATCCCGCTCCTTTTCAAACTGGGCAAGCGTTGCCTTATCCTGCTGGATACGGGTAAGAAGCGTCATTGCTCCGCGGTTGATATTCGACCAGGTAGCTCGGCTCGTATACTTATTGATTTCCTTGAATTCCTCGATGACTAGCTTATCTTTGGAAACACCCACAAGGGCGCCCGTACGCTGTCCGTAGGCCGTATAACCCTTTGACATGGAGAAGGCAAACATGACGAAAACATTCTCAGGAAGGTTTCCGAACTTCTTCATGAAGCGACGCGTCTCATTTTTCTCACCCGCATAATCAATGTAGGCAATGTCGACGAGAAGGCTTATCCTCTTTCCCTTTGCAGCAAAGGAATTCATGACGCCGAGGACACCATCCCAGTCTGCTTCCGACAGACTGAAGCCTGTCGGGTTATGAGCCGGTGTGTTGAGGATAATCAGCAGGCTGTCCTGCCTTGCAAGAATGCCGGTGACGGCCTCTGTAAAGGACTTCAGATTGAAAGCATGTGCCTCGTCAAACAATTTGAAATTCGTAAGATGCGTGCCACATTCGTTGCAGATGACATTATATGTCCCCCAGAACCAATCGGAGGTCAGCACCTCCTCGCCACGTTCTGCATAATTGGCGATGGCATGATGGATGGCACCTGTGCCGCCTGCTGTTGCAATGGCTCCCACATATCCATCCGGACGCTGCTCGGCGAAGGTCAAATCGATGACAGCCTCGAGGTATTCCGGCAGGCCGGAAATTGGCGCATAACTCACGTAGTCCCCGATGGAAAGGGATCGGAAAACGCGCTCCATGGTGGGGATGCTGGCAAGTGAACCATCATCCGCCATCATAACGCCCATTGTGGCGTTCGTCACCTTGTCTGCGCCATATTTTTTCGCTGCCTCACGACATGCTGCGCTTGCGCCGAAAATCGCATCCTTCAACCGCTTCGAAGCAGCATGTGATGCCGCCATGCTCATAGACATTGCAATACCCCTTTTCATCGGATGTGTAAGAAATATCAATTCATACGGCTACATAAAGCCACGTACGTATACGATGTAATCATACACTCCTCGTTCTTTTCTGTCCATATAGCGAGCTCAAGTATACAGAATGCAAAACGGGGCTGTGTAAACTTAACAGCCCCACCTCTCATCAGTATATGAAAGCTCACGCCTTATACCTGGGAATTCTCCGGGAAGAATTCTGCATGGATTGCATTGACAGCCTTTTTGAGCTCAGCTCCCTTGATAAGGCAGGAAATGCTGATTTCCGAGGTGCTGATGATATCAATATTGATTTCTGCCCGAGAAAGCGCTCCAAACATGCGGGCAGCAATGCCAGGATTGCCGAGCATGCCAGCTCCGACGATGGACACCTTTGCCACATCCTCCTCGATAAGGACAGCAATGGCATTGAGCTTGTCCGCCACCTTGTCCACGACCTTCTTGGCCTGGCCCAGGTCATCCGTGGCGACGGTGAAGACCATATCCGTCACATTCTTTTCGATATTGCGGATGCTCTGCACAATCATGTCGACATCGATATTGGCCTCCGCAAGGGCCGAGAAAATCTCATGGGCAATGCCGGGGGTATTGGGGATGCCCAGCACCGCAATCTTTGCGACCTTCTCATCATGTGCAACGCCACGGATGATAAAATCCTTCTCTTCCATCGTGTATTCCTCCCGAATGATAGTACCAGGTTTATTCGTAAATGTCGAACGGACATGAATGGGAATACCGAAATGCTTTCCCATCTCAACGGAACGAGGCTGCATGACGCCGGCACCAAGGCGCGCCATCTCCAGCATCTCGTAATAGGTGATTTCCTTCATCTTGCGTGCATTCGGCTCAATGCGCGGATCTGCGGAATAAATGCCCTCCACATCCGTATAAATCTCACAGGTGTCTGCACCAAGGGCACCGGCAAGGGCCACTGCCGAGGTATCCGAGCCGCCTCGGCCAAGCGTCACAGGGTCTCCTGCGGCATCTGCGCCTTGGAAGCCTGCTACGACAACGATATTCCCCTTATCCAGCTCCTCGTGAACGCGCTTCGGCCTGATTCCTACGATGCGCCCCTTTGTATGGACATCATTCGTCTGCATGCCCGCCATGCTTCCCGTCAAGGAAACAGCTGGTGCCCCCAGCGTCTTGAAGGCCATCGCCAGAAGGGAAATGGAAACCTGCTCGCCGGTGGTGAGCAGCATATCCATTTCACGAGTATATTGGTACGGATCCTTCGTAATCCCTTGAGCAAGGTGAATCAAATCATCCGTCGTATCCCCCATAGCCGATACGACCATGACAATTTTATCGCCTGGCTGCTTCTCATCAAGAACACGCTTTGCTACATTCATAATTTTCTCAGCTGTAGCAACCGAGCTCCCACCAAACTTCTTGACTATAAGCGCCATGATTCTCCCCCTAGTCATTTGATGAGCTTTCGCCATCATCATACTGAATTCAAACGAAACCAATTATACATAATTCCATAGACGATGTCTATAAAAACTTGCCGATTTTATGGATTTTCTTTATAAATTTCTTTTCAATAAGCACAGCATGTTACACTATTCCTCTTATACAGCCATATTTCGTGTTTTACTGTAAATTATTTCCATGCACTCTGATTCGACAAAGCGCGTGCAATGTGATAGATTATTGCAGGAAAAACTTCGCTCCTTCCAAGAAGCAGCCCACAGGCTTTCCCTACTAACTCAAACTTCCCGAAAACAAAAGGAGTTCCCCATGAAAAAACGACCTATCGGCGTAGAGGAAAGATTGCCTCTGCTGGAAACCATCCCTCTGTCTCTGCAGCATCTCTTTGCGATGTTTGGATCGACAGTCCTCGTCCCCATTCTTTTCAAGATTGATCCTGCCACCTGTCTGCTCTTCAATGGCATTGGCACACTTCTCTACCTTTTTCTCTGTCGCGGGAAAATACCGGCCTACCTGGGCTCCAGCTTTGCCTTTCTCTCTCCTGTATTTCTTGTCCTCGATAAATATGGCTATGAATCCGCCCTTGGCGGCTTCATCCTGGTGGGCATTGTCTTCGTCCTCGTCAGTCTGTTGATTCGAGCAGTGGGCACAAGCTGGATTCATGTCATCTTTCCGCCTGCATCCATGGGCGCCATCGTGGCGGTCATCGGTCTGGAACTCATGCCGACAGCTGCAAAAATGGCAGGTCTCACTGGGAAAGAGGCGGATCCAACCACCATACTCGTTTCCCTCACAACGCTCCTTATCACTGTCATATCCTCTGTTGCCTTTCGCGGGTTTCTTTCTATTATCCCCATCCTTATCGGCGTGGTCGGCGGCTATATCATCGCTTCTCTTGCCGGAATCGTGGATTGGTCGGCCGTTGCGACAGCCCCCTGGTTCTCCCTGCCCACTTTCTATACGCCCTCCTTTGACATCAATGCCATGATCATCATTCTGCCTGCCGCCCTTGTCGTCATCGTCGAGCATATAGGTCACCTCATCGTCACGGGCAATATCGTGGGACACGACCTCACGAAGGATCCAGGTCTCGACCGCTCCATTCTCGGCAACGGCCTTTCCACCATCCTGTCCGGCTTCTTTGGCTCCACACCAAATACCACCTATGGGGAAAACATCGGTGTCCTTGCCATCACAAGGGTATTTTCCACCAGGGTCATTGGCGGCGCAGCAATCTTTGCCATCCTGCTCTCCTGCCTAGGAAAACTCTCTGCCGCCATCCAAAGCATCCCGACTCCCGTCATGGGCGGTGTATCCCTTCTGCTCTTTGGCGTCATCGCCGCCTCCGGCATACGGATTCTCGTGGAAGCAAAGGTCAACTACAACGATTCCATGAACCTTCTCCTGACCTCCATCGTTATTGGCATCGGCGTCTCCACCGCCAGCATCACCTTGGGAACGGTCACCTTCCAAGGAATGTCCCTTGCCACTATCGTCGCCATCTTCCTATCCCTGCTTTTCCACCTGCTCCGTCTGATACGCGTCCGGGAGCCCGCCCCAGAGGAAGACAAGGGCCCCCATGCGTAGGATACGAGTCTCACTTCCGCAGGAGGACTGCCCCGTATGCGAAATGAATGCGAAAACATATCTAAGACGGTATGCGGGAGCCTCCACCTCCACCTGGAAGCGCATCAAGCACTCGGGAACCTTCTCTGTCAACGGTCTGCCTGCAATTGCTGGACGGACGAAGGTTGTTGATGGCGACATCATCACCTACGACATCACACGCACCTCAAAGCTTCCTGTTGAGCCTCTTCCCCTTGATATCCGATACGAGGATCCCTATCTCCTTGTTGTCAACAAACCTGCTGGAATGCTCGTACACCCTACACCCAAGGTCTTTCACGGGACGCTTGCCAGCGGCATCCTCGCCCATTATGAAGCACAGGGCGAGCAGCACGACTTTCACCCCATGCATCGGCTTGACATGGATACCTCCGGTCTCGTCGCCATTGCCAAGGAGCCAGAGGTGCAGTTCCTATTGACCGGGAAAAATGGTGTAAAGCCTCTTCGAAGAGATTATCTCGGAATCGTCGAGCATGCGCCCGAGAAGCAATCTGGCTGCATCGACGCACCTATCGCCCGAGAGCTGCCCAGCATCATCAAGCGATGTGTGGATCCCCATGGCCAGGAAGCCCGAACCCACTACAAGACGCTTTCCCAGGATGCCCATCATGCACTGCTGGAGCTCCGTCTGGATACAGGGCGCACCCATCAGATACGCGTCCATCTGGCCCATCTGGGGCTTCCCCTTTTAGGAGACAGCCTATACGGCGGAAATATGACAGCCATCAAGAGGCAGGCTCTTCACGCAGCGCACCTGTCCTTTTTTCACCCGATTCTTTCCATCCCCCTTTCGATTTATGCGCCGCTGCCTCAGGATATGCGCTCCATTCTATCCGATTCCCGCCTGCTTGCAAATAAGCCTCTCTAGTTTTCACGCAGTTCCTCTTATGCAAAAAGAATTTTCAAAAAAGGCGATGGCTCCTATACACCATCGCCTTTTTCTATGGTATAATGGCTTTAGCCGTATAAACTTCTATATATTTAGGAGGTCATTTATATGCCACTAATTGGTACAAAGGAAATGTTCAAGAAGGCCTATGAGGGCGGCTATGCCATCGGTGCCTTCAACGTCAACAACATGGAAATCGTCCAGGGCATCACCGAGGCTGCTGCTGAGCTGAACTCCCCTGTTATTCTCCAGGCATCTGCCGGTGCTCGTAAATATGCGAAGGGCCCGTATCTCCGCCATCTCGTCGAGGCAGCCCTCGAAGTAAACGATATCCCCATCGCTCTGCACCTCGATCACGGCCCGGATTTCGAGACCTGCAAGGCCTGCATCGACGACGGCTTCACCTCCGTCATGTTCGATGGCTCCCACTATGAGTTCAAGGAGAACATCAAGCGCACGCAGGAAGTCGTTGCATACGCTCATGAGCACGGCGTTGTCGTCGAGGCTGAGCTCGGCAAGCTTGCCGGCATCGAGGACGACGTGAAGGTCGCCGCCCATGAGGCTGCCTACACCCAGCCGGAAGAGGTCGAGGAGTTCGTCAAGGAGACGGGCGTTGACTCCCTCGCTATCGCCATCGGCACGAGCCACGGTGCCTTCAAGTTCAAGCCGGAGCAGTGCACCCGCAACGCGGAAGGCGTCCTCGTACCGCCTGAGCTTCGTTTCGATATCCTCGCAGAGATCGAAAAGAAGATTCCTGAATTCCCGATTGTCCTCCATGGTGCTTCTTCCGTCATTCCGAAGTATGTGAAGATCATCAACGCCAACGGCGGCAAGCTCGACGATGCCATCGGCATTCCGGAGGATCAGCTCCGCCGTGCTGCAAAGTCCGCTGTCTGCAAGATCAACATCGACTCCGATCTTCGCCTCGCCATGACGGCCGGTATCCGCGAGCACTTCGTCGCACATCCGGATCACTTCGATCCGCGTCAGTATGTGGCCGACGGCCGTTCCTACATCAAGGAGCTCGTCGAGCACAAGATTAAGGATGTCCTCGGCTCCGATGGCCGCGCGACCGAAATTCTTGCACTTGCCAAGAAGTAAAAACCATATTCCGGATAAAAAAACAGGGCACACGCCCTGTTTTTTTATCCAGCTGCAAGCTCACCCATGCTTTTTTCTGAAGATATTTGATGTCAGCAGACATGCATATGTCAGGAATGAGAAATCCCACAAGATTTGTGATTGAGCCAAAATATTTATCAGGAAGACTTGCGGCGAAAATGATTTTATGGTATGATAGCGATATTGCGTTTAGGAGCGAGGCTCCTATTCATAAGGAGGTGTAATACATGGCAACTGTTTGTGAAGTATGTGCAAAGGGCGAGCTGTCCGGCAACAATGTCAGCCATTCTCACTTGAAGACGAAGCGTAAGTGGAAGCCGAACATCCAGCGTGTCCGCGCTGTTGTGAATGGCGAGACGAAACGCATCAATGTCTGCACTCGCTGCCTGCGTTCCGGCAAGGTTGAGCGTGCCCTCTGATAAATTTGCGCAAATGTATCAGAACTACAAAAGACCCGTTGGCTCCCTATGACGCTAGCGGGTCTTTTGTATTGCAAATTTTTCAGCGGTTGATGATGTTGGAAATATGCTTGAGCGTAATGGAGAGTGTGCCATCCTCATTTGTCACGAACTCCACATACTCGGTGCTCCCCATGTAGTCTGTCGGTATGGTCAGCTCTATCCCCGTATCCGTCTTGAGCTTATGACGGGATACCTTCTTCATGGTCGCCTCCGGATCCACCCGCACCGGCTCCTCAAAGCCGGATTCACGAATCGCCTCATCAAAATCCGCCTGCATGGAGGGATTTTCCTTGAAGATTTCCTTTCCCGCCTCTAGGACATCTATCACATCCCCCTCCTCCATATTTTCGGAGATGAAATTCTTGACGGCGGACTCCACCTGGATCTTGTCGACCCCGTAGGCATCCGCGACCTGCTCCGCCGTCTTGCTCAGGCTCTTCAGCGTCTCCTGTGGCGAGGGTGCAAGGGTCGCCTCCAAAAGGATTTCCGGCAGAATATAGCAAGCATCTCCATCCAAGGCATAGCGCTTGCCCTGCACGAGGATATCCCTCGTTTCCATATCGATGAGGGCAAACTCCTCAACGCGCTGGGAGGGCGCAGGCAGCACGGAGGCGGTATTTACGATATCTGTCTGGACTCCGGACTCCCCCGTCGTAATCTGATGGGTATAGCCCATGTGATTCGTACACTTGATGATAGCGAGCGTCTTTTTCTCCTCTATCCACGCCTCGACAAATATCAAGTCAAGGGTGCCTGCCACATCTGCATGCAGGAGCGCATCCTCCAGAGCTTTTCCCGCCTCCTTGGAAAATGCAATGAAGTCCAGTTCCCCTTCCGAAAGGGAATCCAGCCAGGCAGCAAAGCGGCTGCCCTCCACAAAGCGGCCGGGCTTGGCACTCTGGCTTTTGCATGCTTTATCCATATGCTTTTCGAGAAACTCATAGCAGCCTGTCGTTTCCGGCAAAAGGGCATCCGAATAGGCCGCAGAGCCCGAGGAAAAATCGAGTATGTGCAGGATTGCCTTTTCTATGCGAATCATTTTCTACTCCTTCTTCTGTGCGTTTGCACGCATTCGGACCTCGTGAAGCCGCGCCTCCAAATCGCGCTGAAGGCGTGCTTCCAGCTCACCGAGCTCCGTCGCATCAAAGTCATAGCTCACATCGGGGATGCTTCGGATGCGGGCCTCCCCGAAGAATTCATCCCGATAGAGATTGTAGTATATCGTGACACTGCTTTCGATGGAAAAGTCCACATAATCCAGAATAATAAAGGAGCCATTGTTGATTTTCACCGGCTCCTGGGGACGGATAAAGAGCGTGAAGCCCTCCAGCTCCTCCGGAAGATCCTTTGCAGCCTCCCAGGAGGTGACTTTTTTCTGCCGCAAAATCGTTCCCAGGCTCTTCTCGTCAAAGACCGTGAGGCTATGGAGATAATCGCCAAGCCGCTCTTCCGTGTGGGCACGGAAGACCTCCACGTCCTCCGAAATATAGGCAATATTGCAAAACTCGATCAAGCCTATCTTCACCCGCAGCTTATATTCGTGGGTTTCCTCATGATAGTAGGCGGTGACACTCCTATGAAGAGGCTCATTTCGATAGGAGAAAATATCATAGCAATCCTCCACCTCCTGCTCCAGCCTCTCCAGAAGGAAGCCGTGCAGCACCTGGGGCATAGCCTCCATATCCGGCCAGGAGGAAAGCTCCTGTTTTATCTTTTCCAGCGTTTCTGCTTTCATAGTGTCCCCCTGCCTGACCTCAGCCCCACAAGACGCCACCAAGCTGTCCTGAGGAAATGGTCAGGATGATAAGAAACAAAGCCGTAAAGACAAAGGCCAACCCATCGAGCCGATGAAAAGATAGCGCCTTCATCTGCGTGCGCCCTTCCCCTCCATGGTAGCAGCGGGCCTCCATGGCAAGGGCCAGATCATCGGCACGGCGAAAGGCAGAGAGAAAAAGCGGGACGAGTACAGGGATAACAGCTCGGATTCTCGCCATGAGGCTGCCCTCTGAAAAATCAGCGCCACGGGACTCCTGTGCCTTCATGATTCGATCCGTCTCCTCGATGAGGGTGGGCACAAAGCGCAGGGCGATGGTCATCATCATCGCCAGCTCGTGGGCAGGCACGCCGAAGCGCTTCAGCGGCGATAGCAAGGCCTCCATGGCATCTGTGAGCTTCAAAGGGCTTGTGGTAAAGGTCAAAAGAGATGCCAGCACAATGAGAAGAATCAGACGAAGAGAGATGAAGGCTCCCCGCTCGATGCCCTCAAGGGTTGCGTCAAAGCGCCAAAGGTGAAGGAGACTTTCCCCGGGTGTGCTGAAGACATGGATGAAAAAAGTAAAGAGCAAAATCCAAAGAAGCGGCTTGAGCGAGCGAAGGATCATGCCAAAGGGCACCTTGGAAGCAAAGACGAGAGCCAGGGTAAATACGGTAAGGGCAGTATATACACCGAAGGTATGGAATACGAATATCGCCACCATGAGGAAAATCAGTGCTATGAGTTTTGTCCGCGGATCCAGTCGATGCAAAAAAGTATCTCCTGGAAAGAACTGCCCGATGGTAATGTCAGATAGCATCTCCATCACCTCCCCTGGCGATAAAGCCGAAGAATACTCGATACAATGTCCTCTTCCAGCATTGCGTGCGCCGGTATATCAAAGCCAGCCTGACGAAGCTCATCTGCCAGCTTGAAGGCCTCAGGAGGCTGAAGCCCCGCCTCCTCCAAAATGCGGCTATCCTGAAATACCTCCTGAGGCGGCGCATAGGCAAGAAGCTTCCCATGAGCGAGAACCAAGACCCTGTCAGCCAGACGAACAATATCGTCCATATTGTGGGAGACAAAGATAATCGTCACATGCTCCTCTCGATGGAGGCGTGTGATGGTCTCCGTAAGCTTCCTTCTCCCTCGGGGGTCAAGTCCTGCGGTAGGCTCATCCAGGACGAGATATTTGGGGCGGAGCGCCAGCACCCCCGCAATGGCCACCCGACGCATCTGCCCGCCGCTCAGGGCAAAGGGAGATACGTCCTTGAAGGCTTTATAATCAAGGTGCATAAGCTCCATGGCCGACTGCACCCGCTCCTCTATTTCTTCCTCCGAAAGACCAAGATTCCTAGGCCCAAAGGCGATATCCTTTTCCACCGTCTCCTCAAAAAGCTGCTGCTCCGGATATTGGAAAACCATGCCCACCTGCCGGGCCGCCGCCTTCGCCCTTCGACGCTCCGCCTTTCCCTTTCCCTGAAGATTGACCTCATCCATCAGGACTTGCCCGGACGTAGGATGGATGAGACCATTGAGATGCTGCAGAAGCGTGGATTTCCCAGAGCCGGTATGACCGGCGATGGCCGTAAAGCTCCCCTCCTGGATTACAGCACTTATCCCTGATAGCGCCTGCCGCTCCAGAGGTGTGTTTGCCATATAGGTATAGCTGACATCCTGCAATACAATTGCCATGGAATCCCCCCCCCTTATTGCGCCTGCTGAAGCTGGCGAAGCTCAGCTCTCAGCTCCTCCTTTGTCAATATCGTATTAGGCAAAGGGATTCCCTGCTGTATAAGCTTTTCTGCTACCCGGGAGGCAAGCGGAAGCTCCAGTCCAATTTCCTCCAGCTCCTTCCCCCGTGAGAAAATATCTCTCGGTGTCCCAGAGGCAAATATTTCTCCTTTGTCAAGGACAAGGATGCGATCCGCCTCCACAGCCTCCTCCATAAAATGGGTAATCAGGAGGATGGTGATGTGATTCTCCCGATGGAGGCGAAGTATGGTCTCCATGACCTCCTGCCGTCCCCGTGGATCCAGCATGGCCGTTGCCTCATCCAGCACGAGGCATTTCGTCTGCATGGCCAGGGCCCCTGCAATGGCGACGCGCTGCTTTTGCCCCCCCGAAAGAAGATGGGGTGCAAAGGAGCGGAAGTGGGTCATCCCTACTGTTTCCAGTGCCTCATGTACGTTTTTGCGGATGCGACCCGGCTCCATCCCGATATTTTCCGGCCCGAAGGCCACATCATCCTCCACCACCGCCGCAATAATCTGGTTATCCGGATTCTGAAAGACCATGCCCACCTCCCGGCGGATGTTCCAGATATTTTCTGTCTCCTGTGTATCCATGCTATCTACGAGGACATGACCAGAGGAGGGGAGGAGGAGTCCATTGATATGGCGGGCAAGGGTCGACTTTCCCGAGCCGTTTGTCCCCAATATGGCGATGAACTCCCCCTCCTCGATGGAAAAGGAAACCTCCGACAGGGCACGATGCTCCTGCTCCTCTCCCGCATGGTAGATGTGCGAAACATTTTGAATCGTGATAAAGGACATACGCTGCTCCCAATCCCTCTCCCAAAGCTCTCAGAGGATTTTTACCCCATACCGTACCTTGCTGTACCGGCCGCCCATGAGGCAATCGAACCCCAAACGAGAAAATTCCCCGCTCTTGGCACTTTCCTTCATGACCACGCGCCTTCTTGCCACTCGGCAGGCTTCCCGAATGGTTTCCTCTGTCAGTGCTCGCATGTCTGCAAAGGCCCGAAGGGGCTCCAATGCCCTGCTCTCATGAAAGGGGTGACGGAACATGGGATCAAAGTAGACCACATCGAAGGAGTCCTCTGGCTGCTTTTGCAGGAAGGAAAGCGCATCGGCATAATGCGTCTCTACTCCCCTCATGGCCTCCTGTATCGGCCAGTTCTCCGCCTTGAAATGGGAAAGCCCGTAGCCGATTACAGCTTCGATGAAGGGATTTGACTCCAGTGCCACCACTCTTCCCGTCGGGCCCACGGCAAAGCTCTCCACAATGGCATCGGAGGCAAGGCCCAGGGTGCAGTCGAGGACACTCATGCCAGGCGCAAGGTCCATAGCTTCCACCATGCGGTCGCCTGCTCCTGCACTGCCAAAGCGGAGATTTTTCATCCGGAGATGGGCCATATTCGGATGGAAGAAAAGCTCTCCCGCCTCCGTCTGAAGCATGAGGCCGCCCTTTTTCGCCACGATGAGTAAATCCGCTCCCGTCCGGGCACGAAGCTCAGAGGCGGACTCTGTTTTGCGCTTCACATAGGGAATCTTTAGATGCCTTGCTGCCCAAAGGGCCGCCCGCTCCCGCTCTTCTGACCATTTGCGCCCCGTAGTGGCAATGGCATAGCTTTCTTTCTCTGCCAATCCTATACACCTCAAAAGCCAAAGCCCGTGCGCTTGAACATCTTTGCCAGTTCCCCTGTGCTGAACTTCAATATGGTTGGCCTGCCATGGGGACAGGTATAGGGGAAATCCGTGTGCGTGAGATCCTCCAGGAGTATCTGCATCTGCCTAAAATTGAGCTCCTGTCCCGCCTTAATGGCCGCACGGCAGGCCGTGGTGGCGATACACTGCTGACGGATATCCTTTGGCGAAATTCGTGTATGCGCCTCCAGCCCCACAAGAATCTCCCGTATGGAGTCCTCTGCCTCCGTCACCGGGATATCGGCAGGCACCTCCATGAGGCGATACTCCGTATCGCCCACCGCCTCCATGGTAAAGCCCATATGGGAAAAGAGCTCCTTATGCTCCTCGACAATGCGGCTCTCCCGTCCGTCGAAGGGCAGAAGAAGATGAACGAGAAGCTGCTGGGCAGGAATAGCCTCCGCCCGACTGGAGAATTTGTCAAAGAGGATGCGCTCATGGGCCGCGTGCTGATCCACAATATAGAGGCCCGTCCTGTCCTGGGCGATGATATAGGTGAGGTCTACCTGGCCTATGGGCAAGATGCCCCCCTCATAGGAAAGGGCCTCCCCCGCAGGCTCCTCTGTCTCCATCGACTCGGCGACGAAATCCATCCGGCCTGTCTCAAAGCCCTCTGGGTGCTCCTTCTCCTGCTGCAGGGGAGAAGCTTCTCGAAAGGAATACGCAGGTGCTGGGGCCCCAAAGAGATGTGTCATATACTCCTCTGAGGCAGACGAAAAGGAAGCCTGTGCAAGGTGTGGCTGGGAAGATACAGCCTCCTCCGCCAGAGGAATAGAGGCTGGGACAAACTCCATCGCCGTCTGGGCAAAGCGCTCCGGCCGCTCCACCTGGGCCGCCATCTCCCCCAGCCCCTGTCCCTGAGGCCGGACAGCATCGATAACCGCCTTGTAGACTCCCTTGAACACGCGGCTCTCATCCTCGAATTTCATTTCGGTCTTTTGCGGATGGACATTCACATCGATGGTGCGCTGGGGCACCTCGATAAAGAGCACAGCAAAGGGATAGCCGCTCTTCGGTATCAGAGACTTATAGGCATTGTCAAGTGCCTTGGAAAGAGCGCGGCTTTGCACTGTGCGGCCATTGACGATAAAGGTCTGCCAAGAACGGCTCCCCTTGAGCATGGAGGGCTTTGTGATAAAGCCCGTAATCTTGAGCTCCTCCGCCTCAAAGTGAAGGGCAAGTAGCGCATTTGCCGTAAGCTTTCCATAGAGTGCCTCAATGGTATCGTAGAGATTTCCATTTCCCGGCGTCACGATGGAGAGCTTGTTGTTGCTGATGTAGCGAAAGGCAATATCCGGACGGGAAAGAGCAAGTTTCGTCAGAAAATCGCTGATTTTGAGCCCTTCCGTATGGGTGGTTTTCAAAAATTTCTTCCGAGCTGGCGTATTAAAGAAAAGATCCTCCACTTGAATCGTGGTGCCTATGGCGCAGCCCGTCTCACGGATCTCGGTATCCTTGCCCCCCGTAATGGAAACCCGTGTTCCGAGGTCCATGTCCTTTGGCCGGGTCTGAAGCAGGAAGCGGGAGACAGAGGCGATGGTGGGAAGCGCCTCCCCTCGAAAACCAAGGGTGGAGATATCCTCCAGATCCCGAGCCTCCCGTATCTTGCTGGTAGCATGACGCTGAATCGCGAGCTGCGCATCCTCCTCCGTCATGCCCTTTCCATCATCCGTCACCCGCATGAAGCTGGTACCGCCAGCCATGGTCTCCACCTCGATTTTGGTAGCACCGGCATCCATGGAGTTTTCCACCAGCTCCTTTATGACAGAGGCCGGCCGCTCCACCACCTCGCCGGCAGCGATCTTGTTGATGGTGGTGTCGTCCAGCACATGAATCGTCGTCACTTCATTCCCTCCTCTCGCTTCGCCTGCTCCTGGAGCTCATAGAGCTTGTTCATCGCCTCCAGTGGCGTCATGGTCATCACATCAAGGCCAAGAATCGTATCCCGAAGGCTGTCGGCAAAGAGAGACATGGTCATATTCTCCTGCTCGCTCGTCTCCTGTGGGGCTTCTCCCATAGGATGCGACGGAGCCTCTGCCTCCAGCTCCTTCAGCACCTCCTCTGCCCGCTCTGTCACTGCCCTTGGAAGGCCGGCGAGACGCGCCACGTGGATGCCATAGGACTTATCTGCGGCCCCGCGGATGATGCGGCGCAGGAAGGCCACCTCCCGGCCCCGCTCCTTGACGGCAATGCAGAAGTTCTTGATTTTGTCATCCTCAAGGGTCGTGAGCTCGTGGTAGTGGGTGGCAAAGAGGGTCTTTGCGTGAATCTTCTTCTCCATGTACTCGATGACGGCACGGGCAATGCTCATGCCGTCATAGGTGCTGGTGCCCCGGCCGATTTCATCCAGTATGACAAGGCTATTCTTCGTGGCGTATTTCAAAATCTGCGACACCTCGTTCATCTCCACCATAAAGGTGCTCTGGCCGCTTACCAGGTCATCGCTGGCGCCGATACGGGTGAAGATTCGGTCCACAGGCGAGATATACGCTTCCCTTGCCGGCACAAAGCTACCTGCCTGGGCCATGAGCGTAATGAGCGCCGTTTGGCGCATATAGGTGGACTTGCCCGCCATGTTCGGTCCCGTAATCAGCATGATTTCCGAGTCCTCATGGCGAAGCTCCGTGTCATTCGGGACAAAGATTTCCCTCGTCAGAAGCCGCTCCACGATGGGGTGGCGCCCATCCCGGATAAGGATTTCCCCATTGGCACGGATATGGGGGCGCACATAGTTATAGCGGCTTGCCGCCTCCGCAAGAGACTGGAGCCCATCGAGCCTTGCCACCGCTTGGGATGTCTCCTGGATTTCCGGCAGGCGCTTCTTTATAGTCTCTCTGACCTCGGTGAAGATATGATACTCCAGGGCAACAATTTTCTCCTGGGCACCAAGAATCTTCGTCTCAAATTTCTTGAGCTCCTCTGTGATGTAGCGCTCTGCATTCGTCAGGGTCTGCTTTCGGATATAGCGCTCCGGCACGAGGCTGGCCCCACTATTTCGCACCTCGATGTAATAGCCGAAAACCTTGTTGTAGCCGATTTTCAGAGACTTGATGCCCGTCTCTTCCTTCTCCCGCTCCTCGATTTCCTGGAGCATGGACTTGCTGTCGTGGGCAATGCGACGGTATTCGTCAAGCTCTTCATTGTAGCCCGGCTTGATGATGCCTCCCTCCCGCACTGTGAGGCTCGGGTCCTCCACAATGGCCTGAGTAAGAAGGGCTGTAATATCCTCAAAAGACTGAAGCCCTGTTGAAATGCTCCGAAGCACTGATGCCTGGGCCTCGGCGAGGGCCTGCTTCATAGCTGGAAGCACGAGGAGTGACACCTTCATAGCGATGAGGTCCCGGGCATTTGCCGTCCCCACCTCGATGCGGGTCAGGAGACGATCCAGGTCATAAATATCCCCGCAGGCCTCTCGCACATCGGAACGCATGGAGAACCTTTCCAGAAGCTCCCCCACTCCGTCAAGGCGGCCGTGGATATCGCCACTGGACATCATAGGGTACTCCAACCACTTTCGAAGAAGCCGGGAGCCCATGGGGGTCTCCGTAAAGTCAAGAACGCCCAGTAGCGTATTCTTCTTTCCCCCATCCCTGAGATTTCGTGTGACCTCGAGATTCCTCAGGGTATAGGTATCCAGCACGAGATTATCCAGCGTGCTGAGCTGCGTAAGGCTCCGGATCTGGGATACATCCGTCTTGACGGTAGCATGGATATAGTCGAGAAGCGTCGCCACTGCCTCCCCTGCCGCCGCATCCGAAGGCCGCATGGAGGCGTCGAAATGCTCCACGAGGCGATTTTCTACCTCTTTGGAGGCTCCCGCCAGCATCGTCACGGCACAGTCCGGCAGCCGAAGCTTCAGAAATGCCTTCAGCTTCTCCGTAAGGGAGAGCTCCGGAAGCAGCAGGATTTCTGCGGGCATCCGACGATAAAGTTCATCGAAGAGCCCCTGTACACCGCTCGTCCCTTCGAAAATAGCGTAGAAGCACTCTCCTGTGGAGATATCCGCCCCCGCCAGGATTGCGACTCCCTCCCGTTCGGAAACAAGGGCGAGATAGTTGTTTGACGCATCCTGCAGTGCACTGTCCGACAGGACGGTGCCCGGCGTCACAACCTTTATGACCTCCCGCTTCGTGAGGCCCTTGGCCTTTGGGTCGCCAATCTGCTCGGCGATAGCCACCTTATAACCCTTGCGGATGAGCTTTTCGATATAGGCTTCCGCCGCATGGTAGGGCACGCCGCACATGGGAGCATTATCCGTATTCTTGCTACGGCTCGTGAGCGTGAGGCCCAGCTCCTTCGATACCATCCGGGCATCCTCGAAAAACATCTCATAGAAATCCCCCAAGCGGAAAAAGAGGATTGCCCCAGGGTATTCCGCCTTTGTCGCAAGATACTGCTGCATCATCGGTGTCAGCTGCTCATCCTTCATGTGCGTCATGCACCTCCATTCGTAACATTCTTATGCGTCAGACCTGCTCGCCCTTCAGCACCCAGGTCTGAGGCTGGGTGATTTTCACCTGGATAAAGTCCCCTGCCTGCTCCTCCCGGCGCTGGAAAAGCACCATCTTGTTGGTACGGGTTCGCCCTGTCCATACGGTTTCATCGTTCTTGCTGGGGCCCTCCACGAGGATTTCCAGTATTTTCCCCTTGAGAGACTCATTGATTTCCCGACTGATTTCGTTCTGTACTTCCATAAGCTTTGCGAGCCGCTCATGCTTCACGCTATCCTCCACCTGGTTTTCCATGGTGGCGGCCGGCGTGCCGGAGCGTTTCGAATAAATAAAGGTGTAGGCGGAGTCGTAGCGCATTTCCCGCAGGAAATCCAGCATGGCGGAAAAATCCTCCTCCGTCTCTCCCGGAAAGCCCACGATGAGATCCGTCGTCAGGCTTACATTTGGAATCGCCTCTCGGATGCGCTTCACGAGGGCCCGATAGGCTTCCACCGTATACTTCCGGTTCATCCGCTTCAGGATAGCGTTGCTGCCATACTGTACCGGCAGATGGATATGCTCGCAGATATGCTCGCCGTCCCGGATTGCCTCGATGACCTCATTGGAAAGATCCTTCGGATGGGAGGTCATAAAGCGGACGCGGCTAATGCCCTTTACCCTGTCCACCTGGCGGAGGAGCTCCGCAAAACTCTCCTCGCTGCCATTGCCGTAGGAGTTCACATTCTGTCCCAGGAGCGTCACCTCCTGGCAGCCTTCCGCCACGACGCTCTCCACCTCCCGCAGGATATCCTCCATGGAGCGGCTACGCTCCCGTCCCCGCACATGGGGCACAATGCAATAGGTGCAGAAGTTATCACAGCCGTACATGATGGGCACCCAGGCCGTGAGCTTGCTCTCTCGGACCACTGGTGCCCCCCCCGCAGGAAGCTCCGTCTCTGCAGCACCCACATTCACATGATGGGTATGCTCCGCCTCGATTTCCCGCACGATGCGAGCTAGCTCATGCACCCGATTCGTCCCCAGCACGAAGTCAATATGGGGTGCCCTTTTGATGAGCTTTTCCCCTTCCTTCTGGGCCATGCAGCCCGTGATGCCAAAGATAAGGTGCGGATTCTTTTCCTTCAGATGCTTAATTTCGCCGATTTTTCCATAGACTCGATCCTCTGCCGTCTCCCGCACGCAGCAGGTATTGATGAGGATGAGATCCGCCGTCTCCATGTCCTCCGTAGCCTCATAGCCGATTTCCTGCAGCTGCCCATCCATCCGTTCCGCATCGCTGCGGTTCATCTGGCATCCGTATACTATTAGTTTAACGAAACGGTGAACTTTTCCATCGATAATCTTCATGTATAAAAATCCGTCCTTTATTTCATGATAATCAATAGATTATTGTATCAGACAGACGCTCCTTTGTCTATCCTGATTTTCTATCTCGATTTAACACAAATAGCCCATCCGCTTTTGCAGATGGGCTACAGGACTACTTCTCCAATCCGTTCATGATCCTGCCGAGATACCAGTGGCTGGTGAACGCCTTATGGGAACCGTCAGGATGCACGACGAAGTAGACGGTATACTGCGGCAGAATACAGATATCAGTAGAACCAGTATAGGAAATGACCTCCTCTTTTCCCGAGGCGGTTTGCCAGACACGCATCGAGAAAGAAGCATCTCCGCCCCCCCCCTATCGGACAAAAACGGCTCCACCAAAGGCAGAGCCGTTTTTGTCACATAAAGAGGGCAATCTGATCGCTTTCGCTCATGCCATCTAGGCAACCGTGAGCTCTTAGGACCTCGATATTCGTCTTGGAAATACCGGAGCGTCGGCGCAGATCCTCGATGGAGGTGAAGATGCCATCCTTCCGAGCCTCCACGATGCCCTGGGCTGCCTTTGTACCCATGCCGGATAGGGACGCGATGGGCGGCAGGAGCTCCTCCCCCACGATACGGAATTTTTCCGCATCGGACTCATAGATATCCACATAGCGGCAGGAATAGCCACGGATATACATCTCCCAGGCCAGCTGGAGGACGATGAGGGTGGCGTTCTGCTTCACATCCAGCTTTTTCTCCTTTGCCGCTTGTTCAAGTGCTGCGATTTCCTGGCCGACGACCTCCTTGCCTCGGGCAATGATATTGGCGTCAAATTCCGCCGCCCGGATGGAAAAATAGGCGGCGTAATAGGCCAGTGGATAATGCACCTTGCAGAAGGCAATGCGATAGGCCATCATGACGTAGGCTGTGGCGTGGGCCCTTGGGAAGAGGTACTTTATCTTCTGGCAGGACTCGATAAACCACTCCGGGATATTCCCCGCCCGCAGAGTCTCAACCACATCCTCCTTGATTCCCTTTCCCTTTCGGACATTCTCCATGGTCTTGAAGGAAAGAAGCGGATCAATGCCGCTGTGAATGAGGTACATCATGATATCATCACGGGCGGAGATAGCGTTTTTTATGGTGCACTGGCCGCCGCGGATGAGATCCTGGGCGTTGCCCAGCCACACATCCGTGCCGTGGGAAAAGCCCGAAATGCGGACAAGATCCGAGAACACATCAGGATTCGTATCGTCAATCATCTGGCGGGTGAAGGGCGTGCGGAACTCCGGGATACCGAAGGTGCCGCTCGTAGCGCCCAGCTCCTCCGGTGTCACCCCAAGGACATCCGTAGAGTTGAACAGGGACATGGTGGGTACATCATCAAGGGGGATAGTCTTCGGATCCCGATGGGTGAGATCTTCCAGCATCTTGATGACGGTGGGATCATCGTGGCCCAGAATATCCAGCTTGACGAGCCGGCTGGATATGGAGTGGTAATCGAAATGGGTCGTTATGGTGCCACACTCCATATCGTTTGCCGGGTGCTGGATGGGCGTGAAATAGTGGATATCCATATTGCGGGGCACAACCATGATGCCCGCCGGGTGTTGGCCCGTGGTGCTTTTGACCCCCATACAGCCATGGGCAAGCTTATCGATATAGGAGATATGCTTCTTGACGCCCTTCTCCTCGAAGAACTTCTTCACATAGCCAAAGGCCGTCTTGTCCGCTACCGTCTGGATGGAGCCGGCCCGATAGACATTGTCCTTGCCAAAAAGTATCTCCGTATACTTATGGGCCACCGGCTGATAGGTGCCGGAGAAGTTCAAATCGATATCAGGGACCTTGTCCCCATCGAAGCCCAGAAAGACGGCGAAGGGGATGTCATGGCCGTCCTTGATAAGGGGCGTGCCGCAAACGGGGCAATCCATATCGGGAAGATCATAGCCGGAGCCATAGGAGCCATCATCGATGAATTTGCTGTACTGGCAGTGGGGGCAGCGCCAGTGAGGCGGCAGAGGATTGACCTCCGTGATTCCCGTCATGGTGGCGATAAAGGAGGAGCCGACAGAGCCGCGGGAGCCCACGAGATAGCCATCGTCATTTGACTTCTTCACGAGGCGTTGGGCAATGAGATAGAGCACGGAAAAGCCATGACCAATGATAGGCTTCAGCTCCTGCTCTAGGCGATCCTTTACCACCTTCGGCAGGTTCTGTCCGTACATGGCCTTTGCACGATTGTAACTCATGGTGCGGATTTCCTCGTCTGCACCGGGAATCATGGGCGAATAGAGATCCTTCGGAATCGGCTTGAACCGCTCGATGGAGTCACTTATCCACCGGGAATTCGTCACCACCGCCTCATAGCAGAGTCCCTCCCGGATTTCGTCCAGATAAGAGAACTCCTCTAGCATCTCCTCCGTCGTCCGAAGGTAAAGGGGCGGCTGCAGCTCCGCATCGGAAAAACCCTTGCCCTTCATGAGAATGGCACGATAGATGCTGTCCTCCGGATTAAGGAAATGTGTATCACAGGTGGCTACAAGGGGCTTATCCAGCTCTGCCGCGAGGGCAGCAACCTTGCGATTGATGTTGAGAAGGTCTTCATCCGTCTGGATGTCCGGGTACTTATCGCTCCGCTTCAGAAAGTCGTTATTGTGGATGGGCTGGATTTCCAGATAGTCGTAGAAAGCAGCAATTTTCCGTAGTTCCTCATCGCTCTGGCCTTCTACAATGGCAGTGATGAGCTCTCCTGCCTCGCAGGCAGAACCGACAATTACCCCTTCTCGGAACTCCTCCACAATGCACTTCGGCAGGCGTGGGCGTCGACGGAAATATTTCAGGTGCGATAGCGACACCATCTGATAGATATTTCGAAGACCAACGGGATTCTGTGCCAGGAAAATAATATGGTTCGCCCTTTTTTTGGCATTGTCGTCGTCGACGAGATAGCCCTCCATGCCGTAGATGACCTTGATATCCAGCTTGTATTTCTCAAGGGCCTTCTCCGCATCCGGGAAGGCCTGCACTACACCGTGATCTGTTATGGCAATGGCAGGCCACCCCCAGCGAGCAGCCGTCTGGATAAGCTTTGCGGGAGAGACCACCGCATCCATGCTGCTGAGCGTCGTATGGGCATGGAGCTCCACCCGCTTTTCCTCCGCCCTGTCCTCCCGCTGCCTTATCTCCTTCTTCGCAAGGCCATCGATAAAGAGGACGTACTCATTCATATAGGTATCGTAGCGGATGGATCCGCGGATACGGACGTGCATACCCTCCTTCAGGGCATCCTTTACCTTCTCCAGTTCATCCTCCGAGGCATTTTTCTTCCCGGGCTTGAAAAAGACCTTGCAGGCAATGCCATTCGTATCATCGGAAACACAAAAGGATAGGAGCGTGCTGCCGGTCTTGAATGTATTGTACTTGATACCGGAACCCGGCCCCTCGCCAATCGTCCCCTCCACCACGATGTTTTTCATTTCGCCATCGATATCGTCGATGGCAATAGACTCCCCCATGACACTTCGACCAAAGATGAGGCTCCCAGAGCCCTCCACCCGCATGGGGGTGGAATATCCCCCCTTTGCCTTTTTCGCCATCGGCTTTTCCGCCTTTTTCGGCGTCTTCGGCACGACAGAAAGCGTCGGCACCACCGGCTTTTCCGTCTTCTCCACGGGTCGGTGATGGGCTGCAGCTCGCAGCCCCGTCTCCATATTCTCGATGACTTCTTCGCTGGCCTCAAACTCCACCAGGCAGCGATAGCCCAGCCTACGCTCGATGACCTCCATCATGGACTGGGTCACAGAGTGGGCCCGCATAATCTCCCCGCCCAGCTCCCCTGGCACATTCAAGTGAATCTTGCTTCCATCCACCACATAGGTGGAGCGCTTCAGAAGCTGAAATACACAGGCGTTTTCCTCGGAGGCCTCCTCGAGAATATCTTTCCAGAGCTTCGAGAGGCCATCCTCGATATTTATCACGTCCTGGTAGAAGGTAACGCTTTCGAGCTTATGGCCTGCGGCAATCTCTTCGCCCGCCCGGTCAAGCAGCTTTGCCGGAATCAGATTTTGGGAGCAAAGTGCAACCTCCCAGCACTTATTCTGGGCTGATATCTCCACATGCCGAATAACGCCTCCCTTCAGGAGACGTTTTTCCTCGTTCGTTGCTGCCATTCCCTGGACAAGCTTCCAAAAAAGATTAGCCTCTTGTGGCTGGATTCGATACTTCTGCATAGCTTCGCTTCTACCTTTCTCTTTCCATTGATTCTATCACAGGGCTCTGTGGAAGTAAACCGAACAGAATGTGAAGACGAAGTTTCCATGGCCTGGAATGGAGAAGATATTGCAAAAAAAGAACGCCTCGGCAAAGCCGAAGCGTTCTTGGGATTTTTCCGCCTAGAAATTATTTTCCAGCGAGAGTCTTATAGTTGTTGTAGCGAATCTCTGCATCGTGGCGAGTCTTCTTGAAGAGCTCCTCCGCCTGATCAGGCACAGCACGCTTGAGGTTGATGTAGCGGTTCTCACCCATGAGGAAGTCCTGGAACTTTTCGAAGTCCGGCTCCTTGGAGTCGAGGCTGAACGGATTCTTGTCCGTGCCCTCGAGCTGCGGGTTGTAGCGGTAGTTTGCCCAATAGCCGCACTCGACAGCAAGCTTCTGCTCCAGCTGGGCGCAACCCATGCCCTTGCGAATGCCCTGATTGATGCAGGGCGAGTAGGCAATGATGAGGGACGGGCCATGGTAGGCCTCTGCCTCCGTCAGTGCCTTCAGAAGCTGATTGTTGTCCGCACCCATGGCGACCTGAGCCACATAGACATAGCCGTAGGACTTCGCCATCATGCCCAGATCCTTTTTGCGGGTACGCTTGCCCGTAGCAGCGAACTCTGCGATAGCAGCAGCCGGCGTGGACTTCGAGGCCTGGCCGCCCGTGTTGGAGTAGACCTCCGTATCGAGCACGAGGACATTGATATCCTCGCCGGAAGCCAGCACATGGTCGAGGCCGCCGTAGCCGATATCGTAGGCCCAGCCGTCACCGCCGAAGATCCACTGGGAGCGCTTCACGAGGTAGTCGCGATCCTCATAGAGGGCTGCAATCGCAGCGTCAGCACCCTTTTCCTGCTCCAGAAGTGCGGAGAGCTTCTCAGCGCGATCGCGGGTTCCATTGGAGTCCTCGCGGTTGTCCGCCCAGTCCTTGAGGGCTGCGCGAAGCGCATCGCTGCCAAGGCCCTTCTCGATGACGACCGCAGCATCCGCTGCCATCCGCTCGCGGACAGCCTTGACGCCCATGGCCATACCAAGGCCATACTCAGCATTGTCCTCGAAGAGGGAGTTCGCCCAAGCAGGTCCCTGGCCCTTATGGTTCGTCGTATAGGGCATTGCAGGAGCACTGCCGCCCCAGATGGAGGAGCAGCCCGTCGCATTGGAAATCATCATGCGATCGCCAAAGAGCTGGGTGACGAGCTTGACATACGGAGTCTCGCCGCAACCGGCGCAGGCACCGGAGAACTCGAGAAGCGGCTGCTCGAACTGGGAGCCGATGACCGTTTCCTTCTTCATCGGGTTCTTCTTCGGGGCGACCGTCTTCGGATTCACGCCGTAGTCGAAGAAGACCTGATCGGCCTTGAGCTTGTCATCAAGCGGCGTCATGGTGAGAGCCTGGACCGGGCAGACATTTGCGCAGTTGCCGCAGCCAAGGCAGTCCATGGTGGAGACAGCCACCGTAAAGTGGTAGTCCTTCACCTGCTTTGCATCCTTATGCTTGAAGCCCTCCGGTGCTGCCTTGAGCTCCTCGTCCGTCGTGAGGACAGGGCGAATCGTTGCATGAGGGCAGACGTAGGAGCACTTGTTGCAGGCAATACACTTCTCGTTATCCCAGACAGGGACATTGATGGCTGTGCCGCGCTTTTCGTAGGCAGCACCGCCGACAGGGTACGTGCCATCCACTGCCTCGCCAGCGAACTTCGAGACAGGCAGCTTGTCGCCTTCCTGACGGTTCATGACATTCTGGACTTCCGTGATGAAGGCCGGAACCTCCTTGGCCTCAACCTTTTCATCCGCGGCATTTGCCCAGTCAGCCGGCACCTTGACCTCGTGAAGGGCCTCGATGCCCTTGTCGATGGCGCCGTTGTTCATGTTGACGACCTTTTCGCCCTTCGAGCCATAGCTCGTGACGACAGCATCCTTCAGATACTTGACAGCCTCGTCGATGGGAATGATGTTTGCCAGCTTGAAGAAGGCAGACTGCATGACCATGTTAAAGCGACCGCCGAGGCCAAGCTCCTTCGCGATATCAACAGCGTTGACCGTGTAGAACTTGATGTCGTTCTTTGCAATATAGCGCTTCATGAAGGCAGGCAGATGCTTCGAAAGATCCTCGTCGCTCCAGACCGTATTGAGGAGGAACGTGCCGCCCTTCTTCAGGCCTGCCAGCAGGTCATACTTGAAGACATAGGACTGCTGGGAGCAGGAGATGAAGTTTGCGTTGTTGATAAGATACGGGCTCGTGATGGGCAGCTTGCCGAAGCGCAGGTGGCTCATTGTAATGCCGCCGGACTTCTTCGAGTCATAGGCGAAGTATGCCTGGGCATACATGTCCGTGTTGTCGCCGATAATCTTGATGGCGCTCTTGTTTGCACCGACCGTGCCATCGGAGCCAAGCCCCCAGAACTTGCAGGAGGTGGTGCCCTCCGGCGTAAGATCCACATCCGTATGGGAAGGCTTGAGGCTCATGTGGGTCACGTCGTCATCGATGCCGATGGTGAAGCCATGCATCGGGGCATCCTTCTTGAGCTCTTCGTAGACGGCGAAGAGCTGATCCGGCGTGGTGTCCTTGCCGCCGAGGCCATAGCGGCCGCCGACGATGACCGGGCTGAGCTCGGAGTCGTAGAAGGCGGACTTCACATCGAGATAGAGCGGCTCGCCGATAGCGCCCGGCTCCTTCGTACGATCGAGGACGGCAATCTTCTTGACCGTCTTCGGCATGTCGCGGAAGAAGTGCTTGACAGAGAACGGACGATAGAGATGGACGGATACGACGCCGACCTTTTCGCCGTTGGCGTTGAGGTAATCAGCTGCCTCACGAGCAGCCTGGGTAACAGAGCCGATGGCGACAATGACGCGGTCTGCGTCCTTTGCGCCATAGTAGTCGAAGAGATGATGCTCACGGCCCGTGATCTTTGCGATATCCGCAAAGGCACTCTCGACGAGCTCGGGGATGGCCTCATAATACTCATTCGAGGCCTCACGCCCCTGGAAGTAGACATCCGGGTTCGTGGCAGAGCCGCGCTGGACCGGATGATCCGGGTTCAGGGCACGGCGACGGAATTCGTCGAGAGCCTTCTGGTCGAGAAGCGGACGGAGTGCCTCATAGTCCATGACCTCAATCTTCTGGATTTCATGGGACGTACGGAAGCCATCAAAGAAGTTGATAAAGGGAACGCGCCCCTTGATGGCGACGAGATGTGCCACAGCCGAGAGATCCATGACCTCCTGGACGCTGGCCTCTGCGAGCATTGCGCAACCAGCCTGGCGTGCTGCCATCACATCCTGATGGTCGCCGAAGATATTAAGAGAGTTCGTTGCAATCGCACGTGCACTGACGTGGAACACGCCAGGCAGCAGCTCGCCCGAGACCTTGTAGAGGTTCGGAATCATCAGGAGAAGTCCCTGGGATGCCGTATAGGTCGTCGTGAGTGCACCAGCCTGCAGCGAGCCATGCACAGCACCTGCTGCACCTGCCTCCGACTGCATCTCGATGAGGCGTACCTTCTGGCCGAAGAGGTTCTTCGCCCCTTTGGCGGCCATGGCATCTACATGCTCTGCCATCGGGGATGACGGTGTAATCGGGTAGATTGCAGCCACATCCGTGAAAGCATAGGAGATGTAGGCGGCAGCTGTGTTGCCGTCCATGGTCTTCATCTTTTTGCTCATGTTTTTTGCTCCCCTCTAAACCTGAACAGTTTCGATATAGACGGTGCTGTCGCACCGCCATCTCATAGGACAGCCCTTGCCCTGGGGCAGGGACATCCCATTGAAATCAAGAAGGACAGCGGATCATTTCCGCCTGCTTCGGCAAAAGGAAAAGAACTTTTGTTCCTAGATGATATTTATAGAAAGCATTACGCTCTATTGCTTTCCATTATACTCGTTCTTGAGTCGAAAGTAAACAAGATACATTCAAGTTCATCACGTTATTTTTTTCTCATGAATTATGAAAATATAGTTTATTTTCAGTCAATAAAAATAATTGCAATTCCGCAAGACAAGATCTGCTCCAGGACATAAAAAAAGCCAGCCTTCGCCAGCAAATAAAATGGTCGGGATGACAGGATTCGAACCTGCGGCCTCCTCGTCCCGAACGAGGCGCGCTACCAAACTGTGCCACATCCCGACAACACGGGATAGTATACTATAAAACAGGGTTGTGTGCAAGGGAAAATTTCAGCATTTCCAAATTCTCCCCCGCAAAAGTCAAAAACGTTACATCGGATAATTGCAAAATATGGTAATCCGATATAAAATAAAACTAGCTTATTTCTTATCTACGCAAAGAAAGTGGTGTCTAATGAAAGCGATCGAAGTCAAAAAAGATATCTACTGGGTCGGCGCCATCGACTGGTCCATGCGCTCCTTCCATGGCTATGCTACGAACCGCGGCTCCTCCTACAATGCCTATCTGATTCTCGACGAGAAAATCACCCTCATCGACACGGTCAAGCACGGCTTTGTCAACGAGATGATGGATCGCATCAAGTCCGTCATTGACCCTTCCAAAATCAACTATATTATCTCTAATCATGCAGAGCCGGATCACTCCGGCTCCATCCCGAGCATCCTGAAGTACTGCCCGAACGCAAAAATCATTACCAGCGCACCAAACGGCCTAAAGGCGCTCAAGGTTCGCTACGGCGAGCACAATTATGAGCCGGTGAAGCTTGGGGATACAATCTCCATCGGGAGGCGCAGCCTCAAATTCGTTCCCACCCCCATGCTCCACTGGCCGGACAGCATGATGACCTACTGCCCGGAGGAAAAGATTCTCTTCTCCAACGACGGCTTTGGCCAGCATCTTGCCTCCAGCCAGCGCTTTGATGATGAAAACGATGAGCCCATCGTCTTCGAGGAGGCTAAGAAGTACTACGCCAACATCCTCATGCTCTACGGCCGCCAGGCCGCCAAGGCCCTTTCCGACATGAAGGACTTCGACATCGAGATGATTCTCACAGGCCATGGGGTCAGCTGGCGCAAGAACGTGGCAAAGATTCTCGACCTCTATCATCACTGGGCAGCAGGCGATGCGGAGGACACGGCTGTCGTCATCTTCGACTCCATGTGGCATTCCACAGAGAAGATGGCCCACACCATCACAGAGGCCTTCAACGAGCACGGCATCCCCGCAAAATTCTACGACATCAAAGCAAACCACTACTCTGATATCATGGTTGACCTCCTGACCTGCAAGTATCTGGCCGTGGGCTCCTCCACCATCAACAACCAGATGATGCCCCCCATCGCCCAGTTCCTCTGCTACTTCAAGGGACTCTCCCCCCGCCGCCACAAGGCCTTCGCCTTCGGCTCCTTCGGCTGGGGCGGCCAGAGCATTGCCCTTGTGGAAAACGAGCTCAAGGAGGCCGGCTGCGAGATTATCCTCGACAAGATCCGCATCCAGGATGTGCCGACAAGCGACCAGCTGGAAGAAATCCGCCAGAAGGTTCTCGCTCTCTAAGATACACCATCCAAGAAATCAAGCCCCCTCCGTGTCCAATTTTAGTTTACCACTTCAATGCGATACTGGATCATGCCCCATAAATAAAAATGCCCGCCTGGACTTCATTTGCCAGACGGGTATATTCTTTTCGCTTTATTTTGCTTCCTTGGAAGCTTCGCCTTTTTTATCCTCCACAGACTCAAAAAGGTACAGATAACGCTTCTTGAAATCCTCGGGCATCATGCGATAGGCGTTGGCAAGGCCGGGGTCATCGAGATCCTCCCGTTCCATGCGCATCATGGAGCCTCGGGCGATGCGGTACTGAACGGAATGGATATTGACCTTGCGCACCCGGGTCTTCCCCGTGGCCGGGTCCTTGATATCCTCAAAGCGCATGGGCACCGCCTCATTGTTCTGGATAGAGATGAGTGCCCCGCTATCGCCCCGCATCAAGAACTTCACGGCCTCATAGCCAAGAGAGCGAGCATAGTCGATGTCATAGGCAATCGGTGCTGTGCAGCGAAGCTCGTAGCCGATTTCCTTGTCAATGATGCTGAGCTTTATGCCCAGTTTCTTCACCTCGGCCAGCACCGCCTGCTTCAGGATTTCGCCAAAGTCTAGCTCGCTATAGCGGATATGGCCATGCTCATCCGTCACCACCTCGCCCAGCTTCTTGAAGTCCTCTGGTGCAATCTTCTCAATGATGCCCTCAGCAATGACGGCTACGCCATAATTCTTCCCCGTAAGGTACCGCTTCACAATGGATCCCGTGATGATATCGACGACATGCTGGAGTGGCACCCGCTCCTCCGGAAGCTCCTCGGGGATAAGGGTAATGGCTGCACCGGCACTCCGTCCCATGCCGATGGCAAGATGGCCTGCAGTGCGCCCCATGGCGATGGTAAAATACCAGCGATTATTCGTGGTGCGGGCATCCTCCATGAGGTTTTCGATCTCTGTCGTGGCAAAGGCCCGGGCCGTCTCAAAGCCAAAAGTCGGTACCCCCTCCGGAAGCGGCAAATCGTTATCAATCGTTTTCGGCACATGAACCACATTGATGGTGCGCCCGGCTCGCCGAGCAAACTCGGACACGGCCGCAGAGCTATAGGCCGTATCATCGCCTCCGATTGTCACAAGATGGGTAACTCCCAGCTCCGTCAGCGTCTCGACAACCGTGCGGAGATCTGACTCCTTCTTTGTGGGATTAAATCGGGACATCTTCAAAATACACCCGCCCGTCATGTGAATTCGGCTGATTTCATTTGGGAGAAGACGAATATAATTCTTCTCGCCCCGGGCAAGCCTTGAAAATCCATCGTAGATGCCAAGCACGTCCCAGCCATGGCGCGTGGCCTCCCGCACGATGCCGGAAATGACGCTATTGATTCCAGGTGCCGGCCCACCACCGCAGACGATGGCGATGACATTTTTTATCCCGATCATAAGAATACCCCCTCGACGTATCGTAGCTGATGGCATAGAGTTTTCTCTTTTACCGTCTATTATTCTCTATATATTCTGAAATTCCTGCAAAAACTTATCGATATAGAAGCGAATTGAAAAAGCAACACAAGAAAAGCCACCCGATAGAGGCAATCTGTCAGGTGGCTCGGAATTCATTTAAGCAACGAGCGGCCAAGCTATGCGCTCAGCCCCCTTTGGGGGGAGCACCATCGCATTGTAGCGAAGACTCTTTTGAACGGCGCGCTCGATTTCCTCTGGCGTGGCACTCGCACTGCGACGAATCTCATAGACCTCATGGGAAGCCTGCTTAATGGCAAAGGACTGAGGCGTATGGAACTGCACCTCCACCCGCATCCCCTCTGGGCTGACGAAGTGGACGTTTACCCCCTGATAAAACCTGCCGCCCCACGCATTGTGGAACTCGACTACAGCATAGCCCCGAGCCTCCAAATAGGTTATCGCCTTTGTTACAAGATGCGCATACCTTGTGGGCACCGCTACGACCGTATAGCGAAGCACGTCTGTGATGCGGGAAGCTACTTCCTTCAGGCTGACTCCCGCTGCCTTTGCCTCGCGATAAATCTTCTGGGAAAGGCTTTGAAAGGATTTGATGCGGTACTTGAGGCCAATGAGGCAGGCCCCCATGCGCTCGATACCGCGCATATCCTCCGTCACAGCAGGCTCAGCCTTCTCTGCTTTCCGAAGCAGGCGCTTTGCCAGCAGCTGAAGGGTGCTATGAAGCCCCTTTGAAATCATGATATTCTTGCTTTGAACTGTTTTTCCTGACTCGCGATTCATTTACGTCCCTCCAGACCCTTGGACTGAATGTTGTATTTGACACGACTCACAGGTGAAACAGTGGCACCTCCCTTCGAATTTTGAAAGCTCAGAGTTTTCTTTCTACTGTTAGGATACTATGCTTCCAATATTTTGTCAAGAAATACATGTGTTTCGAAGTACAAAAAGAGCCCTGCAGTGATATATCTGCAAAGCCCTCTCGTATCATGCTCAGTAGCTCGGATGTGCCTTGATGTAATCGACGGGGCGGGACCAGTCCACACTGACCCCTGTCTCCTCCCAGAGCCTGGTAATGGAAAGCTCGAAGCTCCTTTCATCCGCCAAGGGGTCGATTTCGACGAGGGTGAAGTCTATCAGAGAGTCATGGGGAACGCCGATGGTGTGCTTCTGATGAAGGAAATCCTCTATATGGCCCTTTGCCGTATCATTTGCGATATGGACCTCAGCCGCCTTTGCTGCGGCATCGTAATCGAGCCAGCCAAGATCCTTTCCAAAGCTGATGGCTACGCTATATGTTGGTGTCATGTCTTGCTCCTTATATCCTGCTAGTCATAGTCGCACAAGTGCTTTCCCCATTATACAAGAGGATTCTCCTCGCGTCAAAGACTTCTTATAAGGAATCGGGCAACGAGCATCCGATTACTTTCCCTGTTTCATGCGATTGATGGCGCTGAAGAGAGCGAGGATAGAGGCCGTGATGATATCCGTATCCATGCCTGCACCCCAGGTGACATGTCCCTTTTCGCCGATAATTCCGATGTAGGCCATGGCGCGGCTGGACTGGCCGATTTCAAGGGCATGCTCGCTGTAGGTCAGATCCTTATAGGTGATGCCAAGATTCTTCTGGAGGGCATTCGACACCGCATCGAGGCGCCCATTGCCTTGGGCGATGAAGGTCGTGGCCTTCCCATCGACGAAGAGGTCCACCGTACCCTTGCGGGTACCGTCCGGCTCTTTGCGCAGCGTAAAGTCGTCCAGCTTGTAGGGCGACTCCACGTTCACGTACTCCTCCTGGAAAATCTGGTAGATTTCGTCCGGCATGAGCTCCTTGTGCTTGTGGTCGGATACGCCCTTGACGCAGTAGCCAAAGTCCTCCCGCATCTTCTTCGGCATATCGATGCCATACCGCTGCTCCATGATGAAGCCGACGCCACCCTTGCCGGACTGGCTGTTGATGCGGATGACATCCCCCTCGTATTCCCGGCCCACGTCCTTCGGGTCGATATAGAGGTAGGGAAGCGTCCACTTGTCCGGATTCTTCTCCTCCTTCCACTTCATGCCCTTTGCAATGGCATCCTGATGGGAGCCGGAGAAGGCTGCAAAGACGAGCTTGCCTGCATAGGGCTGACGGGGCGATACCTGCATGCGGGTCACCCGCTCGTACATATCACAGAGCTCCGGCATGTGGGAGAAGTCCAGCTTCGGGTCTATGCCCAGGGCAAAGAGGTTCATGGCCACGGTGATGATATCCACGTTGCCCGTGCGCTCGCCATTGCCAAAGAGGGTGCCCTCAACCCGGTCCGCACCAGCGAGGAGGCCCATCTCCGTGTCGGCCACCCCGCAGCCCCGGTCATTGTGGGGATGGAGGGAGAGGACGACACCATCCCGATACTTCAGATACTTGTTGATGTAGGCCACCTGCATGGCGTAGACATGAGGCATGCTCATCTCCACCGTGACAGGCAGGTTGATGATGGCCTTGCGATCCGGTGTCGGCTTCCAGATATCGAGCACGGCATTGCAGACCTCGAGGGCATACTCCGGTTCCGTTCCGGTAAAGGACTCCGGGGAGTACTCAAAGCGATACTTTGCACCGGCCTTGTCCGTGTGCTCCTGCAGGAGCTTCGCGCCCTCGATGGCAATCTCCTTGACTTCTTCCTTCGACTTCTTGAAGACCTGCTCCCGCTGGGCCACGGAGGTGGAGTTATAGACGTGGACGATGGCGTTCTTGACACCATCCAGTGCGTCAAAGGTCTTCTTGATGATATGCTCCCTAGCCTGGGTCAGGACCTGCACCGTCACATCGTCCGGGATGAGATTATCCTCCACCAGGCGGCGCAGAAATGCGTATTCCGTCTCCGAGGCCGCGGGGAAGCCCACTTCGATTTCCTTGAAGCCAATTTTGATAAGCGTCTTGTAGAACTCGAGCTTTTCATCGAGACTCATGGGAATCATCAGGGACTGGTTGCCATCCCGAAGATCCACACTGCACCAGATGGGTGCGTGGTCCGGCGCATCCTTCTTTGCCCACTCCAGGTCGATTTCCGGTGGCATGAAATAGCCCTTGCTGTACTTCTTGTAATTCATCATGAAAAGCCCTCCCTACAATGAAAAACCCCCTCGCCTCACGACCGTGAGACGAAGGGGAAATCTCCGTGTTACCACTCAGCTTTATGCGCGAATGCGCACCTCTGACAGGCTCAAAAAGCCCTGCCGCGCTAACGGGCGCCTCCCGTCCCTGCCTACTGACAAAAGCCATGTTCAGCGGGCTGCTTCCAGGTGAGTTCGAAAAGCCATTTGCTACTGCCTTCCACCGACCGGCAGCTCTCTGGAGGCTACTTGCTTTCTACTATTCCTGTTCGTCGCATTTCCTTATGACGCATACTAGGATAGCACAACGCATACACTTTTGCAAGAAAAATATGCAGGTTTTTCGTTCCTGTCCTATTGCACGATTCCTTTGTTCGCACTGAGCGTTCACACCTTAGAACTCGATGGTTTCCATGGCCTGATCCACGGCTGCCACCAGCTCGCTCGTGGCAAAAGTCACTGCCGCACGATGCTCCCCGAAGGGCTTTCTCGAAAAATTCTCCTCCGGATGCCTGTCATTATTCCAACGGTTCTTCTGCCGGTGCTGTTCCTGCTCACGCTTTTCCCGTTCGCGACGCTCCCTCTCGCGCTTTTCACGCTCTTCCTTCTCCTTCTTCTTGCGAAGCTCCACCTCACGCTTCTCCCGCTCTCGGCGCTCCTTTTCCAGCTGTGCCTTCGACTTTCTCGTGTTCCCGGAGAAAATCGAAAGCGGCTGCAGTGCCTCGCTCTGGAGAGGATTCATCGTATAAGTCGTGGGCACAAACACTGCCCGATGCCCGATTTCCTGCTCCTTCGGCAGAGTCGGCCGGGCCTGCTGTCGGTTCTCCACCTGGGGTACCGGTGCCTTGGTGGCGGCCTCCGACACACCGGCGAAGAGACCGGTGCCAAAGAGGGCTGCGAGTGCTACTGTGAGACTTTTTACTTTACGTTTTTTCATGAACACACCATCCTTTTGTAGGCTCGGTAGGCCACCTTCTGTCCATTGAGCGTCTGCTCCTCCTTCGTGTAGGCCTTTGCATTAAAATCGAGGGAGTAGTTTTTCGCAGCGGACTGCTCTTGCCGAATGGCAGTCGTCGCGGTGCTTGTCACATCAGTAGCCTGGACGACTGTCGGATAGGCCAGTGCCCCGATCACAGCCAGAGTCAGTGCGTGTTTCCATGCCTTCTTCATAGAATCATCCTTTCGCGGAAGTGCTTCTGTTCGTTTCTCTTACCGAATGGGATTGTATCGGACATGCCTTGAGCTAACTTAAGAAATAAATTAGCTATCTATTAAACTTGCTTTCTCCACTACGTGCTCTAATAAATCCCGCAAAAAAACAGAAGGCAACATTTGCCTCCTGTTTTTATCCCTATGCGCTTTTCGTGATTACTTGACGACCATGACAGGAATCTTCGACTCCTCCACGACCTTCTGGCTGACGCTGCCGATAAGGGCTCCCTTGAAGAGACCTAGGCCACGGCTGCCCATGATAATCATGTCCACATCCTCTGCCTCAGCTGTATGGAGAATAGCCTTTGCGATATTGCCCGTCTCCACGTGCTTCGTCGCCTTCAAGTCCTTCGGGATTTTCTCCCAAATGCGGTCAAAGACGATATGGCTCGGAATGTCCTTATTGATATTGCTTGCCACATAGACGAAATCGAGGCTTGCCTTGCACTTGCCCGCGACAAAAATCGCTTCATCGACCGCCTTGCAGCCATTGACGGAGCCATCAACAGGAACGAGTATTTTCTTGATCGTTGCCATGATAAAACCCTCCCTACGAAATATATCCAGCTTTCCTTATTTCCTACGGGTTATTTCGCCATGGGATTTCGAAATTCCTTCTTTTTTTGATAATTTCATCTATTTTTTAGCCCGGTGGCCACTGCATGGAGCGTCCGCCTAAAAGGTGCACATGGAGATGATGGACGGTCTGGCCGCCCTCCTCGCCCGTGTTGCAGACAATTCGGAAGCCCTTTTCCGCCACGCCCAGCTCCTTTGCGAGCTTCGGCACCACATCCGCCAGGATATGGGCCGCCAAATCCTTATCCTCCTCGCCGAGCTCCAGGAGACTTCCCACATGCTTCTTCGGGATGATGAGCACATGCTCCGGTGCCTGGGGCTCCAGATCCCGGAAGGCCTTGACGAGCTCATCTTCATAGACGACCGTCGCGGGGATTTCGCCCGCCGCAATCTTGCAAAAGATGCAATCCATTCTATCCCTCCTACAAAATATCAGAATCTACCCTCTATGTGTTCATTCGACCTTTTATCAAAAATCCCTGCAAGACCATCAGGAATCAGCACGAACGCCAAAAAGTCCATCCTTATAGGGGCGAACAAGCCGCATGGGATATAGCTCGCCGCAGGTGACAGTCTCATCTGTATAGACTCGGATGTAGTTTTCCGTCAGGCCATCCGTCACGCCCTCCTTTTCCGTCTCGAAGAGCACTTCCATAGTCTCCCCAACGAAGGAGGCTTCATACTCCCGTGTTTTTCGGCTGGCCAGTGCCTGCATCCGATGGGCCCGAGCTTTTTTCACCGATTCCTCCACCTGGTCCATGCGCCTAGCTGCGGGCGTCCCCTCCCGTTTCGAGTAGGGGAAAACATGCATGCGGGAAAAGTTCATTTTCTCCACAAAGGACAGGGCGTCTGAAAAATCCTCCTCCGTCTCCCCAGGAAATCCCACGATGAGATCCGTAGACACGGCGATTCCCGGCACCTCCCGCTCCACCGTCTCAATGAGGCGAGCGTAATCTTCCGTGGTGTAGTGGCGGTTCATATCGTGGAGCATCCTGTCGCTGCCCGCCTGCAAGGGCAGATGGAGGTGTGCACAGAAGCGCTCCTCCTCCCGCAGCAGGGAAAAGAGCTCCGGCGTGAGCTCGATGGACTCCAAGGACCCCAGCCGCAACCGGCGCAACCCCGGCACTGAGAGCACAGCCCGGCAGGCATCGGCCAGGGTAAGGTCTCCCGTGAGATCTCTGCCATAGGCACCGAGGTGGATGCCCGTCAGGACGATTTCCTGGAAGCCCATCGCCACAAGCTTTTCTGCCTCCCGCCTCACATGCTCCGGCACTCGGGACTTCACTGGGCCCCGAGCATAAGGGATGATACAGTAGGAGCAGAAGTTTTCGCAGCCATCCTCGATTTTGAGGAATGCCCGGGTTCGGGTGGGACTGTCATAGATGGGAATGTCCTCAAAGTCGCTTTTCTCCATGACGTTTTCAATCCGCACAAGCTGGCCGGTCTCCTCCAGAGCCTGCTCCACGCATTCCACAATGCTGCCCCTATCCTTCGTCCCTAGAACCACCCGCACTCCTTCGATGGCCTTGATTTCCTCGGGGGATACCTGTGCATAGCAGCCGCAAACGGCGATGACGGCTTCTGGATTCATGCGATGGGCGCGCCGTATCATCTGGCGGCTCTTCCGATCGCCTAGGCTCGTCACGGAGCAGGTATTGACTACATAGGCATCCGCCGCCTCCTCAAAGGGCACGACGGAATACCCCTTCTGCTTGAAGAGGCCCTCCATGGTCTCCGTTTCAAATTGATTGACCTTGCAACCAAGGGTCATAAATGCAACTTTCACGTTTTTAATCCTTTCCCTCTTCCATTTGGGCCGGTCCCCCCAGATCGCCCTTTTCGTACTGAAGAATGGTGAGTGCCACAAGAGCCGCCGTTTCCGCCCGCAAAATCCTGGGGCCGAGGGTCACACAGCTGGCACCGGCCTCCACAAGGCGCGTCGCCTCTGCCTCTGTAAAGCCGCCCTCTGCGCCAATCAGCAGGGAGATATCCCTCCCCTCAAGCTGCGGAAGCACCTCCCCCAATGTGCGCTGCCCCTCTAGCTCGTAGCAAAAAATGAGAGGTTCCTTCACCTGCAGAATTGCCTCCTCAAGAGATGCAACGGGCGAGACTGTCATTTTCCGAGCTATGCCGCATTGCTTGGCGGCCTCATCGGCAATCTTTTGCCAGCGGGCGCACTTCGCCTGCCGTTTCTTATCGTCCAGACGCACCACCACATTCTGGCTCAGTACCGGCACAAGCCGGCTTGCCCCCAGCTCCACCGCCTTCTGCACCACAAAATCCATCTTCTCCCCTTTCAGAACACACTGAAAGAGGGTAATGGAAACGGGGGACTCCTGCGTCTCCTGGATAGTCTCCAGCAGGCGAAGCGTAGCCCCCTCCGACGAAAAGCCAGTAATCTCCATGCGACCAACCCGGCCATCGCTTCCCGCCACTTCCAGTGTGTCCTGAAGCCTCGCCCGCATGACGTGCATGAGATGATGGGCATCCGCCCCCCGGATGGCAAGCTCCTCCGCCAGCGGCTCCGGCACGAACAGACGGCGCATTACTCCCCCTCCCGAGCAAAGAGAAGGGACGTCCAACCGTTCTCCTGATATTCCTGAAGCAGGCGGAAGCCCCTCGCCCTTCCGGCCTGCTTCACGTCCTCTGCCCGCTCATCGATAATGCCGGAGGCCAGGAACCTGCCTCCCTCTGCCAGATGACTGCCCGCCATGTCGAAGAGGCGGATGACGATATCGGCGATGATATTGGCGATGATGAGATCCGCCTTCCCCGAATAGGCCTGCAAGAGATCCGATTGGCCCGTCCGGACGATATGTTCCACACCGTTTCGCGCCACGTTTTCCTCGGCAGCCTGGGCTGCCGCCGGGTCATAGTCCATGGCGACGACCTCCCCAGCTCCGAGCTTTGCCGCAAGGATGGCCAGGATGCCGGATCCCGTGCCCACGTCAAAGACTCGCATACCAGGGATGACAAGCCTCTCCAGAGCTCGGATGCAGAGGGCTGTGGTGGGATGGGTGCCCGTTCCGAAGGCAGCACTGGGGTCAATCGCAATTACGATGTCCCCCTCCTTCGGCTCGTAGCTCTCCCAGGCCGGCTGTATGACAGTGCACGCCCCGACCCTTGTCGTATGAAAATACTGTTTCCAATTGTCCACCCAGTCCGCATCATCCACGATATCCAGCCGAACATCCTCTTTTCCATAGCGGGCCCCCGTCCGCTCGGAGTAGGCCTCCAGCAGCTCCCCCAGCCTCGAGACTCGCTCCTTCAGGGAATCGTCCACCGCCAAATAGGATGTAATCGTGACCAAAGCATCTTTTCCTGGCTTCTCCGGCTCAAAAGGCACAGCCCACTCGACGATTTCACAATCCTCCGCCGTAAGAGTCGGATCATTGATTTCCACGCCACCGGCATCGATGTCGTCAAAGAGAGAAGCGACGACCTCCGCCTCCTCCTTCTTGACGGAAACACTTACCTTTCCCCACTTCACAGGCATCTTCCTTTCATCAAAATAGTGCCCCTCATAAAGAAACGCCCACTGCAGCGCAGTGAGCGATAATTTCTGGTGCGGATGAAGGGGCTTGAACCCATACGCCTTGCGGCACTGGATCCTAAATCCAGCGCGTCTGCCAATTCCGCCACATCCGCGAATCCCTTCTATCTAACCATAGAGCGTAGGACTTGTCAAGGGATTCTTCCTCTCTAATCAATATTTTATACAAGAATGAATCGGAAGCTGTTTCTGATGTAGCAGAGAAGCTGCTGAGAAAGACGAACGGCCCACTGTGAGCCACTCACGCATATCCCTTTCCCATTCCTGCTATACTCCAAGTATCACAATATCGAAGGAGGAATTTCCATGGCGGAAATCGTTGTTACGGGAGATAATTTTGAATCGGAAGTCCTACAGGCTAAGGGCACGGTGCTGCTGGACTTCTGGGCCAGCTGGTGTGGCCCCTGCCGCATGCTCACGCCGATTGTGGATGAGGTAGCCGAGGCCCATCCCGAGCTGAAGGTGGGAAAGGTCAATGTGGATGAGCAGCCTGAGCTCGCCCAAAAATTCGATGTCATGAGCATCCCGACCCTCGTGGTCTTCAAGGATGGTGTCCAGAAAAACACCTCCATCGGCCTCATCAGCAAGGAAGAGGTCGAGAGTCTCATCGGCTAAGCTGCCTTGCTGCCCTGTCAAGAGAAAATCCCTGTCCAGCACAGATGCCGGACAGGGATTTTTACATGCCTGCAATCTCCTGCAGAGCTTTCTTGTCGAGGATTGTCAGCTTTCCGCGGGCGCCTTTGACGAGCCCCTCCTGCGTGAAGTATTTGACGAGACGGCTCACCACCTCCCGAGCCGTTCCCATATAGCGGGCAATCTGCTCATGGGTCAGATGGATCTCATCGGATCCAAGCTTCTCGCTCTCCTCCATCAGGAAGATGGCCAAACGCCTGTCCGCAGAGAGGAAGAGAATCTGTTGCAGCTTCCAGAGCATCTCCGACAAGCACCGGGAGGCCTTCTCGTAGGCATAGCAGCGGGCGTAAATATTCGCATCCAAAAGGCTTCGAATTGCCCCCGCATCCGTCAGGAGCGCCTCTGTATCCTCCTCTGCATCAATATAGACCTCGAAGGTCACCTCGTCGAGGGTGCAGGAGGCGGAGAGTATGGCGATATCCTCGTCGAAGAGTCGATAAAGGGTGACCTCCCTCCCGTCCTCCGAAAGGGTATAGACCCGTAGCTGACCGCTCTTTATGAGAAGAACGCCAATGCAGTCCAAGGGGCCCCGATGGACCTGCGTCCCCTTCTGATAGTGGACGGTCCGTGTATGCTGGTTCAAAAGATCCTTCTGGGACTCGGTCAGCTTGTCCCAGAATTTGAAATGACGGATAAAGAGATCTGTGGCTTCCTGCATATCCATTTCCTTTCCGAGTCTTGCCCTCAAAAAAACTTCTGTATGATGCCCGCTGCACTGTTCTTTCCGCCCCGCAGGCTGTCGCTGCCGCTGCAGGCCAGAGGAATGATATAGCGGCTGTCCCCATAGTAGCGGAGCTTGTAGTGACGCTTCGTCTCCTCGATGTCGATTCCCAGATTCTCCAGCTTGCTGCGAGTCATGGCATTCATGGTCTTGTAGCCCTTCAGGATTGTCTTGAGCTCTGCCGCACGTTTTTCCAGCGTCCCTTCCAGCTTATTTGCCGCCAGGACGGAGTCCAGCACATCAGCCCGTCGGGTGCCGTTAGGGAGTCGTTTCCTGGCTTCCTTGAGCTCCTCCAGGAGGATCTCCCGCTTTTCGTTCGGATAGAACTCCGGCTCGCCCCCTCCCGCCAGAAGCGTCCCCTCGCCAGAGCCCACGCTCTTTGCATGGGCTCTGGCACGGCGTAGATACTTGTCCCGCTCGCCGCGCAGCTGCTCGTTTTCCCGCTCCAGCTCCGCAATCCGCTTCATGGAGGCTTCGATAAGCTCCTCCTTTGTCCGTGGCTTTTCCAAGCTCCTCTCCCCTTTCTAACTTCCTCCGTGGAGGCGCTCCGCCAGGAGCGTGTACCGCCGCTTCGTCCTATCGTTTTCCACCGCCGTATTGAGGGCGGCCCGGGAGCCCATGAGTATGACGCAACGCCTCGCCCGGGTCACTGCCGTATAGAGGAGATTCCTCTGGAGCATGATGTGGTGGCCCGGCACCAGGGGCAGGACGATGACGGGGTACTCGCTGCCTTGGCTTTTATGGACGCTCATGGCATAGGCGAGGGTCAGCTCCCCCAGCTCTGACTTCTCATAGCTCACCACGAGCCCCTCAGAGAAGGCCACCTCGATGCCCCCTGCATCGAGATCCGTGATAAAGCCGATATCCCCGTTGAAGACCTGCTTCGTGTAGTTGTTCTTCGTCTGCATGACCTTGTCCCCCACCCGAAAGGTCAGGGCCCCGCCCCGGTACTCCGCCTTTGTGGGGGCAGGCGGATTCAGTGCCTCCTGGAGCATGCGGTTCAGGCTGTCCACACCGCATACCTGGCGATGCATGGGGGAGAGCACCTGCGCATCCGTCAGTGGCGACAGCCCCAGCTTTGGCAGGTAATCGGCACAGAAGGACACCACCTTCGCCGCCGTCATCTCCGCATCGGGAAACTCCCAGAACTGGAAATCCCCCGAGTGGGCGAGCTTTGGGATGCGCCCCAGATTGATGGCATGGGCCCCCAGCACGATGCCGCTTTCCTCCGCCTGGCGAAAGACCTCCGTCAGGCAGACGCTGGGGATGGCACCGGAGCGAAGGATATCCTTCAGCACGGATCCCGGCCCAACGGCGGGCAGCTGATCCACATCCCCCACCAGGATGATATGGGCACCCTCAGGAACCGCCTCCAGGAAATGATCCATCAGCAGGATATCCATCATGGAGACCTCATCCAGGATGATGATATCTGTATCGAGGGGCTCATCCGCGTTCTTTGAAAAGAGCACCTGTCCGCCTACCCCCTGGGCCTCCAGCATGCGGTGGACCGTCACCGCCTCCCGGCCCGTGGTCTCTGCCAGTCGCTTTGCAGCGCGTCCCGTGGGAGCCCCCAGGAGGATGCGCATGCCCTCCGTCTCCAAAAGGTCGATCATAGCCCGGACGACTGTGGTCTTTCCCGTGCCAGGGCCACCGGTCAGCACGAAGACGCCCTCTGCTATCGCGCTGGCCACCGCCTGCTCCTGGGTAGGCGCGAGGCGCATCTCCCCAGCCCGGGCCCAGCCCCGTACCAACTCCAGGGGATCCTCCGACGGGTCGATATCCATGGCCTTTTGCTTGAGGAGCAGCAACTTCTTCGCCACCCGGGTCTCTGCCCGATAGAGCTGGGGCGGATAGATAAGGGTTTCTGCCCCCTCGTACTCCACACTGAGCCGTTTGGCAGCCAGCGCCCTTCCGATGGCCTCCCGCACGGCAGCGGGCTCCACCCCCAGAAGCTTTGCTGCCTTTTCAGCCAGAGGATCTTCGGGGATGCAACAGTGGCCCGCCATGGCAATCTGTCCCAACGCATAGTCGATGCCCGCTTCGAGGCGCGCCTCATCTGCCGCCGCAAGACCCAGGCTCTTTGCGATGGCATCCGCCGTCAGAAAGCCAATGCCCTCCACCTCCCGAGCGAGACGATAGGGGTGCTTTTCCAGCACCTCGATGGAAAAGGAGGAATACTTTTTGTAGATACGGCCAGCGAAGGTGCCGGAAATGCCGTGGGTCTCCAGCCAAAGCATGATATCCCGAAGCTCTGACTGGGTCTGATAGGATTTCGTAATCTTCTCCAGCGTCTTTTTGCCGATGCCTGCCACCTCGAGGAGACGGGAGGGAGTTTCCTCAAGGATCTTTAGCGTATCCTTGCCAAATTGCTTTGTAATGCGCTCTGCCATGGCGGGGCCGATGCCCTCCACAACGCCGGAGGAAAGGAAGCGCGCAATCCCCTCCACACTGGAGGGGGCCTCCACCCGCAGCGAGCGAGCCTTGAACTGCTGTCCGAAGCGCGGGTGCTGCACCCAGTCCCCTTGGAGATGAAGCTGCTGACCCACGAGGGGTGCCTCGCAAGGAGCCGTCACCGTGACACGGCTGTTCTGCTTGTCCGGGCGCAGCCGAAAGACAGAAAAGGCCCCATCATCGCTGGAAAAAACCACAGACTCCACCGTTCCAGAAAGTGCTTCTGCTATCTCCATATCGAGAAGCGTCTGCTGTCTTGCCTCCACGATGTCCTCCCTTTCTCTTTGGCGTCAGCCCATGATGCGTTCCCACCGGGCATAGCGCTCCTCGATTTCCTTCTCCTTGGCAGCGTAGGCCTCGGCGATTTGGCGGCTCTTTTCCGGGTCGCTCTGTACCTCCGGGCTGTTCATCTCATACTCAAGCCCCTTGAGCTCCGCCTCCGCCATGGCGATTTCCGCCTCGGTCCGAGAGGCGAGCTCCTCTCTCTTGGCATCGCTCATATTGGAGGCCAGAGGTGCCTCAGAGCGCCTTGCAGACTTCTCCTCGGGGCTCTCCTGTCGAGGGTACGCAGGAGCTGCCTTATGCTGCGGGGCCTTTCCCTTTTGCGACTCTGGCGTCCTCTCTTCTGCGGCCTCGGCCGCCAGCTCAGCCTCCGCTTCCTTTTTCAGAAGATAATAGCTGTAGCCCCCCTCATACTCCCGGAGCCTTCCCTCCTCCAGCTCGAAGGTGCAGTTGGCCACCTTGTCCAGGAAATACCGGTCATGGGAAACGGTGAGGAAGGTGCCGGGGTAGGCCATGAGAGCCTCCTCCACCGCCTCTCGGGCTGGAATATCCAGGTGGTTCGTGGGCTCGTCCAGCACCAGGAAGTTCGCCCCCGTCAGCATAAGCTTCAGGAAGGCCACCCGGGATTGCTCCCCACCGGAGAGCATGGAGATGCGGCGAAGCACCTCATCCCCACGAAAGAGGAAAGCACCCAGATATCGTCGCGCCTGCTCCTCGTCAAGTCCAAACTCATACATGATTTCATCCAGAACGGTGTTTTCCGGGTGAAGTCCCTCATGCTGCTGGGAAAAATAGCCGATTTTCACCCGGGAGCCGATTTTCACCCGGCCGGACTCAGGGGCTAGCTCTCCCACAAGAAGCCGGAGAAGTGTCGTCTTTCCTGCACCATTTGGCCCCACGAGAGCTACGCCATCCCCATTGCGGATGAGGAAGGAAACCTCGGAAAAGATGGCATTCTTCCCGAAGGAGAAGGAGACCTCCTCCAACTCCGCCACCCGCTGGGCGCACTCCGGCGGCTTTGCCAGTGCGAAGTAGTCGAAGGTGGCGGCCTCCGGCGGCAGGACGATGCGCTCGAGGCGCTTCAGCTGACTCTCCCGGCCCCGCGCCTGCTTGCTCTTGATGCCCGCCCGATAGCGGCGGATATATTCCTCCGTCTTCCTGATATGCTCCTGCTGCTTATCGTAGGCAGAAACGAGGGCTGCCCTGCGCTCTGACTTCACCTTCTTGTAGTAGGTGTAGTTGCCCGCGTAGCTCGTCACCATCTTCGCGTCCAGCTCCAGAATACGGGTGGCCACCCGATCGAGGAAATAGCGGTCATGAGAGATGATGAGGACACCGCCGGAATAGCTCCGGAGGAAATCCTCCAGCCACTGGGTCATCTGGATGTCCAGGTGGTTCGTGGGCTCGTCGAGGAAGAGGAAATCCGGCTCCCGCAGCAGTGCCTTTGCAAGGCATATCCGCGTCTTCTGCCCGCCGGAAAAATACGCTACCTTCTTGTCAAAATCCGCCTCCGTAAAGCCAAGGCCAAAGGCCGTGCGGCGAATGCGGCTTTCAAAATCATAGCCGCCCAGCTGCTCGAAGCGATTCACGACACGCCCATATTCCTCCAACGCCTGTTCGTCGGATTCATCGGCAATGCGCCGCTCCAGATTCCGTTTTTTCCGAGCAAGGGTCAGCACATCGTCAAAGGCCTGGAGAAACTCGTCGTAGAGGGTGCCTTCCCCAAAATCAGCCTGCTGCTCCACATAGCCCACGGAGGCGGCCCCCAGCTCCACCGTACCACCATCCAGCTCCTCGAGCCCCAGGAGGCAGCGCATCAGAGTGGACTTTCCTGCGCCATTCGGCCCCACGAATCCCACCTTGTCGCCACGGGCCACCTCAAAGCTCACATTCTCAAAGAGCACCTCGATGCCAAATTCCTTTTTCAGCCCTATTGCCTTTAACGAACTCAATTTCTCACCTTACTTGCTTGCATAATCCCTTCCGATATTGACGACCGCCTGATTGGAGCTGCCCCCCTCCATGATGAGGCAGGGGAAGGGCATCCCGTAGAAGACATCCGTATTACGCTTCGAGGTCGTGATGGTCGTCTGCTCCCTAGAGTTCGTCCGTCCCGTCTCCACGCCGGAGATGATGAAGCCCTTCCGCTGGAGCACAGCTGCCACGTGAGCGCCGGCTCCATTGATGCCGCTGGAGTTTATGACCATGACGGAGATTTCCTCCGGCTTCATAGGTCCCTGGGGCTCCTCCTTAGGGGTATCCTTGCCGTCGGATTTCTTTTCCGCCAGGCTGAGCTCCTTCGGCAAATCTGCCCGATAGGCAGTCTCTGCCTCCTCTGCCGACTTCTGCTCCGACTCCGTCATGGAGCGGCCCACCTCCGAGAGGAGCCCCTCCCTCGTCTTGACGATGTCGGGAATCCAATAGCTGATATCGCTGTAGTAGGCAGGCGTTCCCGGCACCATCTGAGCCGTGAGCCCCTGCTTCTGCATGCTTTTCAGGAGGCCAGCGAACTCCAGTAGCTCCGATACGCTCATATCCGTATCGATGGAGCTCTTGACCTCCTCCACGACGTTGGGGATGCGGGGGAGAATCTCCGGGGAAATGAGCTTTGCCAGCACGGCCTTCATGAACTTCTGCTGACGGCCGATACGGCCGATATCCCCCTCCCCATCTCGGTAGCGCACATACTCTATGGCTTTCTTGCCATCCATGTGCTGCTCGCCGGGGTAGAGGTCAATGACGAGGCCCCCGTCGTCATCCCAAGGGTCCTCGTAGTACATGCGCTTTTCCACATCGATATCCACGCCGCCGATGGCATCGATGATGCGCTCAAAGGCCTTGATATCCACGAGGATGTAGTGATCCATCGGCACACCTAGGAGGGATTCCACGCTCTTCTGGGAAAGCGCATGACCCCCATAGGCATAAGCATGGTTTATCTTGTCGTAGCCATGGCCCTCGATGGGGACGCGGGTATCCCGGGGGATGGAGAGCAGTGCTGCCTTCTCCGCCGACTTGTCGATGGAGGCCACCATGAGGGTATCGCTACGCCCCACATCGTCCGCCCGCCTGTCTACGCCAAGCACCATGATATAGGTTACCCCGTCCTCCTTTGCTGCGCTTTTCGAGGAAAAGGGGCTATGGTGGGCAGCAAAAACGCCCAGAACGCAGGCGAGCAGCACCAGAAGCGCAATGCCAGCAGCTTTGACCCGACGATAGCTCCGTCTGGCCCTACGCCTCCCGCGCATAAACATTCTCCTTCATCTTATCTACAAGACTTCCTTTCTCGCGTGTTTTCAGCCTTTTTTCATAGGAATATCGTATTTTTTAGCTAAGAATTCCGTACGGAAATCGACTATCCCCCGTGCCGCTTTTTGACCAGGAGGTAATCATGATTCCGCCCTTTGTATGGCTTGTAGCCGCCGTCATCGTCACAGGATTTTTCTTCTATCTCGAATCGCGTGACGTAGAGGATTGAGACGCGCCGCCCTGCAACGGGCGGTTTTTCTATTCGCCCTTCTTTTCCGGCGCGTCCTTTCCTTTCTCCGGCTCCTCCGTAGCGGCAGAGCGAAAGGCGCGAAGACTCTCCCCGAGGGATTTTCCCACGCCTGCGAGCCTTCCCGGGCCAAAGACGAGAAGACCGATGGCAAGAATCAACAGGAGCTTCGGGACTGTAAGACCTAGAAACATGGTGGCACTTCCTTCCGTACACGAGATACAATACGACTAGTATATCATGCAAAAAGGGAGCCTGCATACTTTTTTTGACAAAAATAGAGGAAAGACGTATTTTCCTTCCAGCGACAGATAGGAGAGAAAAGCTTGAGCGAGAGAAATACCATTGTACGAAAAGCCTATGCCCTCGTAGGGCGCCTTGCCTCCCATTACGACGGCATGATGCAGAACGAAAGCCTCTTAGGCCGCCTTGCCATCCGCTTCCTGTGGCAGCTGGATGGAGAAAAATACGCCGCCTTCCTGCGCCAGGCCTTCCAGGGCCTTTCGAAGGACTTCGTCGGCGACCTGCTCGAAATCCCCGTGGGCACGGGGGCCCTGTCCCTTCCCTACTATAAGGATATGAACGCCTCCTCCATCACGTGCATGGACTACTCCGAGGAAATGCTGGCGCGGGCAAGAAAATACGGCAATGAACTGGGTCTCCACGCCATTCACTTCCAGCAGGGCGATGTCTCCGCCCTCCCCTTCGAGAACGATAGCTTCGACTGCGTCCTATCCATCGACGGCCTCCACGCCTTTCCGCAGAAGGAATCCGCCCTCACGGAAATTCATCGCGTCCTGCAAAGAGGCGGCACCTTCACCGGCTGCTGCTACGTAAGGGGCGAGAATGCCATCACAGACCGTTTCATCAAATGCTTCTGCGCCCCCTGCGGCTTCTTCACGCCGCCCTTTGACACGGAAAGCTCGCTGGAAGAGAAGCTGAAAGGGCTGTACAGCGAGGTCACCATGACCTCCGTAGGCTCCTTCGCGGGCTTCCTTTGCAAAAAATAAGCCCGCCCAGCAGCTGGACGAGCCTCCAAAACCAAGTTGGTCTGGCGTTAACAAATTGCTTTTTACTTCACGAGAGAATAAGCTCCAACATCCTTGCGAGTTTTTTTCCGTAGGGCACAAGCAATACCACGATTCCAAAATAGAGCAGCAGAGATCCCAGGCATACCGCAACCCATTTCCGAACCTCCCGCCAGCGAATTAGATGATATAACACAATCGGAACGCTATATATGAAGCTGCAAAAACATGTTCCGCCTGCTCCTGCAACGCAGATTCCAATCGCTCCCTTCAAAAGATACAACACACCTATACCCTGCTTTATACCTGTCAAAAACACGTAGATTGCTAATACAATCCAGGAAATAACAACCGGAAGATTTGACAACACAAAAAGGTACACATAGATTTTTCCACGTATCATTTGGATATAGGTTGCCAAAAGCAATGGAAGGACAATGGAAGTAAAAATTATGTAAATGGTATAATTCGACAGCGTTTCCATTACTACAAACACAGCATTCATTTGCATCACTTCCTATCTGAATTGGTATGTATCAGTTTGTAGCAGGAGCAACTATCAAATGATTTTTACCCTGAAATTCCGTTGACTTATCTATCGAGGAAACGGGTGTATAAAATTCAAGAGCTGCTTCTTTGATTTTGGCGACACATGACTCTATCTGGCTGACCGAAGCCGTTGGATTATGAAAACCATCCGCTTCACGCCAAAGCTCTTCCTTATCTATACGCGTCCCATCGGCAAAGATAATACCGTCCAATTTATCCATATCGCTTCGGAACCAGTCTGGCAAAGAAATACTTGCACCTGTTTCCTTGTTCGTAATCGTAAGCATTTCCTTCTCTTGATAAAAGCCCACTGTCTCCCTATGGATTCCTTCACCAGCCAGCAAAAAAGCTTGGCCGCGTGTATCCTGCTGAGCTATAGCTCGTTCACGATTGCTTACGAGATGGACGGTGTCCTTGCCATCATTTTTCCCCCAGAATATCGTCACATTTCCTTGGCCGGCATGCTCTCCCCAGCGATGGGGATCATCTCCGCGATTCCCATAGATCTTATCGTTTCCGGAACCGCCGACAATCACGGTATCCTCTCCATGGGCATATAGGCTGTCATCTCCATCTTTTCCAAGGAGGAGAGCATTGCCACCTTCGTTTGCCCGCTCGTCTCTCCGTTTCGTTCCGTTAATCATACGCCGGTCCGCCTGCAGAAAGGCAAGGGCAAACGAATCATCCTCCTGCGCAAAATGCGACACCACGTTCTGATAGTCTTCAAAGCCACTCCAGCCCAGGACAGCCGCTGCCTTTGCAAAATCCGATAGAATGTGCGCCCCTTTGGAAGGCGCTTTGGCTATTGCTACCTCAAGTGCCTCTATTGCAGCAGAAAAATCAGCCCGAAGCGCAACATTCTTCTCGTCGAAATATGGCGTTATTTTTTCCACGAACGGCTTGGCTGAACCATGCACAGCCAGCCATCCCTCATAGTGTTGCTTTACATCCCCGTAGAGTGCGGTATAGATAGATCCATTCCAATTATTGGGGTTTGCTCCATTCTTGTAGGAGTCGCCATAGTACGCCTCCAAAACCTTCAGCTTTCGCCCGTCAATAGCATTACCTCTCGCATCTGCATCTTCTTCCGTCGCTCCTGCAAGATGATAGAGTATGCTATCCAGAAGCTCAGAGCGTGCCGACTCATCCGATACGGCCTCATAGGCATGAAGAAGCTCCCGGAGCGATTCGCCCTCCTCACCTGCCAAGGCCTCCCAGCTGGACAGGAGTGTCCCGCTCCCTGGTAGGAATGCCTCCTTCAAAATGCTCTTGTCCCCTTTGATTGCGGCCTTATGCACTGTATCTATTCGATTGACGGAAAACATTGCATCATAGATTCTAGAATCTTCTGTCAGACTTAATTCTGCAATTCCGAGAGCCTCGAGAGTTTTTAACTCACCTTCCTCAACGATTCCATTTCCATTATCTTCCCAGGCAAGAAGGCTTCCCCAACTAGCATCCCTCTTATCCAGTATGCCATCCCGATTCGTATCCTCTGCACGAAGTGCATCCATACCATCCTTGGCACGACTACCCCGAGCAAGCTTTGTATAATCCCCGAAAAGCTCGCTGCCATCATCTATCTGCCCGTTCCCATCCCGATCCATGACAAGAAGCGCTTCACCTTTCCGAATCCACTCAGAAGCCTCTGCAAAGCCATCCCCGTTATGGTCAAAATACGCCCAGGTCTGTCTGGCAGGTATATCATGTGTTAGTTTCAACACGACAGGATCGACTGGTAACGCCGGCTGCAGCCCCTGCCGATTGGGATTTTCTAGCGGTTGATAAGGAGAAGGACTTGGCTGAGCCTCATCCATCTTCTTTAATATATCCGCAAGCCGCTCCTCTACGACATCCCAAGGCACGCCCATCGCCCATCCCAACCCTCCAAGCGGGTTTGGAACCTCTTTTTCTATTCCTGCAAGTTCCAGTCCATAATTAACGAAAGTACGTAAAAGTTCCATTTGTTCAAAAGGTGGAATTTGCGTTAGCACAGCCCACCCCGTGTCTCCAAGGATTCCCCCTCTCTCCGCATGAGATAACTCAGGATTGTTTAAGGCGTCTAAAAACTTATCTATTTGTACCGCATTTCCAAGCAAATCATTTAATTTTATCAGTTCTTTTATAAATACAGATTCATCTAGCTTGAATTCATCTGACATTTTGCTTCCCTCCTTGATTGTTTTACTGCAGCATGATGTCTAATGCCTGCTGTGTTTTGATATAATATGATCCCATAAAAATTCCCAACCCAATCCAGAGGATACAGGCTCCAATACAAATGAAGCCCCATCTTAATGCATATTCCCTATGTATTAGATGATATAAAAAGATCAGGATACTATTCACAAAACAAATAAAACAAATGTAATTCATCAAAGCTATAAAATCTCCTAATGCCGCCTGGGTAATAATTTCTTGTCCCAGTTTTTTCTCTTCACCTGCCTTGAGTATACTTAGAACAGAGTAAATCATACATACGAAAAATGGGACAAGCGACAGAATATAGAGATAGAAAAAACTCTTCTTTCGGAACATTTGCACATAAGCTGCCAATAGAAAAGGAAACGAGCATATCCACGAAAGTTCATTAAGGGAAAAATTATCCCATATCTCCGATGAAATCGCTGTTACATTCACGTTTCATTCCCCCCGCCATATTAATTTAGCGCTCTCGCAAGCCTTCATCGCGATAGCGGATAAACGGATCCATGAAATATTCGATGATGCGCTTCTCTCGCGTTTTTATCTCTGCCGTAACTCCCATTCCAGGAGATAGCATAGTCTTGTCTCCGCGAACCTCCAGAAACGGCGTCTCTGTCCTGCATATGACACGATATACAAGGCCTTTTTCCCTATCCTCGGTAGCATCAGCTGCCACTTCTGAAACGTGAGCCTGAATCATCCCATATTTTTGAAAAGGAAAGGTATCCACCTTGATGACAGCCTCTTGGCCTTCATGGACAAAGCCAATATCATCGTTTTGCACCCATACCTCCATTTCCACCTGTGTGTCCTCCGGAACGATGACCATGACCGTCTCACTCGGCGAAACCACTGCGCCCACGGTATGAATCTGCAAGGCATGGACTGTCCCATCCACGGGAGCTCTTAGATAGCGTGCATCCTTTTCATTCTCTGCTTTCCTGAGCTGCTCGACAATACTGGCCCTGCGTTGTATATCATCCTCCAGCTGCGCCATGACATCTCGTTGATAGGTTTCCTTCGCATTCTGCCACTTTGCTGTTTGAGCTCCATACTCGGCAAGCTGTCTTGCTATATCTCGCCGGGCTGCAGATAACTCCTCTGTCAGTGTCAGCTTCCGCTCCCGATAATCCTGATAGGAAAAATCAGAGACTGCATTGACCTCCAGAAGCTCCTTCATGCGCCCTTCCTTATCTTCTGCAATCGCAAGCTGTTCCTTGAGCTTCCTGGCTGCAAATTCAGCAGCGCGGGCTGATTCTCCCTGAGCCGCAATGGATGCCGCAAGCGTCTCCATTTGAGAATCCTGCGCCTTCTTTCGTTGCAGGAAAAGGGCATATTGCCTCTGACGCTCTATCTGCAGACGAGCATCCTCCGTAGGGAGCGGAATGAATTCCCTTTCATCCCGCTCCGCTTCCAATCGCTCAATTTCTGCATCAAGATGGACTTTCTGTTGTTCCAGACTGGACACGTCTGCCTCCGTTGCAGTTGTATCCAGCTCCATCAATACTTCGCCCTTTTTGACATTGCTTCCATCCTTTACAAGGATAGATCGCACGGTTCCTTTTTCCAGCGGCTGTACCGTCTTCACGTATCCAGCAGGTATCACCTTGCCGGTTGCTACAGCCACCTCATCCACACTGCCTATACAAGCCCAAAGAAAAGCCGTGACAAAGACCGCAATGATCCCCCATATAATTTTTCTGCCAATCGGCGAAGGCGGTCTTTCTGCAATTTCTAGTGCGGCAGGCAGAAAATCATATTCTTCCTCCTTGAGCTGCCTTTTTCCTGCATCATTCACTCAGATCGCCTCCTTGCTTCTTGTACAGGCTTGCATATATGCCGTGCAGGCTTAGAAGCTCCTCGTGGGTTCCCTCCTCTGCAATATGCCCCTTTTCAAAAACGATAATACGATCCGCATGCCGTATCGTAGACAAACGATGGGCTATCATAATCATCGTGCGTCCTGCCGCAATCCTTGCCAGATTCTGCTTTATGGCATGCTCCGCCTCATAATCGAGTGCACTCGTCGCTTCATCAAAAATCAATATTTTAGGATTTGTCATCAAAGCCCTGGCGATTGCAATTCTTTGACGTTGTCCTCCCGAGAGCGCATCCCCACGCTCGCCAACGACTGTGTCATAGCCCTC
>CAMCBT010000006.1 GCA_945873115.1 uncultured Mitsuokella sp.
AGCAAGCAAGCAAGCAAGCAAGCAAGCAAGCAAGCAAGCAAGCAAGCAAGCAAGCAAGCGCAATTCCTATCTTGATGCGGTAAAGTTTTTTACGATTTTCCTCGTTGTATGGGGGCATGTCGTCCAGCAGACATCAATCGTTTCTTGCTATCCAGAGCAAATTGACCCTATCTATCGTCTTATCTATACGACCCATATGCCGCTCTTCATGGGGCTTTGCGGATATTTCTTCTATCGTTCTCTGAAGAAATGGTCGAGTGTGAAGGAGTATGTGCAAAAAAAACTTACGGATCGGCTGCTTGGACTTATGCTGCCGATGCTGGTATTTGGCCTTCTCAAGAATTTCATTTTGATCGCACAAGGAAGCTACGACCTCAAAGCAATTACCTTTTTCAAAAAATGGATTTTGATGTCGCATCAAGTATGGTTTCTCGGCGACCTTGTATTGAATACGCTTATCGTTTTGTTTCTTTGGCATTTTTGCAAAGGGAAATTGCGATATGATTGGGCGATTTTCCTGCTAGGTGTTCCATTCACAGTGATACCGGTGATAACATATACAACCCCATGGATGTATTTTTATTTCGTCGTCGGCTTTTGTATTGCTGCATATTTTACTGTTACGGACAAAAGCATACGATGGTGGAAAATCGTTTTGCTAGGCTTTATTGTCTGCTATCTTGCATTTTCCTATCAGCACGGGGAACCCTTGGATTTCAGTCTATCGATTCATAAATTTGGGATGGAACGTCTCCTCTTGAATGACAGCCTGAAGCTGGCACTTGGTTTGCTGGGATCTTACTTGGTTCTTGCGGCCGTCTACGTTGTAGCAAAAAGGCTGGAGGGCACGAGGCTGTTTTCCTATATCGCCACTGGCGGGCAATATACACTTGAAAGTTACTTGCTTCAGATTATCATCGTAGAAATGCTGTTTGGGCCAATATATCGGGCATTCCGTGACAGCTCTGGCATCGATTTTTTCAATTATGCAGGAATGTTCGGCCTCTCCATGCGCGGCCTTATTACATTCTGCGCAGCAATTATTTTCTTTGCGTTCATCCTGCATTTAGGGATATGGATGTGCAGGAAAAAATATCTGGCACGGATTTTCTTTTATCACAAGGTATCCTGAAAAGCAAAAGACCACGGCCGAGGTTGCCGTGGTCTTTTCTGTTAGAGATGCCAAGCGCTTGTATTTTTCGTGCAATCTGCTTGTGGCTGCCTCTTCGGCTTTGCTGATGTGAACCCGCTTTTTTGTCAAAGGCTATCAGCGTACTGCATCCTTTTCGATATCGTATTCCAGGTGAGTGGCGGCCTTTTCCTTGCCTTCCTGGATGCAGAGCACGTGGCCGTCGAATATGACGAGATGGGCGCTTCTTTGATACTGCATGGTGTCACTCTGGATGGAGAGGCCCGTGCGAGTGAGCTTGCAGGGATGACCGTAGAAGGAGGCGGACTGGCCCTCCACATTCACGTAGGCTCCTTCGCCGGTGAAGGTGCAGTCATCCTCCGTGAGGGTCACAGCATTCTTTGCCCAGATGGCTCGCGTGTCGCTGGAGATCTGGGCTTCGTCGGTTGTCAGGAGGACATCTGTGCCGATCTCGATGCGCACATGACCTTTGAGGACATAGCAGTCCTTGGCATCGTCGTAGCTACTCTCGTCCGCCGTCGCCGTCAGCATATTCTTTGTAGGGAGCGTGCCGGTGGGCGGGGGCGGCAGGGCCAGGGCGAGCTGCGCCGCTGAGACGGGAGCTGCGACAAGGCAGATGAGGGCAAGAAGAAAGAAGCAAATGCGCGAGAATGTACGCATATCGCACCTCCTATCCGATATGACACGAATTCCATTCTTTTCTCTATTATAGCGGATACGATGATTTTTTGCAAAATTATGCCTTTTAGGCAGGAAAAAGCATGGGTGGAGGCGTATAAATAGAGAGCGAACCCATTGTAACATTATAAGGAACGGGAGGGGAACCATGACCATACGGGAACGCACGGAGGAGCTGGAATATCAGATACTGTCGCCCCTGGCGGCAAAGAGCCGGGAGGCCAGGCGCAAGGAGCCCATGGAGGAGTGCCCCTTCCGCACGAAGTTCCAGCGGGATAGGGATAGGATTCTCCACTCCAAGTCCTTTCGCAGGCTGAAGCACAAGACCCAGGTCTACATCACGGCGGGGGACCACTACCGCACCCGCATGACCCACAGCCTGGAGGTCTCACAGATATCGCGCACGATTGCGCGGGCCCTCCGGCTCAACGAGGATCTGGTGGAGGCCATCGGCCTGGGCCACGATGTGGGCCACACCCCCTTCGGCCATTCGGGGGAGGCGGCACTGGCGGAGCTCACGGGCCACTACAAGCACAACGAGCAGAGCCTCCGGGTGGTGGAGTATCTGGAAAAGGGCGGCAAGGGGCTCAATCTCACCTTCGAGGTGAAGGACGGCATCGTCAATCACACGGGCCCCCACAAGCCAAAGACCTTGGAGGGGCAGATCGTAAAGACCGCTGACCGCATCGCCTACCTCTGCCACGACTACGATGATAGCATGCGGGCGGGGCTCTTGTCGGCCGACGACCTCCCCGCCTCCGTCCGGGAGGCCCTGGGGGCGGATACCTCCCACATGATTACCAGCATGGTCTCCGATATGATCGAGAGCTCCATGGGCCGGGAGGAGATCCGCATGTCTCCTGCCATCGCAGGCGTCATGCAGACCTTCCGGGACTTCATGTTTGAGCGCATCTACCACTCGGAGCGGCTGGCCCGCGAGCGGCGGCAGGCGGTCTTCGTGCTGCGGGAACTCTATCACTACTTCACGGAGCACTTTGAGGAGCTCCCCGAGGAGTTTGCCAAGCGCCAGGAGCGCTGGGGCCGGGCGCAGATTGTGACGGACTACGTCTCCGGCCTCACGGACAGCTACGCGGTGGAGCTCTTCACGAATATCTTTATGCCGCCGGTCGGGAAGACCCTTCGGTGACTAATAGGGAATACGTCCTAAATTGTATAGCGAATATCGGAAAAGAATTATTTTTTATCAAAAAAAGGATATTCGGGATTTAGAAGGAATACATATAGACGGAAAAAGCAGAAAAATCCTACTCTGCTGTGTCGCCTGGAGACAGGAAGAAACGGGATGGGGTGTGAGGAGTCAGCGACGTGGCGGCAATGCAAAATGAGAGGCTGCAGGCCTTTGTGGACGAGGTGGCGGCCCGCACGGATCTATTGCAGGTGGTGCAGACCTATGTGCCCTTGAAGAGGAAGGGCGGGCGCTACTGGGGCTGTTGCCCCTTTCATCAGGAGAAGACCCCATCCTTTTCCGTGGAGCCGGAGAAGGGCTTATTCTACTGCTTCGGCTGCCATGCCGGGGGCAATGCCTTCAAATTTCTCTCCCTCATGGAGAATGTCTCCTACTTCGAGGCCATAAAGCTCCAGGCAGAAAAGCTCGGCATCGAGCTGCCGAAGCGGAAGCTCACACCGGCGGAGGAGCAGCGGGAGCGGGAGCGAAAGGATCTCCTGCGGGTCAATGAGCTGGCCCGGGACTTCTTCCACAACTGCCTGACCCTGACGAAGATTGGGGAGCCGGGCAGGAGGTATCTGGCAGGCCGGGGCATCACGGAGGCCACCATAAAGGCCTTCTCCCTCGGCTTTGCGCCCCCCGCCTGGGACAAGCTCAAGACGGCCTTCCAGAAGCGGGGCGTGACGGAGAAGCTTCTTTTGGGGAGTGGCCTCTGCCTCCCTCGGCGGGAGGGGGACGGCATCTACGACCGCTTCCGGGGCCGCATGATGATACCGATTGCGGACGAGCGAGGGCGCGTCGTGGGCTTTGGCGGCCGGGTGCTGGACGATTCCGTGCCGAAGTACCTCAATACCCCGGAGACCATCCTCTTCAACAAGCGGTATCTCCTCTTCGGCCTGGATCGGGCCCACCACGCCATAGCGAGGGAGGGCTATGCCATCATCGTGGAGGGCTACATGGATGCCATCGCCGTTTTCGGTGCGGGCATCGAGAACGTGGTGGCGACCCTTGGCACTGCCTTTACGGTGGAGCACGCGAAGAAGCTCATGCGCTACGCCAGGCGGCTCATATTCTGCTACGATAGCGACGAGGCGGGCCAGTCAGCCACCATCCGTGCCCTCTCCATCCTCCAGAACACGGGGGCGGAGGTCTCCGTGCTCCGTGTGCCCGACGGCAAGGATCCGGATGAATTCATTCGGAAAAACGGTGCGGATGCCTTCCGGGCGCTGACCCGCGAGGCCCTGTCCCTGGTGGACTTCCGCATGGAGTACGTGCTCGCCCACACCCGCCACGACACCCTCTCCGGCAAGGTCCAGGCCCTTCACCAGATGGCCCCTGTCTTCCAGGGGATGGGGGCGGGCGCGGCGCGGACCGAGTACGTGAAACGCCTGGCCTCCGCCCTCATGCTGGAGGAGGACGTGGTGCGCGACGAGCTCAGACGGGGCTCCCGGGAGCGGGAGGCGGCACCGGAGCGAACGCCTCTCCGCCGGGAGATCCGAAGGTCTGACTCCGCCCTCGACAAGGCGGGGCGGGTACTGGTACGCCTTGCCACCTCAGACCCAGGGCGGCTTTCGGAGGCGGAGACCCTCGTGCCGCTCGAGAGGGTCCTGGGGATCGTCCAGCTGGAAATCCTTTCGGCCCTCAAAAAGGGCGGCTCCGAGACGGACATCCAGGCGGCGCTCAGCGACGAGGCCGCCGCCGAGCTTTCTAGGGCCCAGGTGGACGAAGGGCTTCTCGCCGGGCGGAGCGAGGAGGCGGCCTACCAGGATGCCCTCCGAGTCCTGAAAAAGGCATACCTCAATCAGAAGTACATGGAGCACAGCCAGCTGGCAGAAAAATATTTAGAAGCAGGAAATCCGGCGTATCGCGTCGAATTGCAAAGGGTAGAAGCAATCAAACATGAATTGGAAGAAATGGAATCCGAGTGAGATGGAAGAGCAGGGACTATCGATAGAGAGGGGGCAGTGAGGATGTCGGACGAAGCAACGAAGGAAAAGGCGGGAGCCCCGCGCAGCGCCCAGATCATAGACAAATTGCTGTCCAAGGGAGCGAAGAACGGCGATACCCTCACCTATGGCGAGCTGATGGAGGCCATGCAGGAGCAGGATATCACGCCGGACGAGATTGATGCCATGTACGATATCTTCAGCAAGAAGGGCATCGAGATCGTGGATGATACGAACTCCTCCAAGCATGACGAGGACGACATGGTGGATCCCCAGGACACGGAGGAGGTGGAAATCGACCTCTCCGTGCCGGAGGGCATCAGCATCGACGACCCGGTGCGCATGTACCTGAAGGAAATCGGCCGCGTCCCTCTCCTCACCGCAGAGGAGGAGGTAGCCCTCGCCAAGCGCATGGAGCAGGGCGACGAGGAGGCCCAGCGGCGTCTCGCCGAGGCGAATCTGCGCTTGGTGGTCTCCATCGCCAAGCGCTATGTGGGCCGCGGCATGCTCTTTCTCGACCTCATCCAGGAGGGCAATCTGGGTCTTATCAAGGCCGTGGAGAAATTCGACTACAACAAGGGGTATAAGTTCAGCACCTATGCCACCTGGTGGATCCGGCAGGCCATCACCCGCGCCATCGCGGATCAGGCCCGTACCATCCGCATCCCCGTCCATATGGTGGAGACTATCAACAAGCTCATCCGGGTCTCGCGGCAGCTCCTCCAGAAGCTGGGGCGCGACCCCACGCCGGAGGAGATTGCCGAGGTCATGGAGATAAGCGTGGAGCGGGTGCGGGAGATTATGAAGATCGCCCAGGAGCCCGTGTCCCTGGAGACCCCAATCGGCGAGGAGGAGGACTCCCACCTCGGCGACTTCATCGAGGATCAGGATGCTCCCGCACCGGCGGAGGCCGCTTCCTTCATGCTCCTCAAAGAGCAGCTGGAGGAGGTCCTCGACACGCTCACCCCTCGGGAGGAGAAGGTGCTTCGCCTGCGGTTCGGCCTGGACGACGGCCGCGCCCGGACTCTGGAGGAGGTCGGCCAGAACTTTGGCGTCACCCGGGAGCGCATCCGCCAGATCGAGGCAAAGGCCCTCAGGAAGCTGCGCCACCCAAGCCGCAGCCGCAAGCTCAAGGATTTCTTGGACTGAGGGCAATTTTAGAACTAGATACACAGAAGGAGCTGCGAGGCAGCTCCTTTTTTCGAATGAGTTGAAGGAGGCGTGAATTTATGGGAAAGCGCGTGGCACTTGTCCTTCTTTGCCTTTTGCTGCTGGTCGCCCTCGGCTGCGGCGGAAAGCAGGCGGCGAGGGAAGAGACCCTGGAGGAAAAGGCCCAGGCCATCCTCTCGTCCATGACCCCGGCGGAGAAGGTGGGCCAGATGGTCATGATCGGCGTCCGGGGCGAGACGGCGGACGAGGACAGCCTCTACATGCTCCACCAGTACCACATCGGCGGTGTCGTTCTCTTCGACCGAAATATGAAGACGGCGGAGCAGACAAGGGCTCTGGTGGATGGCCTCCAACGGGGAGCCGGGGAAAAGGTACCCCTCTTCATCGGTGTGGACGAGGAGGGCGGCAGCGTCGTGCGGGGGAAGGACTTCCTCCCGCCGCCCCCCTCCCAAAAGGAACTGGGGGATGAGGGAGAGACCACAAAGATAGAGGCCTCCGCCTCCCGCACATCAAAGGAGCTTAAGAAGCTGGGCATCAATCTGAACTTCGCCCCCGTGGCCGATGTGGGGGAGAGCAGCCGGGCCTTTTCCAACGACCCGGAAACGGTGTTAAAATTCGTCCGAGCCGCCGCCCAGGGCTACGAGGAGAATCGGATGCTCTACGCCCTGAAGCACTTCCCCGGCATCGGCCGGGGCACCGTGGACTCCCACGAGGAGGTCTCCACCATTGACGCGACAGCAGAGGACATGGCGGCCCGCGACCTCCTGCCCTTCCAGACCATCATCGACGAAAAGCAGCCGGAGGACTATTTCATCCTCGTCTCCCATCTGAAGTATACCGCCTACGACAAGGAGAACCCGGCGAGTCTATCGAGGGCCATCCAGACGGATCTCCTCCGGGAAAAGCTGGGCTACCGGGGCCTCATCATTACCGATGACGTGGAGATGGGCGCCCTCTCGAAGCACTACGATTTCCGCGACATCGGCCGCCGCGCCGTAGAGGCCGGCGCCGACATCGTCCTCGTCTGCCACGAATACCCCCACGAGACGGACGTCTACCTGGGACTGCTGGAGGCCGTGGAGTCCGGCGAGATCCCCATGGAGCGCATAGATGCCTCCGTCCGTCGCATCCTCCTGGCCAAGCTCACGCATCTTTCGGGAGAGCCTCAGAAAGAATCCTAAGGAACCACTGATTAATTCGGCACTCCGTCTTCACGCGTCTGCACTGTCCTCCCGTCGTCGACAAATCCTCAGCGTAGCTCTGCTACGCCTCCGGTTTGTCTCCTAGGGAGATACAGCGCATCCACGCAAATCCGAAGCACCTCATTTAATCAGCGGTTCCCTAAAGAAAATTCGATTGAAAGCGAATGAGACAAGACGGTTGCCATACTTGCAGAAAGCTGGTGCAGCATGGAAAATGAGGGATACACGCTGACTTCGGCAGCAAAATCACTTTGGGGCAAGCTCTCCCGGGACGGCTCCCATTGCTGGCTGCCCCTGTGGATCCATCTGGCGGATACCGCCGAGATTGCGGACCAAATCTGGCAGCATTGGCTGCCCTCCCATACGAAGAACATCATTGCGGAGGGACTTTCCCTGCCTTCTGAGCTTTCTCGGGAGGAGCGGCGGGCGTATGCACGGAAAATCTTCCGTTTTTTGGCGGCCTCCCATGATTGTGGCAAGGCAGAGCCGGCCTTTGTGGAAAAAGCAGCAAAGGTGGGCTTTGGGGACATTGTCGATGATATCACCAGCAAGGGTCTGCCCGTAGAAATCAGGAATCATGCCATCGCGCGGGATTTTCCCCATGCCCTGATCAGCGAATATATCCTGGAAGAATATAAGGAAGATGAGGGAGCAGATCGCAGTCTGGCGGATATTGTGGGCGGGCACCATGGAAGCCCTGTGGCCGATGCAGGACTACTCGAAAGCGTGCCAGGCTATCCAAGGACGACAGGTGCAACGAATGAACCTTGGGAAAGGGTGCAGGGCGAAATACTTCGCTATGCCCTTTCTCTGGCAGATTTTGATGGTATCCCGCAGGTCAAAGTGACTGTTCCAGCCCAGGTCCTGCTCAGCGGCCTTCTCATCATGGCGGACTGGCTGGCCAGCGATGAGAGGAAATTTCCCCTGTGCTCTAGGGACTATGGCTTGGATAAGGTCGATCCCTCCAGGCTTCGGGCAAGGAAGGCCTGGCATCAGCTTCATTTTCCAGAGCTTGCACTATTTTCCTCGGATTGCCCCTGGGAGGATCTATACCCGACCAGGTTTGGCCGTCAGCCGCGTCCTGTGCAGGAAAGTGCCCTCTCTGTCGCCCTTCAGATGAAGCAGCCCGGTCTCCTGGTCATAGAAGCCCCCATGGGAGAGGGAAAGACGGAGGCGGCCCTCGCCGCAGCGGAGGCCTTTGCGAAGCGGTTCGGCCTTGGGGGCATCTACTTTGCCCTGCCGACCCAGGCCACAAGCGATGGGATATTCCCCAGGATAAGGGGATGGATGGAGGCCCTGCACCCAGAGAGCAGGAAATCCATTTTTCTAGCCCATGGAAAAGCTGGCTTCAACGAGGAGTATAGGGGGATAAAGCTGGACTCCCACATCTACGATGAGGCGGAGGGCGAGGCCTCCGTCGTGGTCAATGAATGGACGCAGGGCCGCAAGAAAGGCCTCCTGGCGGATTTCGTCGTGGGGACAATCGACCATGTCCTCATGGGCGGATTGAAGACAAAGCATCTGGCCCTCCGTCACCTGGCTCTGGCCAACAAGGTCATTATCCTCGATGAATGCCATGCCTATGATGCCTATATGAACCAGTACCTCGACCTCGTCCTGAGCTGGCTGGGGGCCTACCATGTCCCCGTCATCGTCCTGTCGGCTACGCTTCCGCCCCATCGCCGCCGGGAGCTTCTGCAGGCCTATCAAGAGAGTGCGCTTCCCAGGAAAAAGAAGCCGGCATCCTTTCTGCGACCTGCGCCTCCGGCGGATCCCCCGAGAGCCACCCAGGAAGCTCTTAAGCCTTCGGCGGTCAGTCCTTACCCGTTGATCAGCTTCACCGAAGGCCCAAAGCTATGCCAGGCCATCCCGAAATCTGCCGGGATAGAGCACATGGTGTATTTGAAGCAGATGGACGAAGACTGCCTGGCAGGAGAGCTGGAGGGGATATTGGGCGATGGCGGGTGTGTCGGAATTATCTGCAATACCGTAAGCAAGGCCCAGGAGGTGGCGGAGCTTATGGAGATGGTTTTTGGCGAGGATACGGTGCTGCTGCTCCACTCCCGCTTCCTGAGTGTAGATCGGGCCGGCAAAGAGCAGGCGGTCCGCGAGCTCTTGGGCCCAGGGGAAGAGCAGAGGCCGGAGCGTCTCATCGTGGTGGGCACCCAGGTCATGGAGCAATCCCTGGATGTGGACTTCGATGTGCTCTTTACGGAAATCTGCCCCATGGATCTCCTGCTGCAGCGCATCGGTCGGCTGCATCGCCATGATAGAAAACTGCGGCCGGCGGGGCTCCGGCAGCCCTGCTGCTATATCATGGGCATACAAGGCAAGTTGTCCTTTGAGGAGGGCTGTGAGGCGGTGTATGGCAAATACCTTTTGCTGAAGACCCGCGCCTTTCTGTCGGACACACTCCTCCTACCGAGGGAAATTCCCCGCCTTGTCCAGCAGGTGTACGAAAAGGAATATGAGGAGGAAGCGCTGTCAAACCTCGGTCAGCTGGAGCCGGGTTTGGACAGAAAAGACATCCAGCAGATTTTCGAGGAAGCGGCGGAGTTTCATGAAAATAAAATCGCGAACAAAAAGCAGAAGGCGAAAACGTACCAGATAAAGACCCCGAAGGGGCAGCGCAAGAATCTCATCGGTTGGCTCAATGCACCGATCACAGAAGACTCGTCGGGGAAAAGGGGAGAGGCTACCGTCCGGGATAGCGAGACCTCTCTGGAGGTACTCGTTATCTGCAAAAGGAGCGACGGGCATCTGTATACCGTTCCCTGGCTTCGGGAATATGGGGAGATACGGATCGACGATGGGCTTCCGGATGAAGAAGTGGTAAAGGCTATCGCGGGTTGCTCCGTTTCCCTGCCCTCCCCCTTTGCGAAAAGGTGGAATATCGACAGGGTCATCGATGAGCTGGAGAAAATCGTACTGGAATATCATCTGGATGATTTGTATGTTTCCCATTGGCTGAAGGGAGAGCTTTTTCTGGTGTTGGATGAGGCCTATGAGACAACCCTCGTGGGGCAGGCCATAAGCTATGATGAAAAATACGGATTGCGCGTGGAAAAGGGGGAATGACAATGGAAAGACAGGAGCCGGAAAAGGAATTCAACCTGCTGGAGGAGCCCTGGATTCTCGTGCGGACAAAGTCGAACGAGACGAAGGCCTGGTCCATCCTCGAGACCTTCGCCCATGCCCATGAGGCAAAGGCTCTGGCAGGGGAGCTGCCAACGCAGGATGTGGCCGTCCTGCGATTGCTGCTTGCCATCCTGCATGGTGCTTTCAATCGTGGGAATATCCACGAGCTTGAGGATTCGATTGACCTGTGGGAAGAATTGTGGAACCTAAAAAAGTTCCCGGATAATAGGATTGAGGAGTATCTGGAGCCCTATCGGGACAGGTTCTGGCTATTCCATCCGACAGAGCCCTTTTACCAGTCAGCCCATATCAAGGAAAATATGGATGCCTATAAAATGGCCAAGGGGGAGAAAGCAAGCGCAGAAACAAAGTGGAAAACAGTAGCCAGGCTCGTAGGAGACCTCTTTCAGAGCGACAATAAACCAAGGCTTTTCCCCAGTCGGGCTGGGGAAGGCCAAATGGCTGTCTCCTATGCGGAAGCTGCGAGGTGGCTGCTCCATCTCAATGGCTTCGATGATGATTCCGCCAAAATGCCAAGGCCGCAAGGCGTAGGCTATCTCGGGCAGCTTGGACTCATCTATGCGAAAGGACGGAACCTGTTTGAGACACTCATGCTGAATTTCGTTCTGGCAGATTTGCAGGATGAAATCTTTGCAGATGGGGAAGGGGAGAGCGCATACTGGGAAAAGCCGGTCTGCGAGAGAATCGAGCGGGAAATCCCGCAACCTCGGGCCCAGAAGGATCTGCTGACCCTGCAGTCGAGGCGAATCCTGCTTCATCGGGAGCAGGGACAGGTCACAGGCTATTTGCTGACGATGGGAGATTATTTTGCCAAGGGATCCAGTCTGCTCAATGAAATGATGACACTTTGGGAAAATGATGAGAAGAACGGCATCCTGCCGAAAAAACATCAATTGGACTGCCAGATCTGGCGGGATTTTACGTCCTTGCTCGGCATGTCAGAAAAGCCTTCAAATGGGAAAACCTATCCGCCTGGTGTCATTCATTGGCTACAGCTGCTTCGGCAGGAACTTCGAAATATTCCCCGCGTACAGATTGTATCCCTAGCCGCGGCCTACAGCTGGAAAGGCGGAGGATGGCAGATTGAGGATTATATCCATGATGACTTGACGATAAATGCCGCACTGCTCGATAAAATGAATGATAGCTGGCATCAGGAGATTGTCCGCATGCTGGAACATACAAAACAGGCTGTATCATCATACGGGGTGCTTGCCCTGCGGATAGCGGCAGCTGCTGGCTGCGATGAAAAGGGCAGCAGCAAGAATTTGCCCAAATTCGCGCAGGAACTTGCGTATCATCGCTTAGACCAAGCTTTTCGAAGCTGGCTGATTTCCATTCATCCAGAGGAGGACACCATAGGAGACAAGATGGAGGAATGGATGCAGCTATCGAAAAGCATCCTGCTGGCTCTTGGCAATGAACTGCTGGAGCAGTGTCCGGAGGCCGCTATTACGGGGAGATCGGGAAAGGATGAAGCGGGAGCAACTGTCATGAATGCCATCAAGGCAAATCAAAGATATGAGATTCAGCTTCGTGATATCCTGGGATGAGGTGAACACAATGCACGTATGGAATCAAGACATTCGCCGCTTCATGCAAAGGAGGATACATCAATTGCATCCTTCCAAAGCAGCCTTGGCGAAGCTGCGACGTGGTATCGGAAAGAAGCTGGGAGAGATGCCGGAGCTCTTGGGCTTTGTGCTTCCCGAGGAAGAAATATCCGCCTCTCCCCCCCAGGAAGCCCGGATTGAAAAGGCACTTTATACGGCACTTACGCTCTATGCACTCCACCAGCAGGGGATCGATGCCTGTGTCAGCACAAATCAGGCGGAGGGAGAAGCCTCCGCCAGCCGCTGGAATTCCTTTGGGCACGCTGTCCGCAAGCTATGGAAAAGCACAAGCAATCAAAACGGGGTATCTAGGAGATTCGACCAAGTGCTGACGGCAAAGGATCTCCCGGAGCTCGCAAACCATGCGCGTGGCCTCATAAGCCTGATGAAGGGGCAGCAAGTATTCCTGGACTATCCTTCCTTTGCCGTGGATCTATATTGGTTCCAGCGATTGGACTCCCGGAGGGATGTGGTGCTACGCTGGGGCAAGGACTTTTACACAGAGAGAAAAGAGGATGATGCAAAATGAAGAGACTTTATGTGGACTTTCATGTGATTCAGACGGTTCCACCCAGCTGTGTGAACCGTGACGATACGGGCTCGCCAAAGACGGCACTATACGGTGGTGTTCGCCGCGCCCGCGTTTCCTCCCAGAGCTGGAAGCGGGCCATGCGGGAAATGCTTCGGGAGGATTTCCAGGAAGAGAATTTCGGCATCCGCACAAAGCGCATCGTCGGCTTGATTGCAAAAGAAATCCGCGTCCTAGAACCGTCAATAGCAGAGGACGAAGCCCTTTTTTTGGCAGCAAGAATCCTGAAGCTCTGTGGGGTATCGACAGAGAAAAAGAGTGAGGAAGAAAAGACGAGGGCCCTGTTCTTTATCAGCAGGACACAGGCCCGCAATCTGGCGAAGTATATCCTTTCCCATCAAGGGGAGGTGGATAAGGACATCAAAATAGAAGCCAAGAAATTGCTGAAAGAGAATCATAGCATCGACATTGCGCTTTTCGGTCGCATGGTGGCAGATCAGCCCGATTTGAACGCAGAGGCCTCTTCACAGGTTGCCCATAGCATCTCCACCCATCGTGTCGATAACGAGTACGATTATTTCACGGCCATCGACGACATGGCACCGGAGGACAATGCAGGGGCCGATATGATTGGTGTGGTGGAGTTCAACTCCTCGACCCTCTACCGATATGCAACGGTGGCCGTCCATAATCTGGCAAGGGAATTGAACGGCGAAAAGGAGCTCACAGCCCGGGCTGTCCAGGAGTTTGCCAAGGCCTTCATCCAATCCATGCCCACCGGCAAGCAGAACACCTTCGCAAACCGCACTCTGCCGGATGCGGTCCTCGTCACCGTCCGCCGCGATCAGCCGGTGAATCTCGTCGGCGCATTCGAGGAGCCCGTCCGTACGTCGGAGGGAGGCTATGCCGCAGAGTCCATCCGGAGGCTGGAAGCGTACGCCGAGAAGACCTACGCAGATTATGTGGATGCTCCAGAGCATTCCTGGGCCATCGGTATGGGCGAAAAGGAGAACAACGTCAATAAAAAGGATCTCCTGCAGTCCCTCCAGGAGGCGCTTTTGAAGGAGCTCGTGGACATGGATTCTTCCGGGCAGGAGTGATGCTGCTATGAGCACGTTGTTGTTACGGCTCGCGGCTCCCATGCAGTCTTGGGGAGTGAGCAGCAAATTCAACCGCCGCATGACGAATGGCGAGCCCACCCGGAGCGGCGTAATCGGCCTCCTGGCGGCTGCCCTGGGCAGGGAGCGTCATGAGTCGCTGGCTCCCTTCCAATCCTTGAAATTCGGTGTTCGGATTGACCAGCCTGGGACAATCCAACGGGACTTCCACATGGCCCATGGGAAGGTCGGCAGCAAGGATACGCCTTGGCTGACCCACCGCTATTACGTCGAGGATGCAGTGTTCCTGGCAGCCCTGGAGGGGGAAGCTGGATTTTTAGGAGCTCTGGAAAATGCCCTGCAGAACCCCGTATTCCCCTTGTTCCTGGGGCGACGGTCGTGTCCTCCGACAGGACCGCTCGTTCTTGGTATTCGGGAGAAGAATCTCAGGCAGGCCCTTCAGGAAGAGCCTTGGCAGGCCTCGGCTTGGTATCAAAGGAAGTCCGCGCACAAAGAAATCCGCACATTGGGTATCGTGCGGGATGCGGATTTTGAGGAAGTGAGCTATGCTGTCCGCGATGTACCCCAAAGCTTCGATCCCCATCGGCGCAGCTATGCCTTTCGCAATGTGATCCGGGAACAGATTCTATTGCAAGATGTCCAGAAGGAGGAATCGCCGGAGGGAAGAGAGGGGATCTGTGTCCCTACGCAGCATGATCCCATGGATTTATTGGAGGAATACGATGTATCTTTCAAGAGTCAGGATTAATCGGAGCCGTCGGGCTTCCATGAAATTTCTGGGCTCCCTGCAGGTGGCTCATGCAACCCTTGCGAGCTGCTTTCCGCCCGAGGACGAATCGAGGAAGCTATGGCGGATCGACTATCTTCATGGAGAGCCATATCTCTTGGTTTTGAGCCAGGAAAGGCCGGACTTTGCCCCGTTGGTGGAGCAGTATGGCTATGCGGGGGACAAAGGGGAAAGCCGGGGCTGCCAGGCCCTGTTTGATGGCCTGGCGGCAGGGAGCCGCTATCGATTTCGCTTCTGCGGCAATCCCGTCCACAGCAAGAAGACTCCGGGGAGCAGGGATAGGGGGACGGTCGTGCCTCACGTGACCGCAGCCCAGCAGGAGGAGTGGTTCCGGAGCAAGGGCGAGCAGGCAGGCTTTGCCGTAGACGACCTGGTTCTTGTGCAGCGGGATATCCGGAAGTTCAGCCGGCGGGGCAAGACCGTCACATTACATACGGCCGTCTTTGAAGGGCTCCTGGTGGTTACGGATGCAGAGAAATTCCGCCGGGCTATCACGGAGGGGATCGGCCGGGCCAAGGCCTATGGCTGCGGTCTGCTGACCCTGGCCCGCCTATAGCATTCATCCAGCAGAAAGAGGCGATTTTCATGAAGAAGCTGCCAGGTGCGGAAAAGGCAGAGCTGCAGGAGCTGCCGCAGATTAAGGAGCGCATCTCCTTCCTCTATCTGGAGCGCTGCATCATCAATAGACAGGATAGCTCCATCAGCATCTCGGACGAGCGGGGAACCGTCCAGGTGCCTGCGGCCTCCCTAGGCATCCTGCTCCTGGGACCCGGCACGACCATCACCCATCGAGCCATGGAGCTCATCGGCGATGCCGGGACGGGCATCCTTTGGATAGGGGAGCACGGTGTGCGCTACTATGCCTTCGGAAGACCCCTGACCCACTCCGCCTCCCTTTTGCTGCGCCAGGCGAAGCTCGTCACCAATACAAAAAGCCGACTGGCTGTTGCCCGTATGATGTACCAGATGCGATTCGGCCAAGAAGACGTCTCCCAGATGACGATGCAGCAGCGAAAAGCAGAAGAAGCCGCAGAAGCGGCGGATTCGGGCCGGGACAAATCCTATCCCGATGATTACATCGTGCTGGATATCGAGACAACCGGGCTTCGGGAAAAGACCGATGAAATCATGGAAATCGCCATGCTGAAAGTCATAGAAGGGAAGACAACAGCCTCCTTCCATACGCTGCTGCATACGAAAAAACCGATTCCCCGCCCGATAGAGAAGCTTACGGGAATCACAAATGACGACCTCGCGAAGAAAGGAAAGGAGCTGGATGAAATTCTTCCTCAGGTCGTTGATTTCGTCGAGGGCTATGCCCTGGTCGGTCATAACATAGGCTTTGACCTGGGATTCCTGAATCAAGCCCTGGCAAAAGCCAAAAGGGCTGGACTGGATAATCCCCAATATGATACGATGGAGATGTACACGAAAGTACAGAGCACCTTGGGAAAGAAGAGTCTGGCGGATGTAGTGAGGGCCTTGCAGATATCCGAGAAGCCCAGCCATTGGGGGATGCCGGACTGCAAGGCGGAAAAGGAAGTCTATGAGATACTGAAAGCGAAATGCAAGAAGCAGCAGTAATAAGGAGAGATTATCAACAAGGAACGATTCGATTAAGCGAAATCCAAACTGAATAAATTCGTGACAGGGATTACCGGGAAATGGCGTAACGAATGGGATCTTTTAGTGTAGGCCCCGCACCCGCGGGGATGATCCCTGTCGCTCCATGTACTCGGCTGTTGAGACTCCGTAGGCCCCGCACCCGCGGGGATGATCCCTACACGCAGGACGCAATCAATGCGCAGGGAAAGTAGGCCCCGCACCCGCGGGGATGATCCCACGGCGGGCGGATATCTGCCGTAACTGCAGGAGTAGGCCCCGCACCCGCAGGGATGATCCCATCAGCGGCGAAATGAAAGTGACCGACATTCCGTAGGCCCCGCACCCGTGGGGATGATCCCGAAGATTTTTGCAAGTGCCCGGAATGTACGGCGTAGGCCCCGCACCCGCGGGGATGATCCCCAGCTCTACAAGATCTATTGCCGTCGTGGCTAGTAGGCCCCGCACCCGCGGGGATGATCCCGATTCCAGGAGACCAGACACGCCGGACCATGGGTAGGCCCCGCACCCGCGGGGATGATCCCTTGCCGCCCGCATAGGCGCGATGCACGCAGTCCGACAGCTCCTCCGCCAAGACCCTTATACATGATTTCCTCATGGAAGGGAATGCGCCATAGACGTCGTTTGCAACGATGCGGGAAAAGAAAGGATTGCCGTACGGCAGAGTCTCTCTTTTCCACGCAAAAAGAGAACCGCGTCCCCGAAGGAACGCGATCCTCTCCTTGTGTGAGATTTTCTATGGGAAAATTAGTAAGCTCAGTCGAAGTTGACGTAGACCGCGTCAATGCCTTCGAGGATAAGCCCCATATCGGCAAAACCGAGGTGCAGTGCCTGCGCCGCAAGCTCCACATTCTTCGTCGCATCGCCCGCGAGGACGGCAACCCTTGCCGCAGCGTCCATCGGCGTGATGAGGAAGCGCGAGCCGTCATACGTCATCTTGTACTCGCCCGTACCCGCCGCCGTCGTGATGGAGGCCGTGTATTCACGGTACTGTGTCTTCGGCTGGTTCGGCTCGGGGATGAGCTTCGCCACAGGGCTGAGATGCACCGTGTCAGGATCGACGGATACGTCGAAGCTGCCATAGTTCATCGTCGTGCCACTGATGTTCTTGAAGAACGGAAGCTGCGCATCCGTAAAGCCCAAGACGCGGTCAACGCCCGCGATGCCGCCGGCATTGCGATTGTCCGTGATCGATCCCGTGCCGCCGATGTTCGACGGGCTTTTCGGATTCTGATCCGGCTTGTCGATCACATCGCGCACGCCGCCGTTTTCATCGCTCTTCGGCGAAGGGATGATGCCGTTGTAATTGTAACGGTAGTTGCCGTTCGTGCCGCCCGGCGTGACTTCCTTGCCGTCGACCGTCGTGATGATCTTCGTCGAGCCGTCCGGATTTATGCCGCCCGGCGTGAAGGTAATGACCGGCGGCGTATCGCCCGGGACGAACTGATCCTCGATCGGCGTCGTCAATCCCGGCTGGCCCGGCGTGCCGTTCGTGCCGTCGCCGTTTTTCGGCGTGACCGTGTACGTCGTATTGCCGTTCGGATCTGTGCTGCCCGTCACCGTATAATTGATGTCCTTCGGGTCGATGCGGAGCTTGCCCGTCGTCTCCGTGAACGTGTAGTTGTTCAGAAGACCGGCACCCCCCGTGACCTTCGAAGAGACATCGTATCCGCCGTCCTTGACATTGTTCGTGCGGTACGTCGAGACATCGCTGTTCGCCGACGGATCGATTGGATTGCCGTTTGCGTCGATGTAGCCGCCGCCAAAGTCGTTGTACCGGAAGCCGACCTTGTCGAAGCTGTCGCCGTTGACGGCCGTCTTGCCGCCCGTGAAATGCGCGATGTCGCTTCCCGTGTTCGGCGCGGGAGAACCATAGGTGTTCTCGATGCCATCCGTCGTGTAGGAAACCTCGTGGGGCGTGACGCGCGCCGAATGGTCGAACGTCTTCGTCGCCGAATCGCTGCCGTCCGTCGTGCGGAAGGTGTAATTCTTCGTCCAGTCCGTCCCGTTGTCATTCGTGCGGAGCGTGACCGTCGTGTCATACCCGTTCGTGACGTTGCCGTCCTTGTCCCGCATGACATTTTCCGTCACGCGTTCGCCGTCGCCCGTCTTGCCCGTGAGCGCCGTCGTCCCCGTGATGTCGGCCGTGAAGTCGCCGTCGCCGTTGACGCCGTGTACTGTGACGGTCTTGTCGCCGTCAATCGAGCCGTACTCCGTGGAGTACAGCGGATTGCCGTCGACATTCGTCTTGCCGGAAATCGTCGGCTTCGTGGGATCGGCGCCGGGGTTCGACGGATCTGCCGGCAGGTCGATGACCGCCTTATGCACCGTCGAGACGCCGTTTTCGATCGTGATGTCGTAGTTCTTCAGATCATCCGCAGAGAGCCTGCCCTTCTTCTCGCCCGTGACGGCGTAGGTGCCGGCATCCTGCGTCTTCCTTCCGTTCGTTCCGAGACCGCCGTTGACCGTCTCGATGCCGCCCTTCTCGACGATCTCGTTTTCGAGATCCCGAACACTGTTGCCATTGACAACCGTGTCCGCATCGATGGCGTAGCCGGGATCGGCGGGATGGAAATCGCCGCCGTAGGAGGCCTCGGTGTCGCCCATCTTGACCGTGAGCTTCGCCTTCGTGACTTCCGCCGTATCGGCAAAGGTCTTCTTCGCGCCGTCAGAGCCGGGATCGGCATCCTCGAAGGTGTAGTTCTTCGAAAGCTCGCCGAGATCCACCGTCGTATTGTACTTGCCGACGTCCTTCGTCGTCTCTTTCGGATTGCTCGAGTTCGTGACGAGCGCGTCCGTCGTGAAGCCGATCGTCTTGTCGCCGTCGCCGTTCACGCCGTGAAGCGTCACCGTCTTGTCTCCCTCATCCTTGCCGTACGTCGTCGAATAGATCGGCGTACCGTCCACGACGGCGACCGTCGATCCGTCCTTGCCCTGATCCGTGATGGAAGGCGTGGAAGGATGCGAAGGATTGGCAGGATTCGTCGGCTTCGACGGGATGCGCACCTTGTCCACCGTGATGCCGCCGTCCGTCGTGACCTCGTAGTTGTCCGCGATCGGGCTGCCGTCCTCGCCGTTTCCGGTGATTGTCGTCGTCACGGAATCCTCGTACCTGCCGGCATCGGGCGTGGTGACCTTGCTCTCGTCCCCGCCATTTTTGCGGATCTCTTCTTTCTTCTCCTTCAGCGCGGAATCGTAATCGCTGCCCGTCTTGACCGTATCGTTGTAGACGACCTTGTCCCCGTCGCCGTTGACAAAGCCTTGCCCGCCGTCGGAATGGGTGTAGGTGATGTTGCCGTCGCCGTACGTCTGTTTTCCTTCCGTCGTGATCGTGACGCTGCGCTTCGTGATCGTAAGATCCGCGCCCTTGACCGTCGTCTTGTAGCCATTTGCGCCGACGACGGAGTCCGCCTTCCCCGTGATGGAGTAGATGGCGTTCTTGCCGTCCGCCGCCGGCTTGTCGCCGCCGTTGCGTGTCGCCGAAGCGTCAAAGCCCTTGCTCTCGAAAATCGGCGTTCCCTTGTAATTCTCCGCTTCCGGTTTTTCCTGGAAGGCATCGCTGTACGCGCCGATGTCTGCGATGTCCTGCCCGGACTTCGTCTTGTAGGACGTCTTGATCGTCCGTTGGATATCGTCGGAGGTCATCGTTTCTCCGTACGTCTTCGTCGCGTCTTTTGCCTGAATCGTGATCTCGGGCTGCGCCTGGAAGATATACTTGTTTCCGGCCATATCCCCCTGATACTCGATAATATCTCCGGAGCCATCCGTCGTCTCGCCCGAAGAGCTTGCGTTCCACTGCGCGTTTGTATGGCTGTTGAGATTCGTGCCGAAGGTGTTGAGCTCGGGGGATGCGGAGTAGACCTTCCATGTGCCGCCCTCACCCGTCGTGATGGCAGACGAAGCGGTCGTAAGATTTTGGAAGCTCCCACGCGACCCCTTCTCATTGATGACGACGGCATCATCCGCCGTGCTGGACGTGATGATCGCGCCGCCATCCGCGCCTTGGCCCAGCGTGATGTTTCCCTTGTCTGATGTCGTGATCAGCTCGACGTTCCCCTTCGCTGTGATGCCATTGACAAGAACGCTGTCCACGCCTTGCACATGGACTTTGCCCGCGTCCGCCTTGATGCGGCCCGCTACATCGACCGTGCCGCCGTTGATCGCAACGCTGTCGTCTGCGCGGACATAGCCGTCTGCACCCGGATTCGATCCGATCTTGACAGCAGCGGCCGAGTCGATCGAGACGCTCTTCATCTGGCTCGTATCGCCAATGCTCCCGCCGACGGTGACAGAGCCGGTGCCCACTTTGATGTCGAGGGCGGAATGGGCGAGGTTCGTTTCCTGCGTAAATCCGAGCGTCGTTCCCGTCATGTTCTGCACATCGTCCCACTTGGAGCCGTAGCCATAACCGGTGGTGAGATAAGGACCCGATCCATCCGGCTGCCATGTGGTTTCCGAGGCCGCGCCATCGGTATTCCAACTCGTATAGCTGCCGCCCAGGGAACCGCCTGCGGCATCGGTGAAGCGCTTGCCAAGGGAGCTTCCCGCCTCGGCCGCCTCCGGGCCTGCCGTCCAGTAGAAGCCGTCCGTACGATCGGGATCGTGTGGCATTGCCACCGCGTCCGCCGTCGTCCCATGCTTCGCGCTGCCCTGACCGCCGACAAAGGTCGGATACTGGCTGCCCTGCGCCACGACGGAGTTCTCAAGAGCCGAAGTGAGCGTCGCGAGATAGGTATCCCCTGCCTTCGTACCGTCCCCCTTCGTCGCCATCGCCTGCGCCGCCTGATACCATGCCTGAAGCCCGCGGGCAAGAACCTTCGTCTCGATGCTGTGATCCGTATCCCCGGCAAGCTCGAACGTCTTATCCATCAATGCACAGATATAATTAAGGCGCTTCTGCGCCGTCGCCTGTGCTGTCCCGTTTTCGTACTCTTCCTTCGTAGGCCATGCCTGCTTAATGGAAGAAATCGCGGGATCTGAAGCTGCGACTTTCACGAAATCCGTACCGCCAAAAAGCTTCGCCCTGTTTGCCGCCGACTCGTCGTCCTTGTTTCCATAGCCTGCGGCGAGCGCCCAGTAGAGCAACGCCTTCTTCGCCTGCTCTGCAGTCACGGCGTAGGTGCCGTCCGCGTTCTTCGGGAAGTTGAAATACTGCACCTCATAGGCGACCCCCGGAACAGGATCAAGGGCGGAGGGGAAGGACTGGAGGAGCTTTGCAAAGGCATCCTTGTCCGACATGAGCTTGTTGACAAGCGTCATCCACTCCGCCGACGGCTCGACGCTCCCTAAAGGACCGTACGAATACACATGATAGGAATTGCCGGAGAGAATGTTGCCGCTGACGGCGACTCTCCCATCCTGCCCGCCGGTCGTATTTATGGCAAGCGTCTTCCCGTTCAGCCCGACGGCGACATCGCCGTACACGAGGACGTTGCCCCCGTTCGTCGTGATCGTGCGGTCTCTGTACACCGTCTTGTCATCTGCTGCAAGGGGCGTCGGTCCGACATAGAGGCCCGTCGTGCCGTCCGTGAGATTCTTTCCGCTGCCGATAGCGACCGTTCCGCCATTCGTCGCAAGGTTGCCGTTAAGGATCGTCGCGCCGACCGTATCGCCGTCCGCATCCGCGTGCAGCGTGAGGCCGAGTTTCCCGCTCGTGGACGTGACGTCGCCGTTGATCGTGATATTGCGATCCGCCTTCAGCGTGAGCGTGGCATTGCCGCCGGCCGTCTTCTCGATCGCCTTGTCCGAACCCTGCTTCGCGTCGACCGTGATGGATGCCACGCCGTTCTTCTCGCGTGCCTCCACCGTGACGGATGTGCCCTTGTTGAGGGAGTTCTCAAGAGTCTGCGTCTTCACCCAGCTCTTCTGGTTGCTCGTCGTATCGTTCGAAAGCGCAAGGCTGTCCGCCGGATCATAGCCCGCCGGCTGCGTGTCGCTCACGACGACATCAAGCGGATCGATCAGCCACTCGCCCGCTTTGCCCGTCTCGCCTGCGGCGGAGATGTTGACATTGCCGAGGCGGACGACATCGCCGCTCGTCTCGATCTTGCCGCCGTCCACGCTGCCATCGGCAAGAAGGGATGCGCCGTCCTTCACGTTCGTCAATCCGCCGAGAAGAGTAATCTTGCCGCCGTTCGTGCCTTCCGCCGCGGAGCTGGCATCCAGTGTGCCGCTGACCGCCGTCGTGCCGTTTCCGCTGTCGAGGACGATCTCGCCCGTCTTGCCGACGTGCGCTGTCTTCGCCTCGATGACGCCTTCGTTGTTGACGACGGACGCCATCGCGTCGCCCGCGCCCTTCGCCGTCATGACGACGTATCCGCTGTCCGCCTTCAGTGCGCCCGTGTTGAGGACCTTCGCGCTTGCCAATCCGCCATCCACGACGAAGTTGATCTTGCTCGCGTCGTCCGCCGAGAGAGCCACCTGCTTTGCCGCGATGAGCGCGACCTTGCCGCCTTCGTTCTCAATCGTTTTGCCGTTCTCCACCGATGCAGCGTGAAGCACGACGAGTCCGCCCTGCGCCTTGATCTGCGCCTCATTGATGATCGGCGCGATATTGCCGTCCGAAAGCGCCAGCGAGAACGCACTCGTGCCGCGTCCGAACTCCTTCATGTCCGCATCGGAAACAAGTCCCGTCGATGCGACAAGGCCGCCCACGTCGATCTGCGCGCCCTTGCTGAACATGACGCCGTTCGGATTGACGAGGAAGATATGGCCGTTCGCCATCAGCGCACCGTCAATGACGGAAGCGAGATTCCCCGTGACGCGGTTCAGAGCAATCGCGTCCAGTCCCGGCTGGTTGAAGCGGACGCTTTCGCCCGCACCGATGCCGAAGGACTTCCAGTCGATCGCCACTCGGTTCGTGGACTGGTCAATGGTCATGTGATTGCCGTCCTGATGGATCTCGGCCGCACCGGACCGGACATCGCCGCCCTGCGGCATGGCGTTCGCCATGCTTCCTGTAATGCCTACGAGCGCCGCGCCGAGCATCGCCGAGCTGCGCTTCCAATTTCTGCGAATCCTGCGTTTCATAAGAAATCCTCCCATCACTATCCCACAGATCCCGATACAATCTAACAATTGTATAATCTAGGACTATCTGCCTTTCTAGCTATTCTGGTAAAGTATAGTCTAAAAGACCTAGAAAGTCAACTTCTTTTTGTCAGAACAAGGCAGAAAAGAGAGAAAAAGACAGCCCGAGAACGGCAGAAAAATTTTGTCGATTGAATTGGGAAAAGGATACGGAAGCAGGAATTGCATCAATTTTGCCGAAAGGAAGCAGAGCAGGCTTTTGGTATTCGCGAGCCCATCGGAAAAGTGCTGCACGAGGCGGTCGCGAGGATTTTCCCTTCGGGGTGTGAAGCTCTATTAAGCGACGGTCATCGCGAGAAAAACTGAATTTTTTGGATTTCTCCCTTTAAAAATGAACGCCATTCATTTATAATAGAGATACGAACCGTAAAGGAGGAGCGTTTTATGGAAGGCACGAGGAAGGAAGAGACCCTCGGGCGGCGGGAGCGGAAGAAGCTCCAGTCCCGCAAGGCCATCATCGATGCGGCTGTCAAGGAGTTCGCGGCGAAGGGCTTCCGGGAGACGAGCGTCGCTGACATCATGAATGCGGCGGATCTCGGCATCGGCACCTTTTACAACTACTTCCAGTCGAAGGAGGACATCCTCATGAGCCTCCTTTCCTCCCTCATCGAGCAGATGGAGGAGGACGTGAAGGCACTGCGGGCAGAGGGCAAGAGCTCGCCGGAGCTCATCGCCTCCGTGACCATCCTCATGGCACGGTTCCTGGATGAAAATCGCTTCGTGCTGCCTCTTTTTCTCGCGGCATCGGATCAGTCCGGCATGCCCGAGGGAAAGCGGGACAAGCGCATCCGGTCCCCTCGATTCAAGGATATCTTCGAGAATATCCTGCGGGAGGGGCAGGAGAAGGGGGAGATCCGCACGGATGTGCCGGTGCTCCTCATTGCGGAGCTTTTCCATTCCCTCTATCAGGCGGCGGCCTTCAGCGGCCTGGACCTCTCCTTCGAGGAGAATATCGCCATGAAGACGCGGGTGCTCTTAGATGGCATCCGGGCAAAGGGGGAGTGAGCAGCCCCTTTGTTCGGCTCTGGGGAGGCGACGCTTTTGGCGGCACCCTGCCCGGGAGGGCACCCCGTTTGTGGATTCTGTGGAGCACGGATTTTCTGTGCATCTTAGGGAGATTTATCAAGAATGATTAGTGTGACAAAGCTATTATTCGCAAGAGAGTACTTCGGCGATCGCCTTCGCTATACGAAGAACGCCCATGCCATGAAGAACGGCGCAGCGGAGGGGGTGGGCCCTGTGGTAGTATGGAACTCCACGAAGACCTGCAACCTGAAGTGCATGCATTGCTACATGGGCTCCGATGCGAAGAAGTACCAGAATGAGCTCACCACCGAGGAGGCAAAGCGCTTTATCGACGATCTGGCGGAGTTCCACGTGCCGGTGCTGCTCTTCTCCGGCGGCGAGCCCCTGATTCGCGAGGACTTCTTCGAGCTGGCGGCCTATGCCCAAGAAAAGGGCATCCGCCCGACGCTCTCCACGAACGGAACCCTCATCACCCGCGAGGTGGCCCAGAAAATCAAGGACATCGGCGTGGGCTACGTGGGCATCTCTCTCGATGGCCTCAAGGACGTCAATGACAAGTTCCGCGGCGTGGAGGGCGCCTACCGGCGGGCCATGGAGGGCATCCAGAACTGCGTGGCCGTGGGCCAGCGGGTGGGCCTCCGATTCACCATCAACCACCACAATATCAAAGAGCTCGATAAAATCTTCGATTTCATCGAGGCGGAAAACATCAACCGCGTCTGTTTCTACCACTTGGTCTATTCCGGCCGGGGCCAGCAGATGATGGATCAAGATGTGACGGCGGAGGAGTCCCGTCGGGCGCTGGACACCATCATCCGCCGCACGAAGGACTTCGAGGCCCGGGGCCTGGAGAAGGAAATCCTCACGGTGGACAACCACTGCGACGCCATCTACATGTACCTGAAGGAAAAGGAAGCCGGGAACGACGAGCTGGCGGCTCAGATCCTGGAGTACGTCCACAGGAACGGCGGCAATCGCTCCGGCATCGCCTTCTCGGAGGTGGATCCCTTCGGCTACGTCCACCCGGATCAGTTCACCCAGCACCATACCTTTGGCAATGTGCGGGAGCGGAAGTTCGGCGATATCTGGACGGATACGTCGAATCCCATCCTCGCGGGCCTGAAGGACAGGAAGCCCCTCCTCAAGGGCCGCTGCGCGAAATGCAAGTGGCTGGATAACTGCAACGGCAACTTCCGCACCCGGGCCGAGGCCCGGACGGGGGACTTCTGGGAGTCGGATCCCAGCTGCTATCTGACGGATGAAGAAATCGGCCTCGGGGAGGGTGTAAAGTGAAGATCATATCCTGGAACACGACGAATGCCTGCAACATGTACTGCGCCCACTGCTACCGGGACGCAGGCTGCAAGGCGGAGGAAGAACTCAATACCGAAGAGGGCAAGAAGCTGCTGGATGAAATCGCCCGGGCCGGCTTCAAGATCATGATTTTCTCCGGCGGCGAGCCCCTGACCCGGCCGGATATCTACGAGCTGGTGAGCCACGCAAGAGGCCTCGGCATGATCCCGGTCTTTGGCACGAACGGCACCCTCATCACCCGCGAGGTGGCCCAGAAGCTGAAGGACGCGGGGGCCATGGCCATGGGCATCTCCCTGGACTCCATGGACCGAGAAAAGCACGACAAGTTCCGCAGCTACCCCGGCGGCTGGCAGGGGGCCGTGGACGGCATGAAGAACTGCGCCGCCGTGGGGCTCCCCTTCCAGATCCACACGACGGTCATGGACTGGAACCAGCAGGAGCTGGAGGCCATCACGGACTTTGCCGTGGAGCTGGGGGCGAAGGCCCATCATTTCTTCTTCCTGGTGCCCACGGGGCGCGCAAAGACCATCGAGGAGGAATCTCTCCGGGCGGAGCAGTACGAGGCGGTGCTCACCCGCATCATGAAGAAGCAGGAGGAAGTGGACATCGAGCTCAAGCCCACCTGCGCACCGCAATTTTTGCGCATCGTGGATCAGCTGGGCTACAAGAGCCGCTTCCACCGGGGGTGCCTGGCGGGTCTGAGCTACTGCATCATCAGCCCGAAGGGAAAAGTCCAGCCCTGCGCCTACCTCAAGATGGAAATCGGGGACGTGCGGGAAAAGCCCTTCGACGAGATCTGGCGGGACAGCGAGGTGCTCAAAAAGCTCCGCACCCTGGAGTACTCCGGCGGCTGCGGCACCTGCGAGTACAAGGGTGCCTGCGGCGGCTGCCGCGCCCGCGCCGCCTGCTACCATGACGGCGACTACATGAGCGAGGAGCCCTGGTGCCTCTACCACGACCGCCGTGGGGAGTAAGGAGGCGAAAGGTTTGAGTACCAAACTCTTTGTGAGAAGTTGTGCAGAAAACATTTGACCGCGGTCCCTCCTTTCGCTACAATAGGAAGTAGTATGCACAGCGGTTTTGGGAGGATTACTCGTGCAGGAACAAAAAAATTTCAAAAAGCCTGTTCTTTTCTTCTGCGCTTTCCTGGTGCTGGCTCTCATTGCCTTTGGCACCTATACCCTTCGCCCCTCGAACAGGGCGGGGACGGCCCAGGCAGCGACGGAGGCGGCTGCGGTGAGCGTCGGCCAGACGAATGCAGCCCAGAGCATCCTCGTACTCAACTACCACAAGATTGACACCCTCATGCACTCCCTCTCCGTGAATCCCAGCGATTTCCGCTGGCAGATGGAGTACCTGAAGAGCCACGGCTACAATACCATAACGCCCGATGACCTCATCGCCAATATGGAGGAGGGGAAGGCCCTTCCCGTCAATCCGGTGCTCATCACCTTTGACGACGGGTATCTGGATAACTACAAGAATGCCTATCCCGTGCTGAAGGAGCTGGGCATGAAGGCCACCATCTTCGTGGTGACGGATTTTATGGGGGGCAAGAAGGGGTATCTCGACTGGTCGAAGTGCCGGGAGATGGAGAAGAATGGCATCACCATCGCCTCCCATACGGTGGACCACAAGTCCATGACGGATCTCTCGGACGAGCAGCTGCGCCACGAGCTGATAGACTCGAAGAAGGCGGCGGAGGAGGCTCTGGGCCACAGCGTGGACTACATCGCCTATCCGACGGGAGCCTACAACCTCCACATCGCCGACATGACGAAGGAGGCGGGGTACAAGGCCGCCTTTACCATCAAGTACGGCAATGCGGACAAGGAGAGCAATGTCTACGCCATCGAGCGGGTGCCCATCTTTCATACGGAGCACACGAATCGGGACTTTGTGGAGCGCATCAGCTACACGCCCCTCTTCCAGCAGTTCGGCTGGAAAAAGGCGTGAGTCTGTAACGCTGGTTACGGAATGGAACGCCTTCCCCATGGTAAGCTGAAGGCGTGTATTATATTAAACTCAACGCACAAACGTCCACTTCGTGGACATTGTGCGCCCGTCCTTGCAGTAAATCCTGCCAATCACGCTGCGCCTGCGGCTTGCGTTCTTGGGGATTTACATAGTAAAAAGAGAATACGTTCTTCGAGCAAAAGCAGCTAAAGCGATGCCATGCTGCTGCGCCGAGGCATTTGCCTCCGGGGCCACGCGGGAAACGGCGTGACCTTCCATTGTGAAAAGGAGAAGCCAGATTTTCCATGCCCTTTTGGAGAGCCGTCTTTTCCATGGACGGCTCTCTTTTTGTTGCCTGTATAGGCCTCTGTAGATTCCTGCCGGGGATGGGTCTTTCTATCAGGAGGTATGGATATGAATCTCAAACGACTCTTTGGTCTGGCAGTCCTCTCGGGAGCAATGCTCGTCTCCGGCTGCGGCGGCAATACGGCGACGGCTCCCGGCGAAAAGCCGGTGGAGCTCCATGTGGCAGCGGCGGCGAGCCTGACGGATGCCATGAAGGAGCTGGCTGCTCTCTACGAGAAGGAGCATCCGAATGTGAAGCTACTCTTTAACTTCGGCTCCAGCGGCGCCCTGCAGCAGGCCATCGAGAACGGGGCCCAGACGGATCTTTTCTTCTCCGCGGCCCAGAAGCAGATGGATGCACTGGAAAAGAGCGGCGACCTTCTGGAGGGCACCCGCAGGGATCTCTTGGAAAACGAGGTGGTGCTCATCGTGCCGAAGGAGGGCGGAATGGATATAAAGTCCTTCGAGGATCTCGCCGACCCCGAGATCGCCCATGTGGCCCTCGGGGAGCCGAAGGGGGTGCCCGTGGGCCAGTACTCGGAGGAAATCCTCACGAAGCTGGGCCTGCTGGACGCAGTGAAGGCGAAGGCCGTCTATGGCTCCGATGTGCGCCAGGTGCTCTCCTGGGTGGAGACGGGGGACGCGGATGCCGGCCTCGTCTATGCCACGGATGCGGCGGTGTCGGATAAGGTAAAGGTGGCGGCAAAGGCCCCCGCCGGCTCCCATAAGCCGGTCATCTATCCGGCGGTCGTGGTGAAGAGCTCGGCCAATGCGGAGGCGGCAAAGGAGTTCCTGGCCTTTGCCCAGACGGAGGCGGCAAGAGCTGTATTTGCGAAATATGACTTTGTCGTAAAGTGAGTAAGAGTGATGAAGCGTATCGTACTGACCCCGCCCTTCAGGCGTATCGGAGGGAGTCTTGATGCTGGAAGTAACGCTTAAAAAAAAACTGCGGGACTTTACGCTCTCTGTGGATTTCGTGGCGGAGGATGAGGTCTTTGCGCTTCTCGGGGCCTCGGGCTGCGGCAAGAGCATGACGCTTCGCTGCATCGCCGGGCTCGAGAGACCCGATAGCGGGCGCATCGCGCTGAATGGCCGGGTGCTCTTTGACAGCAGCAGGGGCATCGACCTGCCGCCCCAGCGACGCCAGGTGGGCTATCTCTTCCAGAACTACGCCCTCTTCCCCGATATGACGGTGCGGGAAAATATCCTCTTTGCCCTCAGGGGGACGCGGACGGAGAAGGAGCGGATCCTTGAGGAAAATATCGCACGGTTTCATCTGGAGGAGCTCACGGAGGCCTATCCCGCCGCCCTCTCCGGGGGCCAGCAGCAGCGGGTAGCCCTCGCCCGGATTCTCGCCGCAGGCTCGGAGCTTTTGCTGCTGGACGAGCCCTTCTCGGCCCTGGACTCCCATTTGAAATGGCAGCTGGAACTGGAGCTGACGGAGCTGCTCGGGAGCCTCGGCGGTGCGGCTATCCTCGTATCCCACTCCCGGAATGAGGCCTACCGCATGGCAAGGCACATCGCCGTGATGGAGCGGGGAGAGCTTATGACCGTATCGGATAGGGAGGAGGTCTTCCGCCATCCCGCCACCCTTTCCGCCGCCCGCCTCACGGGCTGCAAGAATGTATCAAAGGCAAGCTATGAGGAGGGGAAGCTTCTGGCGAGGGACTGGGGCCTTTCCCTAAGGCTTCCGGAGAGCGAGGAGGTCGCCTCTGCCCGCTATGTGGGCATCCGCGCCCACCATCTGGAGCGGGTGGAGGCAATGGGGGAGAATGTCTTTCCCATGGAGGTGGTGCGGGTCATCGAGGATGTGTTTTCCTTCCGAATCCTCCTGCGCCCAGTCGGCACGGCAGGGGAGCCCCTCCTCTGGGAGCTGGCGAAGGAGGCTTGGCAGGAAGCGCAAAGCGTGAGCCCGCTCCTCATCCACCTCCCGCCGGAAAGACTGCTGCTTCTGAGGAGGTGACTGCATGGAGCCGGCACCCTTTTTTATCACGTTGAAGACGGCGGCGGTCTCCACCGCTTTGACCTTTTTCCTCGGCATTGGCCTGGCCTTTTTCGTCCTTCGTATGAAGCGGGGCAAGGGCCTCGCGGATGCCATCATCACGCTGCCATTGGTGCTTCCGCCGACGGTCGTAGGCTTCTTCCTGTTGCTGACATTTGGCAAGAAGAGCGCTCTCGGCTCCTTCTTGCTGGAGCAGGGAATTGCCCTGGTCTTCACCTGGAAAGCGGCGGTCATCGCCGCCGTCATCGTGTCGCTGCCCCTCATGTATCGCACGGCGCGGGGGGCCTTTGAGCAGATGGACGAAAATATCCTGGCGGCGGCGAGGACGCTGGGGGTATCGGAGTGGCGGATATTCTGGCACCTCCTCCTGCCGAATGCAAGGCATGGAATCCTCGCGGGTCTGGTGCTGTCCTTTACAAGGGCCCTGGGGGAGTTCGGCGCCACCATCATGTTTGCCGGCAACATCCCCGGCGTGACCCAGACCATGTCCACAGCCGTCTACGCCGCCATCCAGGCCAACGACTACGACCTGGCCTTCCAATGGGCCATCGCCCTCGTGGTCTTCTCCCTGTTCTTTGTAGTGCTGATGAACGTATGGATGGGGCATCTTTCGCGCAATCAATAAAATCCTAGGAGAGCAAAATGAAAGAGATAAATGTAAGGGATGCGGTGGGGATGGCACTTTGCCATGATATCACACAGATTGTCCGCGGTGGCGTCAAGGACGCCCGGTTTCGTCGGGGTCACGTCATCACCGAGGAGGATGTGCCCGTCCTGCTGTCTCTCGGCAAGGAGCATATTTTCGTCTGGGAGGACGAGGAAAATCGGATCCATGAAAACGATGCGGCGGCCATCCTCGCGGACCTTTGCCAGGGGGCAAATATGGAGCGGGGCGAGGTCAAGGAGGGGAAAATCGAGCTTGCCTCCACAGTGGACGGTGTTTTCCGCGTCGATGCGGAGCATATCGATGCGATAAACGATATGGACGACATGTGCGTTGCGACCCTTGCAAGCAATATGCCCGTCAAGAAAGGCACGAAGCTCGCCGGCATGCGGGTCATCCCACTCACCATCGAGCTGGAGAAAATGGAGGCGGCAAGGTCGGTCGCGGGAACGGAGCCGCTTCTTCAGGTGGTGCCCTATCGGAAAATGAAGGTGGGCGTCGTCACCACCGGCTCCGAGGTGGCCCATGGACTGATAAAGGACACCTTCACGCCGGTGCTCGCGGCGAAGCTAAAGCCCTTTGGCCTCCGGGTGGATGGACATCGCCTCTCCGACGATGCAAAGGAGCACACCCTGGCCGCCATTCAGGAGCTTCTCGCGGAGGGCATGGACATGATTCTCTGCACCGGCGGCATGAGCGTGGATCCCGATGATCGGACGCCGGCAGCTATCCGCGATACGGGGGCGCGGATTGTCACATACGGTGCCCCGGTACTGCCGGGGGCCATGTTTCTCCTCTCCTATCTGGAGGGGAGCGGGAAATCCATTCCCATCCTGGGCCTGCCGGGCTGCGTCATGCACGATCCGGCCACCGTCTTCGACATCTTTTTGCCGCGCCTGGTGGCGGGCATCCCCATCAGCCGGCGGGATATCCGAGGGCTGGGCGTCGGAGGCCTATGCATGCGCTGCAGCACCTGCCATTACCCCATCTGCCCCTTTGGGAAGTGATACCATGCAAGATATAACGCTCGAAACAGCCGCAGCCGCCCTCCTCTCGCGGGTGCGCCCGCCTGCCATCGAGGAGCTGCCCCTTCTCTTTCTTCTCGGACGGGTGGCGGCGGAGGATGTATTTGCCAGGATGGACAATCCTCCCTTTGACCGGTCGCCCCTCGATGGCTATGCCCTGCGCTCTGCCGATACGGCGGGAGCCACGGCGGCAAAGCCTGCGGCCCTTGCCCTTCTGGGGGAGGAGTGCGCCGGCGATTTCTACGAGGGGACGGTGCTCCCGGGCTCCTGTCTCCGCATCATGACGGGGGCCGCCATGCCGACGGGCACGGATACGGTGGTGCGGCAGGAGGATGTGACGCTCTCTGAGGACGAGGGGATGGTGTATATTCCCTATCCTCTCAGACATCACGAGAATTACTGCTTCGCCGGGGAGGATGTGAAGGAGGGCGTCTGCCTTGTGAAAAAGGGCAGTCGTTATTCGGCAAGCTCTGTGGCGGTGCTGGCAAGCCAGGGCTACGCGCGGGCCAGGGTCTTTGCCCGTCCCCGGGTGGCCCTGGCCAGCACGGGAGACGAGCTGGTATCGCCAGGGGAGGCCCTGGCCCCCGGGAAGATTTATAACAGCAATCTCTATCTCGCGGCAGGGCGGCTTATGGAGCTGGGGCTCACGCCGGTGCTCCTGGGTATCCTGCCGGATGACCCGACGAAGGCGGCCCAGGTGCTTCGGGAGGTGGAGGCGGATCTCCTACTCACCACCGGCGGCGTCTCCGTGGGGAAGAAGGACATCATGCACCAGGTGGTGCCCATCCTCGGTGCCAAGCGGATTTTTTGGCGGGTCTGCATGAAGCCTGGGGCTCCTGCCATCGGCTACGAGCTGCCGGACGGCAGGCTGGGTATCGCTCTCTCGGGCAATCCCTTTGCGGCCTTCGCCACCCTCGAGCTTCTGGCGAGGCCGGTGCTGCGGGCTATGGAGGGCTGCGCTCGGACAGAGCTTCCCCGCCGAAGGGTGGTGCTTCGGGACAGCTTCCCGAAGGAGAGCCGGGGCCGCCGCTTTATCAGGGCCCGGGTGGAGGGCAATGAGGCGACACTGCCTGACCAGCATGCCTCGGGGGCCCTCTTTTCCGCTGTGGGCTGCAATGCTTTTCTTGATATCCCGGCCGGGACAGGCCCCCTTTCGGCCGACGCGGAGGCAGAGGCAGTGCTTCTGGGGAGGGACTATGCTTGATACATGCAAAAGACAGCTGACGTATCTGAGAATCTCGCTGACGGACAGGTGCAACCTCCGCTGCCGCTACTGCATGCCGGCGGAGGGGGTGGCAAAGTGTAGCCATGGGGATATCCTTTCCTATGAGGAAATCGAGCGGCTCGTGCGGATTTTCGCAGGGCTCGGGGTGCGGAAGGTGCGCCTCACGGGTGGCGAACCTCTTGTGAGGCCCGGTGCCGTGAAGCTTGCGACGCGGCTCCGGGCGATAGAGGGCATCGAGGAGCTAGCCATCACCACAAACGGGGTGCTGCTTGGAAAATATGCAAGGGCTTTGGCGGCGGCCGGGGTGAATGGGGTGAACATGAGCCTCGATACCCTGCGGGAGGCGGCCTTCGCCCGTATCAGTCGCAGGTCGGGTCTCGCGGGAGTCCGAGCGGGGCTTCAAGCAGCTATCGAGGCGGGCATACCTCGCATCAAGATAAATGTGGTGACCATCCGCGGCCTGAATGAGGAGGATATCGTGCCTCTCGCAAAGCTCGCGGAACGGGAGGCCATCGATGTGCGCTATATCGAGCTCATGCCAATCGGCGTGGCAAGGGAGGCGGGCCTTCGGGGCGTGCCTCCCCAAGAGGTGCGCCAGAGGCTGGAGGCGGCCTTTGGCAGACTCCACCCGGCCATGAAGGGAGCTCTGGAGGGGCCGGCAAGTCTCTATCATATCGCGGGCTTCCGGGGGCGCATCGGCTTTATCAGGGCCCTGGAGCATTCCTTTTGCGCCTCCTGCAACCGGCTGCGGCTGACGGCCGAGGGCTTCTTGAAGCTCTGCCTGGCCTCGCCCAAGGGGATCGACCTCCGGGCTCTTCTGCGGCGCGGAGCCGATGACGAGGAGCTGCGAGAGGCGATTTTGGAGGCGGTACGGCATAAGCCCCGGGCCCATGATTTTGCGGGCCGAGGGGCGGAGGACAGCCGGGCCATGTATGAGGTGGGAGGATAATATGGGAAGGATTCATGCGCTTTGCATCAGCGAGAAGAAGGGGACGCTCAAGAAGCCCGTCGAAAAAGCACGCTTTATCGTGGAGCATGGCATTGAGGGCGATGCCCACGCGGGACGGTGGCATCGACAGGTGAGCTTCCTGGGCCTCGGGGAAATCGAGGACTTTCGGAAGCGTGGAGCAAAGGTGGACTTCGGCGCCTTCGGGGAAAATATCGTGGCCGATGGCTTCCACTTCAAGGAGTTTCCGGTGGGCACGCGGCTCAAGGCCGGGGACGTGGTCTTTGAAATCACCCAGATTGGCAAGAAGTGCCACCAGGGCTGTGCCATCTTCCAGCAGGTGGGAGACTGCATCATGCCCCGGGAGGGTGTCTTTGGCCGGGTGCTCCGGGGCGGCACGCTGAAGGTAGGGGACGAGCTCTCCCTCTTTACAGGAAAGCTCCCCCTCGATGCGGCCATCATCACCGCCAGCGACAAGGGCTCGAAAGGGGAGCGGGAGGATGTGAGCGGCGACACGGTGGAGAGGCTTCTAAAGGAGGCTGGCTATACCCTTGCTGACCGCACCATCCTGCCGGACGAGCAATCGGAGCTGGAGGCGACCCTGCGGGGCTACGCCGATCGGGGCATCGCCCTCGTGCTGACGACAGGCGGCACGGGCTTTTCGCCTCGGGATGTGACGCCGGAGGCGACGATAGCAGTCTGTGACCGGATGGCACCGGGCATCGCCGAGGCCATGCGGGTAAAGTCCCTTGCGATTACCCCCCGGGCTATGCTGAGCCGGACGGCGGCAGGTATCGCAAAGCGCACGCTCATCGTAAACCTCCCCGGCAGTCCCAAGGCGGTCACGGAGTGCCTGGGCTTCATTCTGCCGACGCTGAAGCATGGCATCGATATCCTGCGGGGGGAGACAAGCGAATGCGCGAGGAAGTAAGGGATATCGCGCTCCTCCTCATAGCCGGCGGCCGGTCCCGTCGCATGGGGGAGGACAAGCGGTTTTTGCGCCTTGGGGAGGAGATCCTGCTGGCGAGGGCGCTTCGAAGGGCGGCCGCGGTGTCCTTTCGGGAGCGGTTCCTCTGCGTGGAGGCAGAGACGGAGTCCCTGCAGGCCCTGGCCTCCCGCTATGGCTATAGGCTCCTCGTCGATGAGCGAGGGGGAGAGGGCCCCGCGGAGGGGCTGCGCCGAGGGCTCTCGGTCATGAATTCGGAGTGGGCCCTGGCCCTCTCCTGTGATATGCCCTTCTTTGACTTCGGCGTTTTGCCGAAGCTCCTGGCCCATCGAGGCAATGGTCGGGCGGTCATCCCGCTGGCAGGCGGCCGGCGGCAGATGCTGGCGGGGCTTTACCATCGGGCTGTGGCAGGTTCTCTCGAGGCGGCACTCGACAAGGGGGAGCGGAAGCTCGCCAAGATCGTGGAGGAGCCCGTTCTGGCGGAGCTGTCCGAGGAGGCGTTTTTCAACGTCAATACGCCCGCTGATCTGCGGCTTGCCCGAGGGCGGCTTGCCAACGAGGCTCGCCGGGTGCCCATGCTTTCCATCGTGGCCCCCGCCTCCGGCACGGGAAAGACCACCTTCCTAGAAAAGCTTATCGGAAGGCTGTCGGCCAGGGGGCTCCGCATTGCCGCAGTGAAGAGCGATGCCCACGGCTTTTCCCTCGATGTGGAGGGGAAGGACACGGATAGATTCCAAAAGGCCGGGGCCGTGGGGGTCGCCATATCGTCGCCTACAGGCTGGATGGTTCTGGAGCAGGCGCAGGCGAGAAAGGAGCTTTCGGAGTTGGCGGGAAAGCTGGAAAATATCGACCTCATCCTCACGGAGAGCCGCACCCATGGCACTTTCCCCGCCCTCTCCCTCTGGCGGGGGAAGGGAGAGCCCATAACAGGCTCCGATGTGGCAGCTCTCTTCGCTGGCGGCGAGGGGGCGGAGGAGGTACGCCTGGCCCAGGGGGATGCTCTCGCCACCTATGACCTAAATGATTTGGAGGAGGCGGAGCGTTTTGCCTGCTTCCTCATGGGGAAACGAAAAGAAGAAGGGGATTGTATGGAGCAGGAAAAGAGACTGACCCACTTCAATGACGCGGGAGAGGCCATCATGGTGGATGTGAGCGGAAAGGCGGAGACGGATCGGGAGGCCGTGGCCAGCGGAAAGATTACCATGAACGAGGCGGCCTTTGCGGCTCTTCGCGAGGGAACCTCAAAGAAGGGGGATGTGCTGGGTGTGGCGCGGATCGCCGGCATCATGGCATCAAAGCGCACCAGCGAGGCCATCCCCCTCTGCCATCCGCTGCCCCTCGCGAAGTGCAGCATTGACTTCGCAGAGGAGCCGGCGACCCGCACCGTCACGGCGCGGGCCCGTGTCAAGACCCGTGGCGTAACCGGTGTCGAGATGGAGGCCCTCCACGCCGTGAGCGTGACGCTCCTCTCTATCTACGACATGCTGAAGGCTGTGGACAAGCGGATGGAGCTAGGCGAGATCCATCTGGAGGAAAAGACCGGCGGCAAAAGCGGCACCTTCCGCCGCTAAAAAATGGAGAACCCCCAGCAGTTGACTAGGCTGCTGGGGGTTCTTTTGGTGCAGTTTCATGTGGCAATCATCCCACAAGAAAAATGATTGACAAAAAAATTTTCAGAATACGATGAAAAGTACTTGCGCATTCGCAGTTCCTATTGTATAATCGGATTTGTAAGAAAGAAAGCGTTTACCGATAAAAATAAAAAGCGCTTTTTGTTTTTTCGGTAAAAAGTAAACGATTACTTTTACAGGAGGGGTACAGGATGGAAAATCTGATTTTGACCGTGGGCCGTCAGTATGGTGCTGGTGGCCGGGAGTTGGCGGGAATCCTCGCCAAGAAGCTGGGGGTGAAGCTCTATGACCGGCAGATTGTCCACATCGCGGCGGCGAAGCTGGGTATCAACGACCTGTCGGAGCAGGAGCTCTTAGAGATGGAGAATGAGGTGCAGCCGCTCTCCATGAGCTTTTTGCCCTTCCATTCCTTCGGCACCCGCATGGGGGGCTCCAGCAATGAGATGTTCCTGTCGGAGTCGGCAGCCATCCGTAAGATTGCAAAGGACGGTCCCTGCGTCTTTTTGGGCCGCTGCGCCGACTATGCGCTCAGGGAGGAGAAGAACCACTTCGACATCTTCGTCATGGCGGACGACGACTTCCGGGAGGCGCGCGGGAGCGCCGTCTACGAGGGCAAGAGCCTGAAGGAGCTCGACAGGGAGGACAAGAAGCGGGCCCAGTACTACAACTACTACACGGGCCGCACCTGGGGGGATCCCCAGCACTATGACCTGGTGGTCAACACGGGCCGGGGGGCGAGCCTCGAGCAGATTGCAGACGGCCTCCTCGCCTATATCAAGGCCGTGCGCGGCTGATTCGTTTTCAAAAGATGACATTCGGCATTTAGGAGGAAATATCCATGGCAGCATCAAAGGGAAGTGTCTGGCCGCGTATCGCCTATGCCTGCGGCACCTTCGGGCACGATGTATTCTATGCAATGCTCGCGACCTACTTCATGATTTTCGTCACGAGCAATCTCTTCAACTCCGGCAACAAGTCGGAGGATCAGTACATGATCGGCATTGTCACCGGCATCATCATGGTGCTCCGCATCGTGGAGCTCTTCGTCGATCCCTTCATCGGCAACCTCATCGACAAGACGAAAACCCGCTGGGGCCGCTTCAAGCCCTGGGTCCTCGTGGGTGCCTTTGTGGCAGCCATCACGCTTGCCCTGCTCTTCACGAACTTCGGCGGGCTCACCACACAGGACCCGGAGCTCTATCTCGTGCTCTTCACCATCGTCTACTTCATCATGGATATCTTCTACAGCGCGAAGGACGTGGCCATCTGGTCAATGATTCCGGCACTGTCCTTTGACTCCCATGAGCGCAGCATCACGGCGACGGTGGCCCGTATCGGCTCTGTCTTCGGCGGCAATCTCGTCACGGTCATCGTCATGCCCGTCGTCCTCTTCTTTTCGGTGAACCAGAATGGCGGCGCAGGCGACCCCACAGGCTGGTTTGCCTTTGCCTGCGTCGGCGGCGGCATCGCGACGCTGGGTGCCATCATCCTTGGCATCGGCACGAAGGAGCAGGATTCGGCCCTCCGCGAAAACAAGACGGACACCTCCGCAAAGGATGTCTTCAAGGTCCTGACGAAGAATGACCAGCTTCTCTGGATGGCTATCGCCTACCTCATCTACGGCATCGGCATAAACATCGTCAACAACTTCAACCTCTACTACTTCATCTACGTCATCGGCGACTCCACTATGTTCTCCGGCCTCGGTATCATCAATACGATCATCGGCCTCATCGCCGTTGCCCTCTTCCCGGCTCTGACGGCAAAGTTCAGCCGCCGCACTCTTTTCTTTGCCTCCATCGCCATCATGGTAGTCGCGCTCCTCATCTATGCCATGAGCGGCACGAATGTCATGCTGGCTCTCATCGGCGCAGGCCTCTTCGCTCTGCCCCAGCCCCTCATCTTCCTCGTGGTGCTCATGACCATCACGGACTCCGTGGAGTACGGCCAGCTGAAGCTCGGCCATCGCGACGAGGCGGTCTGCCTCTGCGTCCGTCCCCTCGTGGATAAGTTTGCCGGCGCCCTTTCCTCCGGCATCATTGGCTTCGTGGCTGTCTGGGTTGGCATGACGGGCGGTGCCTCCGCTGCGGACATTACGCCTGAGAGCCTCTTCCATTTCCAGGTCATTATGTTCGCTGCTCCGATCGTCCTCGTCATCCTGGCCACAATCCTCTATCGGGCAAAGGTCACGCTGACCGAGACGGAGCATGCCCGCATCGTGGAGGAGCTGGAGCGCAACTGGGATAAGATGAGCAAGTGAGGTAAGCACTATGTTCGATGAAAAGAAGCTAGCAGACCCAAGGGTCTTTCAGGAGAACCGGCTGCCGGCCCACAGCGACCATGCCTTCTACGCGGATGCCCTGGAGCTGGCGGCGGGGGAGACTAGCCTCGTGCGGAGCCTCTCGGGCATCTGGCACTTCCTCTATGCCGCCCATCCGCGGCTCCTGCCGGAAGGGGTTCTGGCGGAGGACTTCCCGGTGGAGGCCCTAGGCACCATCCGCGTGCCCGGCCATATCCAGCTGGAGGGCTACGGCGTCCCCCAGTACACGAACATCACCTATCCCTGGGACGGCCATGAGGAGGTAAGGCAGGGGGAGGCACCAAGGCGGGTGAATCCCGTGGCTGTCTATTTTAAGGACTTCACGCTGCCCGAGGAGTGGGAGGGGGCGAACCTCGCCCTCCTCGGGGCGGACAGTGCCGTCGCGGTGTATCTCAATGGCGAATACGTGGGCTACAGCGAGGATTCCTTCCTGCCGGCGGAGTTTGATCTCACGAAGCACCTGCGCCCGGGGCAGAATCGTCTCGTGCTGGAGGTCTTTCGCTATAGCTCCGGCAGCTGGCTGGAGGATCAGGATTTCTGGCGGTTTTCCGGCCTCTTCCGGGAGGTGCAGCTCATCCGCCGCCATCCCCATCACGTGGAGAATCTCGCCATCACCGCAAAGCCCGTCAATGGCTATCGGGATGGGGAGCTGGAGCTCGCCGCCTGCTTCGGATTGGCAGCAAAGCGCCGCCTGAAGCTCGTCCTCTACGGGCCCTCGGGGGATCTCGTGCTGGTGCAGGAGCAGGAGGGAGTAAAGGAAAGCTTCTCCTTCGGGGCAGAGGTGACGAATGCCTCCCTCTGGAGTGCGGAGAAGCCGAATCTCTATCGCATTGTCCTTTTCATCTATGACGAGGCGGGCGTTCTCCGGGAGGTGGTCAGCGAGCAGGCGGGCTTCCGATCCATCGCTTTGGAGGACGGTCTCGTCAAGGTAAATGGCAAGCGAGTCGTATTCAAGGGCGTGAACCGTCACGAGTTCGACTGCGACCGGGGCAGGGCCCTGGACCAAAGCAAAATCGAGGCGGACATCCGCCTCATGAAGCAGAATAACATCAACGCCCTGCGCTGCTCCCACTACCCGAACGCCACGGAGGTCTACCGCCTCTGCGACCGCTACGGCCTCTACGTCATCGATGAGACGAATCTCGAGACCCATGGCTCCTGGATGCGGGACGGGGCGGCGCTTCCCGATGAATACTCCTTGCCAAATGACCGGGCCGAGTGGAAGGACGCTGTTCTCGACCGGGCGAAATCCATGCTGGAGAGGGACAAGAACCACGCCTCCATTCTCTTCTGGAGCTGCGGCAACGAGTCCTACGGCGGCTCGACGCTTGCCGCCATGAGCGACTATTTCCGCCAGGCGGACGGCAGCCGCCTCGTCCACTACGAGAGTATCTTCTGGGATCGGCGCTATCCCGCCACCAGCGATGTGGAGAGCCAGATGTATACATCTGCGAAGAATATCGAGAAGTTTCTGGCGGAAAATCCCGAGAAGCCCTTTATCTGCTGCGAGTATGCCCATTCCATGGGCAACTCCAACGGCGACCTCTCCCACTACACGGAGCTGGCCTATCGGAATCCCCGCTATCAGGGGGGCTTTATCTGGGACTTCGTGGATCAGGCCATCCGCACAAAGAACCGCTATGGGGAGGAGTACCTGGCCTACGGCGGCGATTTCGGCGACCGGCCCACGGACTACAACTTCAGCGGAAATGGCATCGTCTTCGCCGACAGGACCCCCACGCCGAAGCTCCAGGAGGTCAAGTATTGCTACCAGAACTTCGTGCTTCAGGTCTCGCCGGAGGAAATCACCATCGAGAACCGCAGCCTCTTCACGGAGGCGGAGGAGTATGCGCTCCGCGTCACCATCGCCTTGGATGGCACGGAAATCTGGCGGGGCGAGCTCCCCATGGGGCACATCGCCCCTGGAGAGACCGGCACGGTCTCCCTTGAGAATCTCCCGGTGACGGATGCCGGGGAGGAGGCGGTGACGGCAGAGTTCCTTCTCCGCACGGACACTCTCTGGGCGAGGGCCGGCCACGCTGTGGCCTTCGGCCAGGGGGTCTGGCAGGTGGAGGAGGTGGAGCTTCCCGCAGAGGATGCGGTGGAGGCCACGGAGCTCACGGGGCCCAGCACCCTTTCCCATCGGTCGGTGGCCATGCCCCTTGAGACGGCCGTGCCCCTTCACATTGTCCAGGGGGACAACACCATCGGCATCCACGGCACAGGTTTTTCCTACCTCTTCTCCAGCGCCCAGGGGAACCTCACCTCCTTCCGGGTGGACGGGGTGGAACTGCTCGATGCCATGCCGGCCCCCAGCTTCTGGCGGGCCCCCGTGGACAACGACTACGGCGCCCGCCGGGATTTCCAGCTTGCCCAGTGGAAGCTGGCGAGCCTCTACCGCCGCTGCGTGAAGAAGGAAGTGCGGGTCGGCGAGGCCTGGCAGGAATGCCGATATTACGGCGAGCTGGGCCGGTGCGAGCAGAGGGCCGAGTCCTTTGCCCTTCGCTTCACCTACGAGCTGGCGACGAACCCCCTTTCCTCCTGCACCGTGACCTATGAGGTGGCAGCGGACGGAGTCCTATCCGTGACCCTGGGCTATGAAAAGGTCGCTGGGCTCCCGGAGGAGCTGCCGGACTTCGCGGTTGTCTTCACCATCCCCGCCGACTACTCCCATATCCGCTTCTATGGCTACGGGCCCCAGGAGTGCTATGCAGATCGGCAGGAGGGGGCCCGCCTGGGTCTCTACGAGACGGAGACGACGAAGGAGCTCACCCCCTATCTCCTGCCCCAGGAGTGTGGCAACCACACGGGCGTCCGCTGGCTGGAGGTCACGGATCATCGGGGCCGGGGTGTCCGGATCTTCGGCGATGTATCCTTTGAGGCCTCGGCGCTTCCCCATAGCGCCCATGAGCTGGAGACGGCGCGCCATGCCTACGAGCTGCCGCCCATCCACCACACGTATCTTCGGGCCTCTGCCGGACAGTCGGGGGTGGGAGGCGATGACTCCTGGGGTAGCCAGGTGCTTCCCGAGTACCGGGCAAAGAACGAAACGAAGACCTTTACCTTCTGCATAAGGGGTATCTGATATGATTACATTCGACAAGGAAACGGGCATCTTCCACCTGAAGAACGACCGCTACAGCTATGTGCTGCAAATCGCAAAGGGGAAATATCTTCTCCATCGCTACTGGGGAAAGCCCCTCAGGGCCTTCCGGGACAGCCGGCCCCTACAGGCCCTGGATCGGGCCTTCTCCCCTCAGCCGGAGGCGGAGCGGGGGGAGCGCACCTTCTCCCTGGATGTGCTGCCCCAGGAGTACCCAGCGGCAGGCCATGTGGACTACCGCATTCCCGCCTACAGTGTGCGCCTTTCAGACGGCACCACCTCCACGGAGCTTCGCTATGCCACCCATCGCATCGAGAAGGGAAAGCCGCGCCTTTTGGGCCTGCCCTCGGCCCTCGCAGAGGAGACGGAGGCGGAGACCCTCGTCATCCGTCTGGAGGATACGGCAGGGGTGCTGGCAGCAGAGCTTTCCTACTCGGTCTTTGCCGACAGCGCAATCCTCGCCCGCAGCGTGCGGCTGGAAAATACGGGAAAGGAGCCACTGGATCTCACGGGGGCGGCAAGCTTTGCCTTGGACTTCCCGGAGCAGGACTACGACCATGTGGCCCTCTTCGGCGGCCATGCGTCGGAGCGCAATGTGGAGCGCATGCCGGTGACCCACGGGGTCTATTCCGTGGAGAGTCGCCGGGGAGCTAGCTCCCATCAGGCCTCCCCTTTCTTCGCTCTGGCGCGAAAGACGGCGGATGAGCGACAGGGGGAGGTCTTCGGCTTTTCCCTTGTCTGGAGCGGGGAATTCGCCTTCCGGACGGAGGCGGAGCAGTTCGGCACCCTGCGCCTGGTGGGGGGCATCAATCCCGAGGGCTTTCGGTGGCACCTGGCACCGGGAGAGACCTTCCAGACGCCGGAGGCGCTCCTCGCCTACAGCAGCGAGGGGTTTGACGGCATGAGCCAGGCCTTCCACACCGTCGTGCGCCACCACATCCTCCGGGGATCCTGGCGGGACAGGGGCCGGCCCATTCTCGTGAACAACTGGGAGGCCACCTACTTTGACTTTGACGCGGAAAAGCTCGACCATCTCGCCGAGTGCGCCAAGAACCTGGGAATCGAGCTGATGGTGCTGGACGATGGCTGGTTCGGCAAGCGAAACGACGACAATTCCTCCCTCGGCGACTGGGTTTGCAATGAGTCGAAGCTGGCGGGAGGCCTGAAGGCCGTAGCCGAGAGCGCCCATAGGCGGGGGCTGAAGTTCGGCCTTTGGTTCGAGCCGGAGATGGTGAGCACCGAGTCTGACCTCTATAGGGCCCATCCCGACTGGGCGCTGCGGTCACCCCATTATCCCATGACCTTCGGCCGGAACCAGCTGGTGCTGGACCTCTCGCGCCGGGAGGTCTGCGACTACATCGTGGAGTCCGTGTCGAAGGTGCTCACGGAATCCGGTGTGGACTATGTGAAGTGGGACTTCAACCGCCATCTGACGGATGCCTTCTCGGCGGCCCTGCCGCCAGAGCGGCAGGGAGAGGTCAAGACCCGCTTCTACTATGGCCTCTACGATGTGCTAGAAAGGCTCACGAGCCGCCACCCGGAGGTGCTCTTTGAGAGTTGCTCCGGCGGCGGTGGCCGCTTTGATCTTGGCATCCTCCACTATATGCCCCAGACCTGGACCAGCGACGATACGGACGCTATCGAGCGGCTGAAGATCCAGACGGGCACCAGCATGGTGTTCCCGCCCATCACCATGGGAGCCCACGTCTCCGTGGTGCCAAACCATCAGGTGGGCCGGGTGACGCCCATGCAGACGAGGGCGTTTTGCGCCATGATGGGCTGCTATGGCTACGAGTTGGATATCACGAGGTTTACAGAGGAGGAGCAGGCGGAGGTAAGGGCGCATATCGCCCTCTACAAGAGGCTCCGGAAGACCATGCAGTTGGGCACCTTCCACCGACTGGTTTCGCCCTTCGAAGGCTCGGGCAATGAGACGGCCTGGGAGTTCGTGAGCGCGGATGGGCGGGAGGTTGTCCTCCTGTACTTCAAGACGCTGGCAACGCCGAAGACGGAGCTTCGCCGGTTCTTCCCGGTGGGGCTTGCGGCGGACGCGGAGTACGAGGTGGCGGAGTATTACCCGGCAAAGGGGCTGTCCCACGACGGGGCAGGCAACAAGGGCACGAGCCTCAAGGGGTGCGCGTTCTACGGGGACGAGCTCATGCAGAGCGGCATCGAGCCCGAAAAGATCGACACCGACTTCGCCGCATATCTCTGGGTGCTTCGCCGCAAGTGAAGACAGGTACGTTCCATACTGCGCGTGGACTAACCTTAGAATAAGAATTTTTCATGGTATAGAAGGGTTTCGGTGAAACTTATGGAAATCATACAGGAGATGCGCTCTGTCTTTGAAAAGACCTTTGGCAAAGAGCCTGCGCGGGCGTATTTTTCGCCGGGGCGCGTCAATCTCATCGGGGAGCATACGGACTACAACGGGGGGCATGTGTTTCCCTGCGCCATTACCCTGGGGACGTACGCCCTGGTGGCGGACCGGGAGGACAATGTGACGCGGATGTACTCCATGAACCTGCCGAAGGCGGGGGTGGTGGAGTTCCCCATGACGGGGCTCAGGAAGGATCCGGCGAAGGACTGGGCGAACTACCCCATGGGTGTCGTCGATGTCTTTGAGAAGGCAGGCCACAGAGCGAGCCACGGCTTTGACATCCTCGTGTACGGCACGCTGCCGGCGGGGGCGGGGCTTTCGTCTTCGGCTTCCATCGAGGTGCTCATGTCCGTGATTCTCAACGAGGCCTTCGGCCTTGATCTCGACATGGTGGAGATGGTGAAGCTCTCCCAGCGGGCGGAGAACCAGTTCGTGGGGGTCAACTGCGGCATCATGGATCAGTTCGCCGTGGGCATGGGGAAGAAGGATCATGCCATCCTTCTCGACTGCAATACGCTGGAGTATCGCTACAGCAAGCTAGTCCTTACGGGAACGTCCATCGTCATCACGAATACAAACAAGCCCCACAGCCTGGCATCGAGCGCCTACAATGTGCGCCGGGCCCAGTGCGAGCACGCACTGAACGAGCTGAAGGAAATCCGCCCGGAGCTTGGTGCCCTTGGCGAGCTCTCGAATGAGGAGTTCGAGCAGCTGGCGGGCCATGTGACGGAGGTGCTGGAGCGCCACCGGGCACGCCATGCGGTGTTCGAGAATACCCGGACGCTGGAGGCGGTGAAGGCACTGGAGGCGAATGACGTGGCAGCCTTTGGCCGGCTTATGAATGCGTCCCACTATTCCCTCCGGGATGACTATGAGGTGACGGGAGTGGAGCTTGACACCCTGGCGGAAATCGCCTGGGGCGTGGAGGGGGTCATAGGCTCCCGCATGACCGGCGCCGGCTTCGGCGGCTCCACGGTGAGCCTCGTGAAGAATGAGGCGATTGAGGGCTTCAAGCAGCAGGTGGAGGCGGAGTACACGAAGAAAATCGGCTACGCCCCCAGCTTCGTAGTAGCCGGCATCTCCGACGGCACACGCAGAATAGAACTTTAACGCGAAAGGAAGCAAAACCATGGCAATCCTTGTTTGCGGTGGGGCGGGCTATATTGGCTCCCATGCCGTGCATCAGTTTATCGAAAAGGGCGAAGACGTCGTCATTGTGGACAACCTCCAGACGGGGCATCGGTCGGCAATCCATCCGAAGGCCCGGTTCTACGAGGCGGATATCCGGGATGGTGCGGCCCTCGATAAGATTTTTACGGAGAACAAGATTGACGCCGTCGTCCACTTTGCGGCCAACTCCCTGGTGGGGGAGAGCGTGGAGAAGCCGCTGAAGTATTTCAACAACAACGTCTACGGCATGCAGATTCTCCTGGAGTCCATGGTACGGAACGGCGTGGATAAGATTGTCTTTTCCTCCACGGCGGCCGTCTACGGCGAGCCGAAGCGCATCCCCATCCAGGAGGACGACGAGACGGACCCGACGAATCCCTACGGCGAGTCGAAGCGCATGATGGAGAAGATGATGAAGTGGGTGAGCCGGGCCAATGGCATCCGCTATGTGTCGCTCCGCTATTTCAATGCGGCGGGCGCCCTGCCGGACGGAACCCTCGGCGAGGATCACAATCCGGAGACCCACCTCATCCCCCTCATCCTCCAGGTGCCCCAGGGCCGCCGGGAGAGCATCACGGTCTTCGGCACGGACTACCCGACGCCGGACGGCACCTGCCTCCGGGACTACATCCACGTGCTGGATCTGGCAGATGCCCATCTTCTCGCCATCGACTACCTCCGGAAGGGCGGCGAGAGCAATATCTTCAACCTCGGCAATGGCAAGGGCTTTTCCGTCAACGAGATGATACAGGCCGCCGAGAAGGCCACGGGGGAGAAAATCGCCGTGACGAAGGGCGCTCGCCGCGCCGGCGACCCGGCCCAGCTCATCGCCTCCAGCGACAAGGCAAAGAAAATCCTCGGGTGGCAGCCGAAGTTCACGGATGTGGAGGAGGTCATTGGCACTGCCTGGGCCTTTGCGAAGAAGCATCCGACGGGATATGGTGATTGATATGGATATCCGGCATGAGATAAACAGGCTCCTGGGCTTTGCTCGGGCCCAAGAGCTCATCAGCGAGGACGACACCTACTACGCCGCGAACCGCCTCATCGATATGCTGGGCGTGGCAGAGTATGTGCCCGAGGAAGTGGATGAGCAGCTCACGTCCCCAGCGCCTATCCTCGAGAACATCCTGTCCTTCGCGGCAGAAAAGGGAATCATCGAGGACACGCAGAACGAGCGGGATCTCTTCGACACCCGCCTCATGGATGCGGTCATGCCCCGGCCCTTGGAGGTGGTGCGCCGCTTCCAGAACGACTACGCCCGGGCCCCGAAGGCGGCCACGGACCGGTTCTACAAGCTGAGCATCGCCTCCAACTACATCCGCAGCGACCGCATCGCGAAAAATATCGTGTGGCAGACGAGGACGGAGTATGGCGATCTCGATATCACCATCAACCTCTCCAAGCCAGAGAAGGACCCCCGGGACATCGCCAAGGCCAAGAGTGCCCCCAGCTCCGGCTACCCCAAGTGCCTTCTCTGTCGGGAGAACGAGGGCTTCGCGGGAAATGCCCACCACCCGGCTCGCGAGACCCATCGTCTCATCCCCGTGCGCCTCTCCGGCCATCGGTGGTTCCTCCAGTATTCGCCCTACACCTACTACAACGAACACTGCATCGTGCTGAACAGGAAGCACGTCCCCATGCAGGTGACCCGGAGGAGCTTCGAGAACCTTCTCGACTTCGTCACCATCTTCCCCCATTACTTTTTGGGGTCGAATGCGGATCTTCCCATCGTGGGGGGATCCATCCTTTCCCACGACCACTACCAGGGGGGTCGGTACGAGTTCGCCATGGCAAAGGCCCCGGTGGAAAAGACCTACAACTTCGAGGGCTTCGCGGGTGTGACCGCCGGCCGGGTCAAGTGGCCCATGTCCGCACTCCGGCTTTCCGGAGAGGACTGGGAGGAGCTGGTGCCCCTCGCCACGAAAATCCTCGGGAAATGGCGCACCTACAGCGATGAGAGCGTGGGGGTGCTCGCGGAGACAGACCATACGCCCCACAACACCATCACCCCCATCGCCCGTCGCCGGGGAAGCAAATACGAGCTAGATCTCGTCCTCCGGAACAACCGCACTAGCGCCGAGCATCCCCTTGGCATCTTCCACCCCCACGCAGAGGTGCACCACATCAAGAAGGAAAACATCGGCCTCATCGAGGTCATGGGCCTCGCCGTCCTCCCTGGCCGACTGAAGGAAGAAATGCGTCTCGTGGGAGAGGCCCTTACCCGAGGCGACGCATCCATCCGCGAAACCGAAAAAATCGCCGCCCACGCCGACTGGTATGACATGCTCCACAAGAAATACGGCAAGGTGGCAGAAGACACGGTCCAGGCCATCCTCCGGGATGAAATCGGCCAGGTCTTTTCGAAGGTTCTCGAGCACGCTGGCGTCTTCAAGCGCGATGAGGCCGGGCTCGCCGCCTTTGACCGATTTGTTGCTTCCTGCGGAGCGAAATAACGTGACGAACAACAGAAGTTAAGATTGACTTAGGACGTTTGACATGGTATTCTTTTAGCATTATGGAAGAAAAGAAAAACGCAACCGTCGTTGACGTGGCGGAGGCTGCTGGCGTATCTGTCGCCACCGTCTCCCGCGTCGTCAACGGAAACTACCCCGTCCGGCCCGCCACCCGCGCCCGGGTCGAGGAAGCCATCCGACAGCTCCACTACGTGCCAAACGTCCAGGCCAGGGAACTCAATACCAGGCGATCCTCCGCCATCGGCGTCGTCGTCCCCGGCCTCTACAACATGTTCTTCGCCGAGGTCATCGGTGGCATCGAGGAGGGCGTCCGGAGTGCCGGCCTCTCGCTCCTCCTCAACTGCGCCCAGAATGATCCCATGCAGGAAATGGACTGCGTGCGCCAGCTCGTCACTCGGAATATCGCGGGCCTCATCATCATCAGCCCCAATACGAAGGACATCGACGAGAACTTCTACAGTAGCATCGCCCGTCGCCTCCCCCTCGTCTTCATCAACGGCTACCATCGGGTCCCCGGCGTCTCCTACGTGGCAAACGACGAGGCCGGCGGTACGAGAAAGGCCCTTCGCCACCTCTACGAGGGGGGCCATCGGCAGATCCTCTTCCTCTGCGGCGAGCACTCCGACTCCTACACCGTGAAGGAGGAGGCCTACCGGGCCTTCTGCGAGGAATACGAGCTTACGCAGCGCATTGTCAACATCGGCGAGGGCAACAGCGTGGAGACCGTCCAGGCCGCAGAGAAGACCATGGCGGAGGAGCTCCGGCGGGAGGCCCCCACGGCCATCCTCTGCTGCAACGACCTCATGGCCTCCGGCGCCCTCCGGGCAGCCTCGGGGGCGGGCCTCTCCGTCCCAGAGGACATCTCCATCGTGGGCTTTGACAACGTCCTCCTCTCCCGCCTCATCGACCCGCCGCTCACCACGGTGGACCAAAACATGAAAAAGCTCGGCCTCGCCGCCGCCCACGTCCTCTGCCAGTCCATCCAGGGCGAATCCGTCCAGGATGTGGAGCTCGAGAACACCCTCGTACTGCGGAAGACCACAGCTCCCCTATAGGAAAGAGAATAAGCGGCACCGCCACGCAAAACCCCTGCTGTCCAGGAACCACCTGGGCGGCAGGGGCTTTTTATTGGGCAAGGGAAATTTCCTCAAAAAGATTTTTGGGAGTTGTGGCATATTTGAAAGAGTGTGATATAATAGATAAAATGGTAAATGTGTCCCCCCAGGCGTTGGATTTCCATGCAGGCACGGAGGCGTGCGTTGGGGCTGGGGAAGCTCGGATTGCGGAAGGATGAAAGAAATGGCGAGATTTCGTATCGAGGAAATCAGTGGGATGCTGAATCGGCTGTCCCTCATCTATGATATAGCGCGCATCGTAAATCCCGCGAAGTGCGTGGTGCTTCAGTGCGGCGAGGATGGCATGGTGCATGAGGCGGCTTCCTGCTACGGCTTTTGGGGCAAGCAGACCCGCTGCCGCCACTGCTCCAGCTCCTGCGCCATGGCAGCGGCCCACAACATGGAAAAGGATGAGGTCCGGGAGGGGAGGATCTGCCATATCCTCTCCGCGCCTGTCGATGTGGAGCAGGCGGATGGATCCGTCTATTCCTGCGTCATGGAGATGGTCTCCAGCAATGTGCGCAGCGAGGAGATGCGGGTCATGCGGGACCGGGAGCTCATCCAGCTCCTGGTGGCGAAGATGGGGGACGTGCGCCGGGGTGTCGTCTGCTTCAATATCGAGGATGAGTGCGTCTATGCCAATCCGGAGGTCTTCCAGCTCTTCCAGGTCCCCCAGGGAGAGCTGGCCCTCTTGAAGGAGTTCTTCCGGACCTGGGTGGATGACTCCCGCATGGAGGAAAGCGGCGATATCGCACTGCTCTCCGATGCCGAGTGGAAGCAGGAGTGCAACCTGGGCAAGAGGACGCGGCTCTGCGACGTGGGCTACCACAAGCTCTTTGACGGCGAGGGACGCTTTTCCGGCTATTTCTACGAAATCTACGACGACTCCATGCCGCTGAGGACGGGGCTTCCCCTGGAGGAGGAGAGCTTCTTGGATCCTTTGACGGAGCTCATGCCTCGGGAGCGGTTCTTCCAGACGGTGGGGGAGGTGCTTCGCTGCGCCGTCCATCCAGAGTACGTGCTCATCGCGTCGAATATCAAGGATTTCAAGTTCGTCAACAGCCTCTTCGGCAAGGAAAAGGGCGATGAGATCCTCATGCTCCTGGGGGGCCTCTATCGGGAGCTGGCGGGCAGCAAGGGAGTGGCCGGACGCCTCCACGGGGATAAGTTCGTCCTCTTCATGCCCCGGGATGCCTTCCAGCCCAATGAGATCATGGAGCGGGTCACGGAGATTACCACCCGCTTCGACAACTCCTCCTTCAAGCTCTGCGTCCACCTGGGCGTCTATGAAATCGTGGACGTGAGCCTACCGGTCTCCCTCATGTGCGACCGGGCAAATCTCGCCATTGAGACCATCCAGAACGTGCGGGTCAACCAGATAGCCGTCTACAAGGATACGCTTCTGAAGAAGGCACTCCACGACTCGGAGATTTTGAGCTCCTTCGCCAGTGCCCTGGAGAATCATGAGTTCGAGGTGTACCTCCAGCCCCAAATCGCGAGGGACAGTACGCTCTGCGGGGCAGAAGCCCTCGTCCGGTGGAATCATCCGACCCGGGGCCTCCTCATGCCGGGCCAGTTCATCCCCCTTCTCGAGAATGCCGGCCTCATCTATCAGCTGGATGCCTACATGTGGGGGGCGGCGGCGTCCCTCATCTCCGCCTGGAAGAACACCCCTATGGCGGAGCTGCCGCTCTCGGTGAATATCTCGGCGCGGGATACCTTCTACATCGACATCTACCAGACCATCACCACCTATGTGGAGAAGCTGGGCATAGATCCCGCGAAGCTCCACCTGGAAATCACGGAGACGGCCCTCATGTCGGACCGGGTCCAGTACAATACCCTCATCGACAAGTTCCGGGAAAGGGGCTTCGTAGTGGAAATCGACGACTTCGGCAGCGGCTATTCGTCGCTGGCCATGCTGAAGGACATTCACGCGGATATCCTGAAGCTGGATTTGGGCTTCTTGATGCCCTCGAAGGAGGATGAGCGGGGCGCCCTCATACTGAAGTCCGTCATCGACATGGCAAAGACCCTGGGCATGATCACCATCACCGAGGGCGTGGAGCACGAGGAGCAGGTGAAGCTCCTGACGAAGCTGGGAACGGATGCCTTCCAGGGCTTCTATTTCGACCGGCCCATGCCGGTGCAGAACTTCGTGGAGAAGTATTATGGGGCGGGGTGCATCGAGCGCAACGCATGAGTGACAAGGAGGAGTAGGCGTGCTGTTTGGGGAGAAGCGGGATGTAGACCGGGTGGTCCTGGAGCCCTCCTATGTGGCAGGCTTTTCCTGCGACGGGGAGGCCTGCGGCTCCCTTTGCTGCAGGTTCTGGGGAGCCGTCGTGGATGAGGACACCCTCTCCCGGTACCGGAATGCTGGCGGCGCCCTGGGGGAGGAGCTCCGGGCGGCCATCGTGCGGGAGTCCGCCTCCGGTGCCTGGGTGATACGTCAGAAGGAGGGAAGCTGCCTCTTCCTCCAGAAGGACGGGCTCTGCTCCCTGCAGAAGCGCTTCGGCGCTGTGGCGCTTTCCGATGTGTGTGCCGAGTATCCTCGCCGGACGCTACTGGCGGGGGAGTGCGCGGAGCGGACCCTGTGCATGACCTGCCCCGTGGCCGAGCGGCTTGCCCTTCTCCCGAAGGAGCCCATGACCTTTCGGCAGTGCCTGGAGCCGCTGGATAGGCCCCATTACTATCAGAGAGTGGAGATGGCCCCGGAGCTTCGGGAGACCTTCCCTCTTCTTAGGAATGCCTGCGTATTCATCCTGCAGGAGCGGAGCCTATCCCTCGATGACCGGATTGTGGCCCTCGGCCTCTTCCTGAGCGACATCTCCCGGGAGCTGGATCTCTGGGAGCTCGAGGAACGAGAGTCCCAGATTGTCCGGCTGGCCTCCCAGGCAATCCTGAAGGCGGGGGAGGTCCGGGCCAAGTTTCCCTTTGACGAGGAGGCATCGCTCACCTTCTTCGCCCAGCTCCTGCCGTATCTAGCCAGGGTACGGGAGGACAAGCATCCCCTGACCCGCATGTATGTGACCCAGATTCACGCCATCTTCGGCGATGGGACGGGGGAGGAGATGCTTCGTTCCTTCCGGGAGCGGCGCGTCGCCTACGAGGAAAATGTGCTGGGGACGGGCACCCATATCCTGGAGAATTTCCTGGTGCAGGAGCTCTGGGCGGGGCCCTATCTCAGCCGGGAGGGGCAGGACTCCATGGCGGGCTATGAGGCCCTGGTGCTCCTCGCCAAGCTCATGAAGCTCCTCGTCCTGACGGATGTACGGGTGCTGGTGTCCCCCGAGACAGAGGAGGCCTACGGAGAGGAGCCCACGCCGAGCCAGCAGGCGGTGCTGGACGCCATCCGGTACCTGGCAATCCAGATGAACCACACGGAGGGCTTCGGCGAGGCGCTCCTCGCCTCCCTTCACGACCTGGGCACCGATAATCGCTTCTACGAAATCGTCATGCTGTAAATAAAAAACGGGCTTTTGCCCGTTTTTTATTTACTACGAGAACCCAAGAATCAAGCCCTGTGTGCGCAGATGATTGGCTGTTCTCTTGTAAGGGAGGCGCACAATGTCCACGAAGTGGACATTGTGCGTGTAGTTTTGTGCCTGATTTATGGATTTCAGTCGTTCTTGATGATAAGTGCCATAAAGACGAGGTTATCCGTCTTGGAGGCGTTGGCGATGCCGTGCGTTTCGCCGTCGGGGCAGAAGGTGGTGACGCCGGGGCCTATCTCCACCTTCTTCCCGTTGTCGTTGTAGAGGGCGCGGCCCGAGAGGATGTGATACGTCTCCGTATTCCCTTTGTGGACGTGGTCGCCGATGGAGGTGGTGGGCGGGAGGATGACCTTTGCGTACATGTCGCACTTGCCGGCAAGCTCCGGCGGTGCCAGGAGCTTTACGATGGTGATGGTGCCGTTGCCGCCGGCCTTTTTCTCTGCTTGGATGACTTCGGGTTCGAGTACTGCCATGATGATTCTCCTTTTCTTTTTCGTGGAAGTCTGATAGAATACACCTTGCTTGCCGCAATGGTTGCGGCTATATTTTGTAATATTCGATATTTCTTACGGGAATCCTTTTTTTGGAATGGGCCAAAATGAGGGGGAGACATATGGTATATCTTCTGAAATTTGGTGCCAGCTGGGTGCTGCCACCGGGCATCTTCTATGTGGCGTTCTTCGCCCTCGCCTGGTATCTCTGGAACAGGCGGGGGGAGAAGCGGGCGGCAAAGGTGCTGGCGGGGCTGACGCTCGCGCTCTATCTTTTTTCCACGAGCCTCGTGGCAGAGCTCACCCTGGGGAGCCTGGAGGCCGCCTACGACCCGCCGGCGGAGCCTCAGGGCGATGTCATCATCATGCTGGGGGGCGGGGCCTTTCCCGATACGCCGGATGTGGACGGGGCGGGGACCCTCTGCGCGAGCCCGGCAAACCGGCTTCTCGCCACGGCTAGGCTCCAGCGGAAGCTCGGCGTGCCGGTGCTCCTCTCCGGGGGCCAGGTCTACGGCGACACGGGGGAGGAGGCGAAGATCGCAAAGCGGGTTCTCATGAGCCTCGGCATCCCGGAGAAGAAGATTCTCGTGGAGACGCGGAGCATCAACACGAGCCAGAATGCCCGCTTCTCGGCGGAGATTCTCCGGGAGAGGGGGCTAAGCCATCCCATCCTCGTCACCAGCGCCTTTCACATGAAGCGCTCCGTGCTGAACTTCGAAAAGCAGGGGATTGACGTGACGCCGTATCCCACGGACTACCAGGTGCCCCGGCACCCCGCCTTCCACTATACGAAGCTGCGGCCCAGCGCCGATGCGCTGCTGCAAAATGCCATTGTATTGCAGGAGTCCCTCAGGACCCTTGTAACCCGTTATTTAGAGTGAGCTTATGGTCAAGAATATGACGGAAGGGAGCCCGGCGCGGCTCATCTTCTTCTTCACGCTACCGCTTCTGGCGGGCAATATCATGCAGCAGCTCTTCGCCTTCGTGGACACTCTCATCGTGGGGCGGTTCCTGGGGGTGGAGGCTCTGGCAGCTGTGGGCTGCACGGGTGCCCTCATGTTCCTCATGCTGGGCTTCATCATCGGCTTCACCAGCGGCATCTCCATCTATACGGGCCAGCGGTTCGGCGCCGGGGATATGGCGGGGGTACGCCAGAGCGGAGCCACCTGCGCGGTGCTGGCACTCCTCGCCTCGGTGGTGCTGACGGCCCTCGGCGTCCTCTCCTGCCGCCAGCTTCTCATCCTCATGGAAACGCCCCCGGAGATTCTTGAGGGGGCCTATTCCTTCATCTCCCTCGTCTATGGGGGCATTGCTGCCTTCGTCTTCATCCAGACAGGGGCGAATCTTATCCGGGCTCTCGGGGACAGCAAGGGACCCCTCGTGCTCCAGGCCATCGGCCTCGGGCTCAACATCCTCTTTGAGCCCATTGCCATCCTGGTGCTGGAATGGGGCATCCCGGGGGCGGCACTGGCCACCATCGCGGCCCAGCTATGTGCCAATGCCTGCTGCTTTTTCTACATCCGTCGCTGCGTGTCCCAGCTTGAGATCGGCCTCCGGGATTTTCACATTCCACTTCGCATTTATTGGGAGCACCTGCGCCTTGGCCTTCCCATGGGCTTTCAGGGCTCCATCATCGCCATCGGCGCCGTCATATTGCAGATTGCCCTGAACGGCCTTGGCCCCACGGCGGTGGCCTCCTATGCAGCGTCCCAGAAAATAGAGTCCATCGCCATGATGCCCATGATGTCCTTCGGCATCGCCATGGCGGCCTATACGGCCCAGAACTACGGGGCGCGGAAGCTCCACCGCATCCGGGAGGGGGTGCGGAAGTGCTGCTATATGAGCGTTTCCTTCAGCCTGGCGGCGGGAGCACTCCTCATCGCCTTCGGCCCCGCTATGCTGCGCCTCTTCGTGGGGGAGGGCCACCCGGAGGTCATCGAATACGGCCACACCTACCTCATCGTGAACGGCGTCTGCTACTGGATTCTCTCCTTCCTCTTCATTTTCCGCTACACCCTCCAGGGCCTGGGGCAGAGCGTGGTGCCTACGGTGGCGGGGGTCATGGAGCTCCTCATGCGCTCCGGGGCCGCTATATTCCTCTGCAGCTGGCTGGGGTACCTGGGGGCGTGTCTGGCAAACCCCATGGCCTGGCTGGGCTCCTGTGTGCCGCTGGCCCTTGCCTACGGCTGGACCCGCCGACGGCTGCGGCAGGAGGAATGAATTGCCTTTCTGCCGAAATTTTCCCCCGGAGAAAAAGGAAATGGCGGCAACCGTGACGAATAAAAAAGGATAGAAGATATCCCACATGCCAATACGGCAGAAATCCTGTCGGAGGGCAATGATGTGCGGAGGGGCAAGCGCCTCTCCCCTTGCGTATTTGTCTTGTTTGGAAAGGGTGTTTTGCATGAAGGTAAGCAACAAAGGCTTCGGTGCCTATGACATTCGCGGCGTGTACCCGGAGGATGTGAACGAGGAACTGGCATACCGCATTGGCCGCTCCTTCCCCGAGCTCTTCTCCGCGAAGAAGGTGGCGGTGGGCCACGATATCCGTCTCTCGGGCCCGGCCATCCGCGATGCCCTGGTGAAAGGCCTCACGGAGGCCGGTTGCGACGTGGTGGACATCGGCCAGTGTGGCACGGAGATGATCTACTTCACCACCGCCCACTACAAGCTGGACGGCGGCATCATGATTACCGCCAGCCACAATCCGAAGGCCTACAACGGCATGAAGTTCGTCCGCAAGGAGTCTCGCCCCATCTCCAGTGATACCGGCCTGAAGGACCTGGAGAAGGCTGTCATGGAAGGGGATTTCAAGCCCACGGGGGCGGCCACGGGCAAGGTGGAGAAGAAGGACGTGCTCAAGGACTATGTGGAGCATATCCTGACCTACGTGGACGTGGAAAAGCTCAAGCCCTTCAAGGTGGTGGCCAATACCGGAAACGGTTCCGCCGGCCCCATCATCAACGAGCTGGCGAAGCACCTGCCCTTTGAAATCATCAAGGTGTACAATGAGCCGGACGGAAACTTCCCCAATGGTGTGCCGAACCCCATCCTCCAGGAGAACCGGGAGGCCACGGCAAAGGTTGTCCGGGAGCAGCACGCCGATGTGGGCGTCGCCTGGGATGGCGACTTCGACCGCTGCTTCCTCTTTGACGAGAAGGGCGGATTCATCGAGGGCTACTACATGGTGGGCTTCCTCGCCCATGCCTTCCTCCAGAAGAACAAGGGCGCGAAAATCATCTACGACCCGCGCCTCATCTGGAACACCATCGAAATCTGCGAGGAACTGGGCGGCGAGGCCGTCATGTGCAAGAGCGGGCATGCCTTCATCAAGGACAAGATGCGTGCCGTCAACGCCATCTATGGCGGCGAGATGAGCGCCCATCACTATTTCCGTGACTTCTCCTACTGCGACAGCGGCATGATTCCCTGGCTTCTCGTGCTGGAGCTCATGTCCCAGGCAGGCGGCAAGACCCTCTCGGAGCTCATGCAGGAGCGCATGAACCGCTATCCCATCTCCGGCGAGATCAACAGCAAGGTCGCCGATGCCCAGGCCGTCATGGACGCTATCGAGAAGAAGTATGGCCCCGAGGGCCTCGGCGGCAAGGTGACGAAGGTGGACGGCGTGTCCATCGAGTTTGACAACTGGCGCTTCAACCTCCGGAAGTCCAACACGGAGCCGGTCATCCGCCTCAATGTGGAGACCCGCCAGGACAAGGCACTCTGTGACGAGAAGACGAAGGAGCTCCTGGCCATCATCCGCGGCTAACATCTAATTTTGTATAGAGTGTCCCCGTTTTTCCAAGGGATTTACGGAAGCGGGGACATTTGATATTTCCTGCTTTACCCAAAAGGAGTGTATGAATTCAAATGAGTCTTAAGCTGAAATCTGGTTTTACATTCGACTACGACAATCTCTACGGCGAGGGCAAGGTCACGGAGGCTGACCTGAAGGCTCTCGAGGGTGACCTGAAGGCGGCCCACGAGGCCATGAAGGTCATGCGGGAGAAGGGCTTCATCCGGGCCCATCTCTCGAAGGACGGGGAGCCGGAGAAGGTGCTTTTCTCCCAGCTCCCCTATGTGGAGGAGAGGCATCTCAACTCCCCTGCGTCTCTTGCGAAGCTCCAGAAGCTCCAGGACCATGTGAAGGACAATGTGGACGTGGTGGTCTCCCTCGGCATCGGCGGCTCCTTCCTTGGCAACAAGGTGCTCTTCGACGTCCAGTGCGGTGCCTACTGGAATGAGCTGCCGAAGGCAGAGCGGAAGGGCTTCCCGAAGGTCTACTTCAGCGGCAATAACATCGACCCCCGCTCCACCGGCGACCTCATCCATCATCTGAAGAACATGGCCCGCATCTCCTGCACCCATGCGGACAAGAACGGCAAGCTGAAGGTGTTGCTCCTCGTCATCTCCAAGTCCGGCGGCACCCTTGACACCATGTCGAACTTCATGGTCATCTACGATGCCCTGACGAAGGAAGAGAATATCGATGTGGAGGTCGTGGCCGTCACCGACCCGAATATGGAAAATCAGACGCTCCTCAAGAAGCTCGCCATCGAAAAGGGATGGGAGCAGTTCGCCGTCCCCGACGGCGTCGGCGGCCGCTTCTCCGTCTTCTGCGAGGTGGGCCTGACGCTGGCGGCCTGCATCGGCTTCGATATCAAGGGCTTCCTGGACGGCGCAAAGGCCATGGATGAGGCCTGCCAGACGGAAGACCTCTGGCAGAACCCTGCCATGCTGAATGCAGCCCTGAAGTTCGCAGCCTCCGAGAAGCACGGCCGGGACATCGAGGTCATGATGCCCTATGGCGACTATCTGAAGTCCGTCTCCGAGTGGTACATCCAGCTCCTCGCGGAGTCCCTCGGCAAGCAGTATAACAAGGAGGGCAAGGAGGTCTGCTACGGCCGCACGCCGGTCGTAGCCGTCGGCACCACGGACATGCATGCCCAGACCCAGCAGCATCAGGAGGGCAAGCTCAACAAGGTCATCCAGTTCGTTCGCGTCGAGAACTGGAAGGATGACCTCTCCATCCCCAATGTCTTCCCGGAGGCAAAGAAGCTGGCGGATATCTCCGGCGTCACCATGGGCCAGGCTCTGGAAGTCGCCCGGGAGTCGAATGCGGATGCCCTTTCCTCCAACAAGCGCTACAACGCCTGCTTCACGCTGCCGGAGCTCAATGCCTTCCACCTGGGCGAGCTCCTCTACATGCTGGCCATGAGCATCGCCTACGAGGGCGAGCTGGCGGATGTGGACGCCTTCAACCAGCCGGGCGTCGAGTCCTACAAGCGCATCATGGGCCCGAAGCTCCAGGCGCTGAAGGCTACCAATGCAAAGTAATTGACTGACACGCCGGCATAGAAAAAACCGCTCTTTTCGAAGGGCGGTTTTTTTGCGCTTCCATTCTCCTGTATGGTATAATAGATTTACGAACGATTTTAGGAGGGATACCCATGGGAAAAGCTTTGATTATCGGAGCCGGCGGCGTGGCGAGTGTGGCTATCCATAAGTGCTGCCAGAACTCCGAGGTCTTTGAGGAGATTATGATTGCCTCCCGCACGAAGGCGAAATGCGACAAGCTGAAGGCGGAGCTTGCTGGCAAGACGAAGACGAGGATCGAGACGGCGGCCATCGACGCGGACGACGTGGCGGCGCTCACGAAGCTCATCGAGTCCTACAAGCCGGACGTGGTGCTCAATCTCGCCCTGCCGTACCAGGATCTTCATATCATGGAGGCCTGTCTCAATGCAAAGACGAACTACGTGGACACGGCCAACTACGAGCCGGAGGATACGGCGAAGTTCGAGTATAAGTGGCAGTGGGACTACCGGGAGCGCTTTGAAAAGGCGGGCATCACGGCCCTCCTGGGCTCCGGCTTTGATCCCGGTGTCACGGGGGTCTTCTCCGCCTATGCGCTGAAGCATCATTTTGACGAAATCAACTACATCGATATCCTGGACTGCAACGCCGGCGACCACGGCTACCCCTTCGCCACGAATTTCAACCCGGAAATCAACATCCGGGAGGTATCGGCCAAGGGCAGCTACTGGGAGGATGGCCACTGGGTGGAGACGGAGCCCATGGAGATAAAGCGGGTCTACGACTTCCCGGAAATCGGGCCGAAGGACATGTACCTCTTGCACCATGAGGAGCTGGAGAGCCTGGCGCTCAATATCCCGGGTATCAAGCGCATCCGCTTCTTCATGACGTTCGGGGAGAGCTACCTCACCCACCTCCGCTGCCTTGAGGATGTGGGCATGACCTCCATCGAGCCCATCGACTTCGAGGGAAAGAAAATCATCCCCCTCCAGTTCCTGAAGGCGGTGCTGCCGGATCCGGCGAGCCTGGGCCCCCGGACGAAGGGCAAGACGAATATCGGCTGCATCTTCCGCGGGAAGAAGGCCGGCAAGGAGAAGACCTACTATCTCTACAATGTCTGCGACCACGAGGAATGCTACCGGGAGGTGGGCTCCCAGGCCATCTCCTACACCACGGGCGTGCCGGCCATGATCGGCGCCATGATGCTCCTGACGGGCAAGTGGAAGGGCCCCGGCGTCAAGAACATCGAGGAGTTCGACCCGGATCCCTTCATGGAGGCACTCAATAAGTGGGGCCTCCCCTGGAAGGAGAGCTTCTCCCCGGAGCTGGTGGACTGATGGAGCGGCTGAGAAAAATCTTCCAGGAGGTGCCCACCCCCTCCTATGTGGTGGACGAGGTGCTCCTGCGCAAGAACCTCACGAGCCTTCACGCTCTGGAGGAGGAGACGGGGGCCCACGTGCTCCTGGCCCAGAAGTGCTTTTCCATGTACTCTCTCTATCCCATGATGGGGGAGTACCTCTCCGGTACGGCGGCCAGCGGCCTCTACGAGGCACGCCTCGGCCATGAGGAGATGGGGAAGGAAAACCACGTGTTTTCTCCTGCCTACCGGGCAGAGGATATGGAGGAAATCTCTGAGCTTGCCGACCATGTGATATTCAACTCCTTCGACCAATTCGAGTCCTTTGGAGCCATTGCGCGGCGGCACGGGGCCTCCTGCGGTATGCGGATAAATCCCGAGCGTTCCACCCAGGACCACGCCATCTATGACCCCTGCGCCCCGGGCTCCAGGCTCGGCGTCCGGGCGAAGGATTTCCGCTTTGACGCGATGGAGGGGCTCGATGGCCTCCACTTCCACACCCTTTGCGAGCAGGACTCGGACGCCCTTGAGGTGACGCTCACCGCGGTGGAGGAGAGATTCGCCCCCGCCCTCGGGAAAATCAAGTGGATTAATTTCGGCGGCGGCCACCATATCACCCGGGAGGGCTACGACCGGGGACGGCTCCTTCGCTGCATCCGCCGGATGCAGGAGAAATATGGACTCACGGTCTATATCGAGCCCGGGGAGGCGGTGGCACTCAATGCGGGCTTTCTCGTAAGCACCGTCCTCGACGTGCAGGGGGGAAATGTCATCCTCGATACGTCGGCCGCCTGCCATATGCCGGACGTCATCGAGATGCCCTATCGCCCGCCGGTGCTGGGCTCGGGAGAGCCCGGGGAGAAGGCCCACACCTACACCTTCGGCGGCCCCACCTGCCTGGCCGGCGACATCATCGGCACCTATTCCTTTGACGCGCCGCTTCGGCCGGGGGATAGGGTCATTTTCGGCGATATGGCCATCTACACCATGGTGAAGACGAACACCTTCAACGGCATGCCGCTTCCTGCCATCGTCTATTCCAAGGCGGAGGGCACCTGGGAGACGGTGCGCACCTTTGGCTATGAGGATTTCAAAATGCGCCTTTGAGGCGCATATTTCGAGGAGGACGTCCCATGAAAAAGCTGCTGCTTCCATTGCTGCTAGTCCTATGCCTTCTGGCCGCCTCGGTGGCAAGCGCCGCAGACCCCAGCGAGGCTGAGACAAAGGTGCAGCTAAATGATACTGTCACCATCGAGGATTTCCTCAAGGCCTACGACGAGGCGGCGGGGGAGGACAAGGTGCAGGGCTCCGTCCAGAAGCGGGACATGGCGGACTACACCTCCTATATGGCCTCCCTCGACGGGGATACGGCTCTCATCATCAATGCCAATCGGGAAGGCCACCTCTCGAATATTTCCTTCCTCACCCGCAGCAATATCAGCCCGGAGAAGAAGGAGCAGCTCCATCGGATTTATCTCGGTGTGCTGGGGGCCCTCGGCATGAAACTGGATGAAAATGGCCTCTTCTTTGCCAACCAGGCCTTTAATCGGCTCGATGTGGAAAGCAATGTGATTATGGCGGCCCGGCTCCCCCAGGAGGACATCCACCGCACCTGGACGCTCCTGAAGGTCCGGGGAGGCAATGGAGTGCTCTCCATCCTCCTGGAGGCCGTCGTCCCGGCTGCAAACTGAATTAGAATCTTTCGAGAACTTCTGCTGAGATGGCAGGAGTTTTCTTTTTTGAGGACGAATAGAGGAATATATGCAAGACCTCCGCAATACACGTGTGACCCAAGGGAGGGAAAGCCATGCCCATGTACAAGAAATCCCTGCTGGTGCTGCTGGTGCTCATCCTGGCGGCCCTGGGCGGGACGGCCTATGGCCTCTACATGAGGGAGGACGCAAAGCCTCTCGATGCCGCCACGGTGGAGACGGCTCCGAAGGCGGATATCAAGGTCTATGTGACAGGCGCCGTCAATCATCCCGGCATCGTGACGGTGGAGGAGGGCGCGAGGGCCGTGGATGCCGTGGACGCCGCCGGCGGACTGCTCCCCACGGCAGATGCTGAGGTCGTGAATATGGCCCAGATCTTGAAGGACGGCCAGCAGCTCCAGGTGCCGGAGAAGGAGACGGCCCAGAAGACGGCAGATAGCGGGACCGCCGCCCCTGCGGCAGATGGCACCGTCAATATCAACACGGCGGACGAAAAGGCCCTCGACACGCTCCCTGGCATCGGCCCCGCCATGGCAAAGCGCATCATCGACTACCGCATGGAGAACGGCCCCTTCCAGTCCATCGAGGACATCAAGAACGTCAAGGGCATCGGCGAGGCGAAGTTCGAGAAGATGAAGGACAAGCTGCGTATCTGAGCACGGCACCCATGAATTTTTAGAGGTTTCCGCAGAAAAGCTATTGACAGCCCCGATGGTTTTGCGTATACTGTTTCTTGTCGCTACGCAAAGGCGAGCGACAATCTGGGTAGGTGGCCGAGTGGTTAAAGGCAACAGACTGTAAATCTGTCATCTTCGGATTACGATGGTTCGAATCCATCCCTGCCCACCACCATGGCGGCATAGCTCAGTTGGCTAGAGCATGCGGTTCATACCCGCAGTGTCCGGAGTTCAAATCTCTGTGCCGCCACCAAACGGAATACCCAAGACCGCAGAAGTCGATTCTTCTGCGGTCTTTCTTTATGTGCGATCATAAATCGAGTGCCATTATTTCCAGAAGGCTTCTGCCTTGGCGATGTTCTTGCGGATGGTCTCGCAGCAGGCCTTGAATTTTTCCAGCTCCTCGGGTAGAAGGTCATACTCGATGACCTTCTCGAGGCCGTTTGCGCCGAGAACGGAGGGGACGCCGCAGAAGATGCCATTTTCGCCGTATTCGCCGTCGAGGGGAGCACTGGCGGCCATGATTTTCTTTTCGTCATGGAGCACGGCGCGGGCCATGGTGGCGGCGGTCATGCTGACGCCGTACTCGGTGCAGCCTTTTCCGGAGTAGGTGACCCAGCCGCCACCGATGGCTTTTTTCTCCATGTCCTCCCGGTCAAAAGCAAAGCGCGGATCATCTGCGAGGTCGGACAGGGGCTTGCCACTGAAGTTCACGAGGGACCAGGGGGCCATCTGGGCACTGCCGTGCTCGCCCAGCATGTAAGCTGTGAAGGAATGGTGGTCGAGGCCCGTCTGCTTGGAGAGGACGTGCATGAGGCGGGAGGTGTCGAGGCCCGTGCCCGTGCCGAAGACATGCCCTTTGGGGAGGCCGCTCTTCTTGGCGATGAGGTCCGTGATGACATCGCAGGGGTTTGTGATATTGATGAAGATGCCCGAAAAGCCCCCTGCCATGACCTTGGGGATGATTTCTGCCACCTGGGGGACAGTGAAGTGCATCTCGTCATCCCGATTGCCGGAGGCGCAGAGGGTGATTTTGCCGATGGCATTCACGATGACATCGCAGTCGGCCAGCTCTTCGTAGCTGGCCGTCGTATAGACGACCCGGTGGGGCATGAAAAGGACGGCATCCATGAGATCCTGCCGCTCGCTGGCAAGCTTCTTTTCATCAACATCACAGAGCCGGACTTCATCTGCGATGCCCAGCACGCCGAGATTGAAGGCCACATGAGCTCCCACATGGCCGAGACCAATGACACCGACGATTCGTTTCTTCACACCCATACAATTTCCTCCTTATCCAGTGTGGATATGTTTGCTATCGGGTCTATCTTAGCAGGGGAGGGGAGGCTTGTCCATCGGAAATACAAAAAAGTTCTATCTTTTTTTCGATGATAAATTGCGCTATACTAGAATAAAGAACGCTGTTCCGTTTAGGAGGAGGGGCGTATGGGAATCTATTTGAATCCGGGCGGCAGGCAGTTTCGGGAGGCGCGGGATTTTGCACTTTATTTACGTAGAGCAGGAAGGAATTTACCATGGCGCGATTATCAAAACCACGGAAGAATAAAAGGAAGAAGACACCGGATTTCTTGCCCGAGGAACTCAAGGAGCTCCTGACACCGGAGGAGCAAAAGGCATATCTGGCGGAGATGAAGAAGCGATTTGGTTGCGGGATAGAAGACGGGGCGGAGCCGGTAGATGCCGCGGACTGCCTGGAGCGGGCAGAATACGCTAGGACAGAGAAGGAGCGCCTCGCATGGATACGGCGCGCAAGAGAGCTGGATCCGGAGGATATCGATGCGGCGGCACAGGAAATCCTAGCCACCTGCGAAGATGTGCACGAGACGCTTCAGGCCTTGAAGCCACTGATCAAAACGGCCGAGGCACAGCTGGAAAAGAAGGGCTTCTTCCAGCCGGAGTATATCGGAGACTTCTGGAGCGTTTTGGAGACGAGGCCTTATATGCGCCTAAGATACGCCTATCTCGAACACCTTGTCACTGTGTATCATCTACGCCCCGCCATCGCGGAGTGCAGGAAGCTCCTGCGGCTTTGCAAAAATGACAACATGGGCGTGCGCTATCGTCTCATTGCCCTTTACGCATACCTCCAGGAGGAGGCCCCCGCGATGAAGCTTGTCAAGCAGTATGGGGAGGAGTCCACCCCCTTCCTGTTCTGCATGGCACTTTTGAAATATACGCTGGGAAAGAAGCGGGCCGCAAAATCATATCTGACGCGTCTCTTGGAAGTGAACCCGGACACGCAGCGCTATCTGAAGTGCCTGGACAGAGGGCAGGACGTCTTCCCGGAAGGGGACTTGGCATATGGCTATCGCGTGAATACCATAGAGGAGTTCCGGGCACTGATGGGGGATTCGAATTTCCTCTACATGACAGCCATCAGCTTTGCCAAGTGGGTGCTGCATAGCCCAGACGGCGCAGCTGCTCTTTGAAGCATAATTGTGCATATTTCAAACGACACACTAGCCAAAATTTCAATTTACTTGCCGGCTCTAGCGGAGTAACGGCGTATTGTGTCGAATCTGGAGACCCTGCTCGCCGATTATGAGGCCCTCCAGTCCCTGCAGGAACCTTGAGGGCGGGGCAGACCTTGTGACAGAAGGGCAAACTAGGCATGTAATATAGCCTCCCTCTGGGAGGAGGGGCCTATGGGCAGGGGGAGCTCGCATGGCTACGGGATAAGCTGCTGGACTACGATCCACATATTCCTTGGAAATTTTTTGGAAGAAAATCGAAAAAGGCGTTGACAAGCGTCCCGCTTTCCTGTAATATGATGCAAGTCGCCGCAGGACAGCGGGCACACGAAAGAAGAGAGCAAAAAATCCTAGCGGATACGAAAAAGCTCTTGACAAAGTGTGAAAGACAAGATATACTGATTAAGCTGTTCCGAA
>CAMCBT010000007.1 GCA_945873115.1 uncultured Mitsuokella sp.
GTTCGTGATGCGGCCCGTCGTATTGCCGGTGAGGGCGTCTGTGGTGTAGAGTACTTTGATGTCCCCGTCGCCATTGATGCCATGGATGGTGACTGTCTTATTCGGCATGTCATCCCGGCCGTAGACCGTCTTGTAGATGTTGTTGCCATCCACCGGGGTCTTGCCGTTCCCATCCACGATGTAGGGCTTCGTCGGATCCATCGGGTTCGCCAGGTCCTTGGGGTCCACGGAGATGGAGGGAATGACGATCTGGGCCTTCTTGACGGTGGAGGTACCATTCTCGATGGTGATCTTGTAGTTCTTCAGATCGTTCTTCGCCAGGTCCCCACCCTTCCGGCCGGTGACATCATAGGTGCCGGCGTCCTTCGTCTTCTGGCCCTTGGAGGCATCGCCCTTGCCGCCATTGACGGCGGTGATGTCGCCATTCTTCTTGATATCTTTTTTTATCTTGTCGAAGCTGTCGCCATTGACCGCATTGTCCTGGACCGTGTACTCCGAGGGGCTATAGGGGCTGAAGTCGCCGCCATAGGTGGCCTCGGTATCGCCCATATTGACCTTGAGCTCGGCCTTGTCCACAACGACATTGCCGCCACCATTATTGTTGATGGTGATGTCGTAGTCGTCGTTGATGTCCCGGCCGGTGCCCGGGTTATTCGTAATAGTGGTCTTGACGGAGCCCCCGTAGGTGCCGGCATCCGGGGTCTTCACCTTGTCCGGATCGCCGCCATTGTCCTTGTAGGTCTTCTTGGCGACTTCCTTTGCCTTGTCGTAGCCACCGCCGGGGATGACCGTATCGTTGTAGGTGATATTGCCCTCGTCCCCATTGACGAAGCCGCCGCCACCAACCTTGTGCTCGTTGGTGATGTTGCCATCGCCATAGGTGGTCTTGCCCGTGGTATCGACAGTGACCTTCCGCTTGTTGATGGTGAGCTCGCTATCGGTGATGTCCACCTTGTAGCCGTTGGTGGTCTTAACCTTGGCATCCGTGGTGTCGTCCGCCGTCACCTTGTAGACGGCGTTCTTGCCGTCGGCTGCCGTCTTGCCGGCATCGCCGCCGGTGCGGGTGGCCGTGGCGGGCAGGCCCTTGCTGCTATAGGTGATGTCCTTGCCAGAGGAGTCCTTCACGTAGACGCGGCCACTCCCATCGATGTTGTTCGAGTCCACATAGTCCTTGTTCGTCTTGCCGTTTGCGTCCTCCTGGAAGGCCTTCGTGTAGGGGGTCTCCGAGACGGTCTTCGTGGTGCCGTCCTTCGCCTTGAAGGTCGCGACAGAGGTATCCACCTTGTTGTTTATCTCCGAGGAGTCCTTCACATCGCCGTAGGTCTTCTCGGAGGCCTCCGTCACCGCCTTGATGACGGGCTGGACCTGGAAGATGTACTTGTTGCCGGACTTTGCCGTGTCGTAGGTGTCGATAGCGTCCGTATTGCGGGTGCCCGCGCTATTGGTGGTGTCACCGGTGGAGCTGGCATGCCACTGGGCATTCGTATGGCTGTTGAGATTCGTGCCGAACTCGTTGCGATCCGGCGAGGCGGAATAAATCTTCCAGCTGCCTCCAGTGCCCGTGGTGATGCCCGCTGTGCCCGTGGTCTGATTGTAAAAATGGCCGTCGGAGCCCTGCTCGTCGATGATGACAGCATTATTCGCCGTGCTCTTCGTGGTGATGGTGCCGTCGTCGTCCGTCTTCGAGGCGAGGGTGATGGAGCCGTCGTGGCCCGTAGAGGCGAGGCGCACCGTCCCATCTGCCGTGATGCCATGGACTGTGACGGAGGAGCCGGTGATATCCACCCCATCCAGGGCGCGGCTGCGGCCTACGGTGCCATCCATGTTGACGATGCCGGAGGCGTTGATCTTCAGGGTAGAGGCTGCCAGGTTTTTCTCCTGAGTGAAGCCCATGGTGGTGCCTGCCAAGTTGTACACATCATCCCACTTGGAGTCATAGCCATAGCCGATGGTGAGGTAGGAGCCAGAGCCATCCGGCTGGGCCGTGTTCGAAACAGACTGGTCACCCCACTTTGTGTAGTAGCCAGCAAAGGCGTTGCCTGCCGCATCCGTAAAGCGCTGGCCGAGGCTGCTATTGGCACTGGCCGCCTCGGGACCGCTGGTCCAGTAGAAGCCATTGGTCCTGCTGGCATCCGCAGGCGAGGCCACCGTATCGCCTGTCGTATCGAAGCGGGCGCTTCCCTGGCCGCCGACGAAGGTCGGCATCGATCTGCCCTGGGAGACGACGGAGTTTTCGAGGGCGGAGGTGATGGTCGCCAGATACGTATCCCCCACTTCGCTACCCGATCCGCTGGTGGCCAGAGCCTCAGAGCCCTGAAACCAAAGGGCGAAGCTTCGGCCCATGAGCTTTGTCGCAAGGGAGCCATCCTTGTCATTGGCGAGAATGGCATCGGCGAACTTGTGAATCCACCGCAGGCGTCCTGCATCGTCGCCGTCCGCAGCACCCACCCTGTACTTTTGCCAGAGGGCCTCGACCTTTGCCCGGGCCGTTGCATCCGTATTATAGCTGGGGTCGCTCCAATCGATGCCATCCGTCAAGGACGCCCGGTCGGCTCCGGTATAGATGTAGCCGTACTGGACGAGAGCTGCCTTCACATCCTCCGGCGTCACATTGTAGGTGCCATCCGCATTCTTCGTGAAGCCGAAGTACTTGATGACATTGGCAAGACCCAATGTGATGTTTCCATGGCTATCGCGCTTGAAATCATCGAACAAGGTGGAGGGGAATTTCAGCAGGAGCGCATCGAAGGCCTTCTTGTCTGACATAAGCTTCTTGACGAGATCCAGATACTCCCCCGACATGGCAGCCGCGCTGTCGGTCTCGCTGTAGACATAGGTGTGATAGGCATTGCCGGAATCCACCGTTCCATGGACACGGACATTGCCTACCCCCGTGCCGCCCGTCGTATCGATGGAGAAGGTCTTTCCAGCGAGGGCGACGGCCGTCTTGCCGTAGATATTCACATCGCCGCCCTTCGTGGTGATGGAGCGGTTGCTGGTGGCAGCATCGGTATCATGGGTCAGAGGATTGTGCCCCACATAGAGGCCGGTGGAGCCATCGGTGAGATTCTTGCCGCTGCCGATATTGACGGCACCGCCATTGGTGGAGATGTTGCCATCCAGAATGACGGCTCCTACCTCGTCCCCATCCGTATCCGAATGGAGGGTAAGCCCCAGCTTCCCGGCCCTGGACTTGATGTCGCCATTGATGACGATGTTGCGCTGGGCCTCCAGCGTCAGGGTCGCGTCGCCACCTGCCGTCTTCTCGATGGCATTGCCAGTGTTATCGCTCTTGGGCTCCACGGTGATGGCGGCAACCTTGTTCTTGTCCTGGGCCGTCACCGTGACGGAGGTACCCGCATTGAGGAGGGTTTCCAGCTTGGTGGTATTCACCCAGGTCTTCTTATCATCATTCGAATTGTTGGAAAGGGCGGTGGCAGCTGAGGTGCTAGCAGGATCGAAGCCTGTGGGCTGCTTGTCGCTGATGACGACCTCCAGCGGGTCGATCGTCCACGATCCAGCCTTTCCGGTCTTGCCCTTTGCGGAGAGAGAGAAGTCGCCAAAGTGCACCACGTCGCCGCTGGTGTCGATGCTGCCGCCGTTCACCTGGCCATCTGCCGTGAGCGTTGCGCCGTCTGCCACGGTGGTGTCTGCGCCGTTCACCTGGATGGAGCCGCCGCTAGTGCCAGCTGCCTTGCCCTCGGCGGAAAGCATGCCGCCGGCCACCGTGGTGCCGTCGCTTTCCAGGACAATCTGCCCCTCTGCGCCCTCGCGAGCCGTATTGGCTTCCACGACGCCTTCGTTATTGACGACGGAGCTCATGGCATCCCCTGCCGCCTTTGCCGTCATGAGGACGTAGCCGCTGTCAGCCGAGAGGGCTCCGGTATTGAGCACCTTGGCATTTGCCAGCTTGCCGTCCACCCGGAAGTTGATCTTGTTTGCCTCGTCGGCGGAGAGGTCGATTTCCTTTGCGGCGGCGAGGGCAATCTTTCCCCCCTCGTTCGTGATGGTACCCTTGTTTTCCACCGTTGCCGCATGGAGTGCCACCAGGCCGCCCTGGGCGCGAATCTCGCCCTCATTGATGATGGGCGCGGTGCTCGCCCCAAGGGCCAGGGAGAAGGGGCTCTTGCCATTGGCAAAGTCCGCCATCTGGGCATTCGTCAGCTCTGCCGTGGAGGCCACGAGGCCGCCCACGTCCACCCGGGCGCCATGGCCGAAGAGGACGCCGTTGGGGTTCACCAGGAAAATGTTGCCGTTGGCAAAGAGGGAGCCATCGATATGGGATGCAAAGCCCCCGGTGATGCGGTTGAGGGCGATGGAGTCCAGGCCCGGCTGATTGAAGCGCACGGCCTCGTCCCTGGCGATATCAAAGGACTTCCAATCGATGGCCAGGCGATCCGTCTTCTGGTCGATGACCATGTTCTTGCCGTTTTCCGTGATATTTGCTGCGCCCGACTGGACGGAGCCATCCTGGGGCATTGCCTGGACGGCGCCGCCGAAGAGGCCAACGAGCACGGCCCCGAGGAGCGTACTCTTCTTCTGATACGTTCTGCGAATCCTTCTCTTCATATAATTTCCTTCCTTGTCCTTTGGAATCCTTTGAGAACTCCTGCTGGCCTATCTGGGGCTTCCCGCCGACCTTTGGCAGACGCTCCCCCAAGATATCCTAGTAAACTACTCTATAGGCTAATACAAACGTCCTATTTCGTCAAGATGTCTTCTCTAAAAATTTTCGGGGTTTTGCGACATCTATCGACTTTTCGCCGGGCCCGAAAGAAATCCTTCATAATCTGCCGACACTCCTCTGCCAGCACCCCTGCCGTCACCTCCGGCGTATGGTTGAGGGCCGGGTGGCCTGGGATGTTGAAGATGGACTCGCAGGCCCCCGCCCGGCTGTCGGTGCTGCCGTAGACGATCCGATCCAGGCGGCTCATGACGATGGCCCCAGCGCACATGGGACAGGGCTCTATGGTCACATAGAGGGTAAGGCCCGTCAGGCGCCAGCGGCCGAGCTTCTCGCAGGCGGCACGGATGGCCACCATTTCCGCGTGGGCGGTGGCGTCGTGCTCTGTCTCCCGGAGATTATACCCAGTAGACACAATTTCGCCCTCGCCATCCACGAGGACTGCGCCGATGGGAACCTCTCCCAGCTCATGCGCACGCCTCGCCTCGGCAAGGGCGAGCTTCATATAGTATTCATCCGATTCTTTCATTCTGCCTTACCTTATCCCGGACACCGTCGATGCGAGCCTTGCCCGTATAGAAGAGGGACTGGGTAGGCCGAAGGCTTGGGATATAGGCATCCCGCTCGCTATCCGGCTCCTCCTTCTTTTCCAGCTCCTTTTTCAGCACGTAGGAGAAGTTCTCTTTCTTCTCCTTGTGCGCATATCCCTGCTTGCGGGAAAAGGATTCCTCCGGATTCAGGTACACGCCTTTCGTACGCTCCACGCGCTCCACTCTATCCATCATAGCCATCCCCTCCTTCTCTCTTTTTCCAATTTCATGCCATAGAGATTTCAAAATCTTCTCTTTTCTAATTATATCGGAGAATCACTCCAAATCATAAGTGATTTTCTCACAAAGAGGAAAAACGACTTGAAATACATTCTTGTCCCGTCCCAACAGGTCTGCATTACACCTTTCTCGCAGACTCCCCCTTCTGAAGGCCTCCCTCCAGAAGGGGGCGAGGCAAGCTCAACAGGCTCGCAATGGATTTGCTTCCGAGAAACCTGTCCGGCCCAATGTATGAGCAAGCTTACTGTGGCAATCCATTGCGACCGAGGAAGTCTAGCTTGCCTCCCTCTCGAGGGAGGTAGCACGCGAAGCGTGAGGTCGGGAGTCTTGGTGCTGGCAGTTTCGACTTGGAAGCCCCCGCTAACCAAGAAGGAGGAGCCCTTAGGGCTCCTCCTCATTTTCCTGCTCTGTCTCCTCCCGGAAGCGGCGGACGGCGTCTCTGGCGATGGAGGCGTCGAAGCCGCTGCGGAAGAGGCTGGCGAGCATCTTTTTTTCGTCGGCACCCTGCCGGTACTTGACCCGAAGCGTCCGGTAGGCTGCGCGTCCTTCCCGCTCCCCCGTGCTCTTTGGTACGCAGCTCGTCACGAGGGCGACGGGAAAGCCCTGCTTGATGAGCTTTGCCACAATCTGGCGCACGGAGCTCCGGCTCTCCTCGTAGAGATAGGCGAACTGCCTCTCGCAGGCGGCCTCGTCATTCAGATAGTGGAGCTCCTGAAGACGCTTGATGGCCGCGACGATTTCCTCCCGGCCGTAGCCCTTCCGCAGGAGCTTTTCCACCAGGCGGCGGGTGCTATACTCCTGCCGGGCCAGGATATCCGTGGCCGCCACGAGGGCCGTGGGCTTTGGCCGTTCGCTTCGCTCCCGCCGCTTTTCCCCCTTCGGGGTCCCGGTGGCCTCGTCCACCTCACCCGCTGGCTTTCTCGGACGCTTACTCCACATCTGCCTGGGCATCCATCATGATCTGCTCGAGCATCTCGTCCTCCGAGGGCTCCTTTTCCTCCTCGTCGGATCCCACCACAAGCGGCAGGGCTCCCTCGTCCTCGGCAATTTTTGCCCGGACCTTCTTGTCCAGCTCGTCCACGAGGCCCGGAGTCTCGGCGATGGTCTTCTTGGCATTTTCCTTGCCCTGGCCCAAGCGGATATCCCCGTAGGAGAACCAGGCGCCGCTCTTGTTGACGATGTCCATCTCCACCGCCATATCGAGGATGCAGGAGAGGCGCGACACGCCCTCGCCGTACATGATGTCGAACTCCGCCGCCCGGAAGGGAGGGGCCACCTTGTTCTTCACGACTTTCGCCCGGGTGTGGTTGCCGATGAGCTGATCCCCCTGCTTCAGAACATCCTTCTTGCGGATATCGATGCGGACGGAGGAGTAGAACTTCAGCGCCCGGCCGCCGGTGGTCACCTCGGGGCTGCCGAACATGACGCCCACCTTCTCGCGGATCTGGTTGATGAAGACGGCGACGGTGCGGGACTTGGCGATGACGCCCGTGAGCTTGCGCATGGCCTGGCTCATGAGACGGGCGTGGAGGCCCACATGGCTATCCCCCATCTCCCCCTCGATTTCCGCCTTCGGCACCAGGGCGGCGACGGAGTCTACCACCACGATGTCGATGGCGCCGCTGCGCACGAGAGCATCCACGATGTCGAGAGCCTGCTCGCCGGTATCCGGCTGGGACACGAGGAGATCATCGATATTGACCCCCAGCTTTGCGGCGTAGACCGGGTCCAGTGCGTGCTCCGCGTCGATGAAGGCGGCGACGCCCCCATTTTTCTGGGCCTCGGCAATCATGTGGAGGGTGACCGTCGTCTTGCCGGAGGACTCAGGGCCGTAGACCTCCACGATGCGGCCCCGGGGGAGTCCCCCGACGCCTAGGGCAATATCCAGGGGCAGGATACCCGTGGAGATGACCTCCACGTTCATATTCGCCTTCGCCTCGCCAAGCCGCATGATAGATCCCTTGCCAAAGTCCTTCTCAATCTGCTTCAGGGCCTGCTCCAGTGCCTCTTCCCTTGTCTTCGGCTTTCCCTTGTCTGCTGCCATGTAAATATCCTCCCTGTTCTATGTTTGTGATGGCTTATACTCACAAAAGACAGCGCATAGCCTCCGTAAGTCCGGCGTCTATGCGCATCAGCTAGTCTTATTATAGTAGATATGTTCTCTTTATGCAAGCAAAAGAATTCTTGACTTCCGAAAAATCATCGGCCACATTTTTTCCGAAGGGTCGCGAGGGACTCCTCATAGGGAGCCCGCAGGATGCCCCACTCCGTAATAATCGCCGTGATGTGGGAGGCCTCTGTCACATCAAAGGCCGGGTTGAATACCTTGACATCCTTCGGTGCCATCCGCTCCCGATACCAGAGCTCCGTGACCTCCTCGCCGGGGCGCCCCTCAATGGGGATATCCGCCCCCGTCTGCGCGCTGAAATCAATGGTCGAGGAGGGAGCGCAGACGTAGAAGGGGATGCCGTAGTGCTTCGCGAGTATCGCCACGCCGGAGGTGCCGATCTTGTTTGCCGCGTCCCCATTGGCCGCCACCCGGTCGCAACCCACGAAGATCGCCTGCACCCAGCCATTCTTCATGACGGTGGAGGCCATGTTGTCGCAGATAAGGGTCACATCGAGGCCCGCCGACTGGAGCTCGTAGGCCGTGAGGCGCGCCCCCTGCAGCAGGGGCCGGGTCTCGTCGCAGAAAACCTTGAAGCCATAGCCCTTTTTCTGCCCCAGATACATGGGGGCCGTGGCCGTGCCATACTTTGCCGTGGCCAGCTGCCCCGCATTGCAGTGGGTGAGGAGCCCGTCCCCCTTCTTGACGAGGGAGAGTCCGTACTCCCCGATTTTCTCGCAGATGTCCATGTCCTCCTGCTTGATGCGAAGGGCCTCCCGGCGAAGCACCTCGAGGATGGCCGCCACCCCCTGACCCTTTGCGCCCTCGGCTGCCCGCTCCATGCGCTCCGTCGCCCACATAAGATTGACCGCCGTGGGCCGAGAGGAGTCGAGATAGGCCCTTGCCTCCCGGAGGTGCTGGAAGAAGTCCGCCTCCTCTGCGCCCTCCGCCTCCAAAGCCGCCAGATACATTCCGATAGCCGCCGCATCCCCGATGGCCGGTGCCCCGCGCACCTTCAGCTTCCGGATGGCCTCCCAGATTTCCTCCTGGGTCTTTAGATGAAGAAGCTCCGTCCGCCCCGGCAGTCTTGTCTGGTCGATGATGACGAGGGCCCGCTCCCCCTCGTCGAGGGCCAGCGTCTCATAGTCAAGTATGCTCTTTTCCATATAGTTCTCCTTTGGAAGATGCCCGTGCTTCCCGCAGCCTCGCCGCAGGCTTTCAGCGGATTTCCTTTGGGTAGGCCCACTTCGCCAGCTCCTCGGCAGGGATGGTCTCCGGCTCGTGCCCCAGCACCGTCAGCGTCTTGTAGTAGATTTCCGCCAGCTCCTCCACATAGCTCGCCTTGAGGAGCGCCTCCTTGAGATTTTCTGCCACCGCAATAACCCCATGGGCCGCCATGAGGGCCACATCCGACTCCAGCAGCGGCTCCACCACCGACTCCGCGAGCTCCCTTGTCCCCGGCCGGGCATAGGGCGCCACAGGAATCACGCCCTTTTTGCAGCCCAGCACGAAGAGCTCGTAGACAATGGCAGGGATGGGCTTTCGCATGACCGCAAAGGCTGTGGCATTCTTCGAATGGGTATGACAGACGGCCCCCACATCGGGCCGCGCCCGATAGACAGCCAGATGCATCATGGCCTCGCTCGTGGGCTTCATCCCCGTGAGCGCCTCGACCGTCCTCCCCTCCCGGTCGATGACAACGATATCCTCCGGCAGGAGCTCCGCTCGGTCCTTCCCCGTGGGCGTGATGGCGATGAGCCCATTTTCGCGGCTCAGCGCGCTGAAATTCCCCGACCGATGCCGGCAAAGCCCGCTCCTCTCCGCCTCCTGCGCAAACCGCAGCACCTCCCGCTTCTCCTTCTCCAGCATAGACTCCCTCCTGTTTGCAGATTTCCTATTGATGGCTCGTGTTTCTCTAGAAAAAGCATACTATACTACGGCAAATTGTCAAGAAATTTTCTGATTCTAGCAAAAGCATTGGCTTGTGAAAGAGAATTTTTGTTCTTTCTTCTCTTCCTTTTTCCTCTACGATTAGTATTGCCTAAACACGTAAGCGCTATGAAAGCAGCCCACAATCTTGAAAACCAAGATGTGGGCTGCTTTGGATTCCCTGTTATTTGCTAGCTTTTTTCTTTTCCCGTTCGCTGACGACATAATTGTAGATAAGAACCAGGATAAGGAGTACACCCCATATAATCTGCCGATAGAAGTTGGAAATGCCTTCATACATATTCAGCCAGCTGGAAATCATTTGAACAATGAATATCGCTATAATCACGCCCTTCATGTTCCCTTTGCCGCCATAGGGATCCACACCACCCAAGACAGCAATCAAGATGACCTCCATAACATACGAAGCACCATAATCCGCCTTTGCTGAATTAAACCGCCCCAGCATCACAAGTCCTGCCACTGCACTCAAGAAACCACTTATCATGTAATTTGCAAGGAAAAGACGAACATTGTTGAACCCAGAAAAAGTCGAGGCTTTCACACTGGTACCGAGCATACGCAGCTTGTAGCCAAGTGTTGATTTTTCCATAACAAACACAGAAAGCAACGCAAATACTGCAAAAATTATAAATGGAACAGGCAGGCCCAATACATTTGCTCCCATTCCATTTGCTACTTCTTTGGGAAGACCGCCAAGTGTCGAACCATTCGTAAGCACGATTGCACACCCTGTAAAAAGTGCTTGTGTGCCTAGCGTTGCCAAGATTGGCGTAATACCGACCCAGCCAATCAGAAATCCGTTAATGGCTCCGCACAATGTCCCAAACAACAAGGCTCCTATAAAAGCAAGGAACAAAATAACAAGAACCATTTCCGGCGATGTCTCCGGCGTAATCACTGCCGGCAGGATTTTTGCCACAAGGACTGCGGAAAGGTTTGCTACTGCAACGACACTTAAATCAATACCAGCCGTATACAGTGTAAAGGCCATTGCAATTGCGAGCAGACCAAACTCAGGGAACTGTTTTCCTATCGACTGGAAATTCGATACACTAAGAAACAAAGACCCCTTCATAAAGGCACATACGGCAAAGACGGCAAGAAACACGACAATGAGCCGTGAAAGATTCTTGTCCTTATTGAAGACTCGTTGTATCGCCCCCATTCTTAACTCCTCCCCTCATCCACCTGCACAGTCAGTTTCTGTGCATCGCGTTTCGACTGGATAGCAGAAACTGCTGTGCCTATGATGATGATGGCACCAACGAACACTTTCTGCCACGTCGTATTGATTTCAAGAAGAATCAGGCTGTTATCCACAACGGTCAGCAAGGCCATTCCAAGGAGCGCCCCCAAGACACTTCCTTTTCCGCCCTCCATACGGACGCCTCCAAGAACACAGGCAGCAATCACTGTCATTTCCATGCCCATCAAATTATTGGGATGAACAGCGAGCAGCATCGTTGACCGCAGCACACCAATCAATCCTGCCATGCATCCAGAGAAAGCATAAATGAACATCAACGTCCGAAACACATGGAATCCTGCACGCTGGGCAGCCTTTTCATCTCCGCCGATGGCATAAATGCCACGTCCCAGCATTGTCTTGTTCAGAATAAACCATCCAACGAAAATCAGCAGAAGCATCAGGATAATCCCGACGGGCATGTCCGATGTAAGCCCTGACACAGGGTTTGTCACAGAGAAAAGCTTCGTCTGGCCCAGCTCATACAGCGGTGCGCACAGCGGATATTCCCTTGACTTGAAAACGCCTTGCATGATGCCGAAGCAAATACTGCTCGTCCCCAGCGTCACGATAAGCGCCGGGAATTTGAATCGTGCAATAATATAACCGTTTACCAATCCGACAACCAGTCCTATAAGCATCGCCGCCAGGAAGAAAAGAAGCGGATTCGATGTAAGGGCTTCCATTTTCGAGCATACGATAAACATTGCCATGGAGGCTATTGCCGGGAAGGAAACATCGACGCCTTTCGTGATGATGACAAACATCTCTCCAATGCAAAACATTGCAGGAATCGAAAACGCCCGAACTAAATCCACAAGGTTATTGCCCGAAAAGAATTGTCCGCTTTTCAGCTGGATTGCAATGCATAGCAGGGCTAAAACAAGACCGACATAAAACTCTGTTGATTTAAAAAACCGCCTTTTCACTCTTGCCGACCTCCCTTGTGCGCCAGCTCTGCCAGCTCTGTCTCTTCCAGGCCATCGGTTGGCAAGCTTGCCACCAAGCGCCCAGAGCGCATGACCATGACACGGTTGCAATTTGTCAGCACCTCAGGAAGATCATCTGAAATGAGCAAAACTGACAAACCTCTTCTTGCCAGCCCCTTTACCAGCTCATAAATATCAAATTTCGCCCCAATATCAACGCCGACCGTCGGCCCATTGAGAATAAGCAGCTTCAAATCCAGAGCAAGCCATTTGGCCAGAACACACTTTTGCTGGTTTCCTCCTGAAAGCGTACTGACAGGATCATTTATATCATGCAGTGCAATCGACAGTTCTTTGGCCCAACGATTTGTCAATTCTTCAATTTTATCTCGATTGACGTTGCCAACAGGGCTTGCATACTCCTCCCATTTTTCAATGGATATATTATCAGCAATCGACTGAATCAAGAACAGGCCCTCGGTGACCCGATCAGCAGGAAGATAACCAATGCCATTATCTATTGCATCCTTGATAGAATGAATTTCTACCTTCTTTCCATCAATCTTGATTCCACCAGACTCCGCCTGATGATGACCAAAAAGCGTCTCTGCCAATTCCGTTCGTCCAGATCCCAAAAGACCTGTGATACCGACAATTTCTCCTTTTTTTAGAGAAAAGCTCACATCTCGGAATCCATTCGTAAGACTGAGCTTCTGAACCTCCAGCAGCGTCGGTGCATTCTTTTCCTCATACAAGAACCTCTTGGAAACAATCTCACGCCCTGTCATATAGAATGTGAACTTGTCTTGCGTAAGATCCTGTGTATACCCTGTTGCTACATTATGCCCGCTACGGAAAATAGTATATCGCTCCGCAATTTCAAAGACTTCATCCAGCTTGTGGGAAACAAATAGGATTGCAATGCCTCTTGACTGAAGCTCACGAATCAGATCAAAAAGAATTTTTACCTCTTTTTTTGTCAGACCTGTCGTCGGTTCGTCCATGATAATAAGTTTGGCATCATTAAGGAGCGCCCTGCTTATTGCAATCATTTGGCGCATGCCAAAGGTCAGGTTCTCTACGGTCTCATCCAAATCAACCTCGAGGTTCACACGCTTCAGGGCTTCAGAAGCCAAGGCACGCATCCTTTTTTTATTGACAAAAGTCCGGCCCTTCGCTACTTCCATATTGAGTGCAATATTTTCCATGACAGACAGGTTCGGAAAAAGCGACAAGTCCTGATATATGACCTGGATACCATTGGCGATAGCTTCTGGGGGTGTCATCCTATCGTACATTTTCCCACCAATTTCCAGATGACCAGCATCCGGCGCGTAAAATCCAGAAATGATGTTTATTATTGTCGATTTTCCGCATCCATTTTCTCCGGCGAGACAGTGCACCTCGCCTTTTTTTATGGAAAGATCCACGCCATCAAGTGCCTTGACGCCACCAAAGTATTTTTTGATATCCACAGCTTTGATGATATAATCCGACACATCCACCCCTCCTTGCGAGGAACCCAAGAAAAGCAAGCAAAAGCGCAGGGCAGCACCAGCTTCCCCGCGCTTTCGCCGCAAAGATCAGAAGTTATATTTGTCCACATTGTCCTTGTTGATTGCAATCCAGCCGGCACCCATGAAAAGATGCGGATTGTCCTTGCTCACAACAAGATTCTCATAGGATTTCAGGCCGAGATTTGTTCCATTCTCAATGGTCTTCCCTTCCAGAATCATACGCGCCATAACGCACATCGCGTAACCTGCCTCTGCAGGATCCCAAAGGGTGATGTAGGAAAGAGAGCCATCTTGAATCAGCGAGCGGCACTCATTCGGCATGCCTGTACCAACGACAAAGACCTTTCCCTTCAAGCCAAGCTCATTGATTGCACGTGCAATGCCCGGGGTATCCATGGAACTTGTTCCGACAAAGCCAGTGACTTCAGGATGAGACTTCAAAACCTCTTTTGCAACCTGATACGCTTTTTCCGAGTTGTTTTCAGACTCTACGCGTTTTGGGTTGTCCAGCAGGTGCAGCCCCGGATATTTTGCTTCCTGCTCAGCAACTGCGCCATTTGCCCATTCATTCTGAGAGGCATTCGTCAAATGTGCCACCATTGTAGTATAGGTACCCTGGCCTCCCATGGATTCCTGAAGCTTATCCATGATAAATGCGCCATAGCCTGCATTGTTAAAGGCTTCCAAATCATAATCCGAATTCTTGCAGGTGGAGCCCTCATGCGTTATGACGACAATTCCCTTATTGCGTGCCTCCTGAAGCACAGGATCGACAGCGGCCGGATCAACAGGGACGACGCACAGGGCGTTGATATCCTGATTGATGACATCCTGGATTACCTGGACCTGCTGGGCTGCATCTGTAGAAACGGGCCCCTTCTGATACGCATTGATGCCTGTATCAGCTGCGTATTGCTTGACACCCTGCTCCATACGAGCGAACCAGCCATTGGAAGAATCCTTTACAACGACAGCAATCTTCCAATCCTTTTTTGCACCTTGTGTTGCAACATCGGTTGTCTCTACTACGTGCTCAGCAGAGTCATTGGAAGCTGCCTGCTCGCCGCCACCTCCACAGCCTGCCACCGTGACACACAGAAGTGCTCCCAATACAGCAGTAACCAGCTTGTTCTTGAGTTTCATAGCGATACCTCCTTAGGTTACATGACACCTTTTTGCAAAATCACACATCCATAGGGCTGACGTTCACCCGTAGAGATTGTGACAAACGCCGTTTTTCCTTTTTCATAGAAACTGAACCGGTCAATGAAGCCTACACAGGACTCGCCTTTTGGCTCATGCTTTTTCACAGCCTCTATGAAATCATCCCATACCTTCGGCCGCCCGATTTCAGCACGCTTTTCTTCCATTACATCCATTATCAAAACAGGATGCTCCTCGTAATCCGTGTCAAGCGGCATCAGCTGAAGAATGCCATCGAGCATTTCGGCTGCGCCGATTCCATCGGCATCAACCGTTATGCCATTCTTAGCCATAGATACCGACGGATAAAAATCATCCGCTATTACCAAAAGATCTCCATGTCCCATGTCCGCCAGCGCCTTCAAAAGTGTCGGACTGATACATTTAGGAATTCCCTTCAACATGTTGCCAACCTCCTGTCAAATCATTCTATATTGCGATGACGCATCTCCATTTGCTCTGGCGCAATGTGCATTCTGTCAATCAGCATCATAATAATCAAATCAAACAACAGAAACAGATGTTGTTCAAACAGATTGCCCATTGGCTGTTCCGAGGGGACACATCGAGCATCCTTTCCTTTGTACACGGCCGCGGGCACGAAAAGCACATGCTCTGCTTCCTGCGGCGTGCGCTCCATAGGTGCCCCCGTTATGACAAATCTTGATGCTCCGCGTTTTCCTGCCTCATCCAGCAGATAATCTATGTGGCCGATTCGTCCAGAGCCATTCACCGCCACAAAGAGATCTCCCTCCCCCATTCCTGGCGTTGTATCATCCCAAAGCCAATGCACTTCCTTGCCTAGATGCATCAGCCTCATGGAAAAGGCTCGAGCTGCAATTCCCTCCCTTCCTGCTCCAGTAACAAAAATCCTTGTATGTTGCTCAAAGAGGTTCAGAGCTGCCTCAATATCTTCCTGAGGCTGCGCTGCAAAAACCGCTTCATGCTCCTTTAAAAGCTTTTTGTATAAAATTTCATACTGTTCCATGTGACCGTCTCCACTTCTCCGAACCACGTAATATGAGCTTTGTTGGCATGTATATTTCACTTGCTGCCGTATCGTCTTCGCCGGCTTTGTGCATTCTCCGGATCAAGAGCTTCATGGCCTTCCAGCCCATTTGAGACGTGTCTCGGTCAACGACGCTCAGCTGAATCCCAACTGCCTGCAGCAACTCGATATCATCAAATCCGATAAGAGAAATATCCTCCCCAATGGAAAGCCCATGCTCCAGCGCATAGCGGATGCATCCAAGGGACGTCAGATTATTTGATGAAAACACAGCCGTAGGCGGATGCTCCATACACATCAATTCTGCCATAGCGTCATATGCACGCTCCTGATGGAAATCTCCTTGCTTCACATATTGCATTTGAAGCGGAATCTCCCATTTGGAAAGGGCTTCTTTATAGCCTCGCCAACGTTCATTTCCCGGCCTGGAATTCTCTGGGCCATTGATGATTGCAATGCGTCTATGCCCCTCCTCCAAGAAGCATGAAACCGCTTGCATAGACCCAAAAAAATCCTCCGAGTAGACCCCATCAAAGCGGCCATCACGCAAATCCCGATCCACTAACACGACCGGCACGCCATCCTGGACAAAGGATCTGAGTTGCTTGTAGGTAGTCTCATTCCTTGAGTCGACCGGTATGACGAGCAGGCCGCGCAGCCGCTCTGCCCGTGCTGCCTCCAAAAACCGGCATTCCTTTCCAGCATCATCTGCGGTATTGAATATAAAGATGTTGTATCCATATTCATCTGCAGCCTTTGATATTCCGCTCAGAATCATCGAAAAGAAAGGATTCTCGATATCTGGAACGAGAAAACCTATGTTATGGGTATCGCCTGTACTCAAATTACGTGCCAATGCACTTGGGGTATAGCCCAGTGCTTTGATAGACTGCATCACCTTTGCTTTCGTTTCTTCTCTTACATGAGGGCTTCCATTGATAACGCGGGAAACAGTTGCCGAGGACACTTTGGCATTTTGCGCCACATCGTATATATTGATTCCCATATCTGATGCACCCCTCATGGAAGCGATTTCATATTGTAAGTGTATTCCATCTTGTCCGAATTGTCAATATATTTATTATTGATTTTAACGATTTATGGATATTACAACACAAAGTCCATGCCATTCAATGGGAAATCGCGCTTTTTTCTACAAACAGCCCTTGTTTATACCTCTCCATATAATCGTTTGCCCCCTTGCTTTCTTCCTGCTTCGGATAGCATACCGAAAAGGCCTCCTCGGGAAAAATATACGCATCAAGGTACTGCTCCAAGGTCATGTCCGCAGAATGTTCCTTTGCATATTGAGCCAGAACTGCCATTCCCCAGGGGCCGCCTTCACTAGACGTTTCCATAACTGCAATTGGCGTGTCGAGAATATTTGCCATAACCTGCTGCACAATGACAGGCGTGCGCAGCAAGCCCCCCTGGGCAACCATGCGATTCATGTGAACGCCGTCTTCTACCAGAACATCCATCCCGATTCGCAAGGGTGCAAAGGCTGCGTAGAGAAGCGATTTCATGAAATTGGGCAAGGAAAACTCATTCACGGAATCTCGCAGGAAGAACGGCCGGCCTCTCTTCAGATTCAAATTATGCTCACCCGATACACAGCTGAAATGCAACAGTCCTCCAGCATCCGCCCTACCTTCTGATGAGGCTTCCAGCAGCAGCCGATAGTACTCATCCATCGTCATTTCAAGCCCTGCCCGTTTGCCAAATTCGACAAAAAGACGTACCCATGCGTCTATATCAGATGCGCAATTATTTGTATGAACCATCGCAACAGGGAGCCCATGCGGTGTCATCACAAGGTCAATTTCTTTCCGCATACGCTTTAGAGGAGAATCCAAAACATTCATCGAAAAGGCAGATGTCCCAATCGAGATATTGCCCGTATTGCGGCGAATCGAGTTTGTGCTTACCATGCCGGTGCCGGCATCCCCCTCCGGCGGGGCCATCAAACACCCTGGCTGCAAATCCCCAGTCGGATCAAGCAGCGCAGCTCCTCGTTTCGTCAAGTGCCCTGCAGGGCTGCCTGCGAGAAGGACTTGCGGAAGGATATCCGCGATATCCCATGCAAAACCGCTGACCTTGTCCATAGTACGGAATTTTTGCAGATATTCCGAATGAAATGTTGTCCCGTTTTGCGCCAATGGAAACATGCCAGATGCGTCGGAAGCGCCAAGCACTTTTTCACCGCTAAGACAACAGTGTATATACCCCGACAGAGTAGTCATATAAGCAATACTGCCGACATGCGGCTCCCCATCCAGAATTGCTTGATATAAATGCGCAATACTCCATCGCTGGGGGATATGAAATGAGAATGCTTCTGTCAGAGCATCAGCGGCTTTCTCCGTTGTGGTATTTCGCCATGTCTTGAAAAAGGATAGCTGATTTCCGGCACTGTCAAAGACAAGATACCCATGCATCATGCCGCTGATCCCCAACGCACCAAGCTTTTTTATTTTTTCATGGTACTGTCCTTCTACATTCTTGCAAAGGTCTGCATAGCAGGCTTGTATGCCCTTCCATACATCCTTAAGAGAGTAGGTCCAAATACCATCTTTTAACTGATTCTCCCATAGAAAGCTCCCTGTCGCCAATACTTTGCAGGATGAATCGACCAAAACAGCCTTGATACGTGTAGAGCCTAATTCTATTCCCAAGGCAGTCCTGCCCTCTCGGATTTTTGCGCTCGCTTCCTCCATAACAGAGTCCTCCTGTTCCACTTATGCGTGGTTTATGAAGTTTTCCAATTCCTCGGAAGATGGATATGACATCTGCGTGCCTTTCTTCGTCACGCTTAATGCAGCAAATGCACTTGCACGCTTCATTGCCTCTACCACTGACGATGCATTTATGCAACCGCTTGCAAAACATCCAATAAAAGCATCACCAGCGCCAGATGTATCCACAGCAGAAACTTTATAGGGCTTCACATATTCCTTCTTATCCTTTGTCATCCACAAGGAGCCTCGCCCCCCCAAAGTGACAATGATATTTGTAAATCCACTTCCTAGAAGCTTCTTTGCGGCCTTTTCAACCTCCTCATCGGTTTCTGTTGGCATGTCGGTCAAAATGCTCAGCTCTGTTTCATTCGGCATAAAGAAATCACATGCAGCGACACGTGTCAGATCAAGCTCTCGGACAGCCGGAGCCGGATTCAACAGTACGGGGATATGATGCTTCTTTCCATATTCAACAGCATAATAGACCGTTTCCAGCGGTATTTCCAGTTGCAACAGAATCATATCACATTTATCCAGTGCCTCTTTCGCATCATCCACGTCGCATGGCAGAAGACTTTCATTTGCACCTTTCACAATCAATATACTATTCTGACCATTTTTGTCCACAAAAATCGGAGCAACTCCACTTGATGTTCCAGGAACCTTTTCCACATAATCCGTATGTATCCCCTGCAACTGGAAATTTCGTATCGTATTGTCTGCAAAGGGATCATCACCAACCTTTGTAACCATCCAGACATCAGCACCACACCGCGATGCTGCAACTGCCTGGTTTGCTCCTTTTCCACCGCACCCCATTGCAAAGGATGGCGCGGCGAGCGTTTCTCCCGCCATCGGCATGCGATCAATGTACGTTGTGAGATCCACCATATTCGATCCAATAACACAAAGTTTCATGAAAATCCCCACCTCTCAAAACTCATTCATTTTCCTTGTACAAAGCGCGTGCTCCACAGTAATCGATAACATATCGCTGCTGGATCTAATGCTCCCCTGACAGCAGTCCTTTCAGCCTCTACAAAAGGGAGCCATAAAGTTTATTGTTGTCTATACATCACCTTACCCTGCTTGACTGTTCCATAGCGTTTTTTCTATATCAAAAAAGGTGAGCTATCTTCTCTAAACTTGACTGTACTACAGAAAGACAGCCCACCTGATTTGCTTACAGCTTGAACTTCTGCACCTCGTTCTGCAGGCTCTGGGCGAGATCTGCCAGCTGGTGGCTGGCGGCGGCGATTTCCTCGGTGGAGGCAGCCTGCTCCTCCGAGACGGCGGAGACGTTTGTCGCCTGTTCCTGCACGACGGCGGAGGCGTCCTTTATGCGGCCCACCTGGTCGACGGTGGCCTTGCAGTCCGTCTGGATCTTTGCGCTGACGGAGGCGATGGTCGCGATCTCTCCCGCGAGGCCATTGATGAGGCCTGCGATGCTGTCGAATTTGTCGCCGGCCTCCTTGACCTGCGCGAGGTTCTGCCGGACCTCCTCCTGCTGGGTCTTCGTGAGGTCGAAGGCCACCTGGATCTCGCCGGAGTTCTTCTGGATGACGCCGTTGATTTTCTGGGCGGCGGCCTCCGACTCCTCGGCGAGCTTCCTTACCTCGTCGGCCACGACGGCAAAGCCGCGGCCCTGCTCGCCGGCCCTTGCGGCCTCGATGGCAGCATTGAGGGCGAGTAGCTTCGTCTGGCCTGCGATGTCCGTGACGGTCTTGTTGATTTCGGCAATGTTCTTCGAGCCGTCATAGAGGGCCTGGACGGCTCCGCCCACCTCGACGGCGCCCTTGGCGAGGCTCTCGACGCCGTCCACCACCTTGTCGAGGACGGCGCGGCCCTCCTTCGTGGCCGCTGTCGTGGAGTCGGCGGACTCGGTGACGGAGGTCACGGCCTTCATGACGCTATCCATCTGCTCGTTCATGCCGGAGACGGTGCCGGAGGCCTCCTCCACGATATTCGACTGTGAGGCGGACTGCTCCGCTATCTTCATGACGGAGTCAGCAGCGGACTGGGAGGCGTTTGCCGTCTCGTTGGCACTGGCCGTGAGCTCCTCGGAGGAGGAGGATATCTGGTCGGCCGCCTTGCCGGTGCTCGATACCATGCTGTGGAGGAAGTCAATCATCTGGGCGCAGCTGTTCTGGAGCTCGCCTATCTCATCGGCCCGATTCGTCTTCGAGAGCTTCGTGGAGAGGTCGCCTGCGGCAACCTTTTTCGCCGTCTCCGTCAGATACTGGATCGGGTTGATGGCGTTCGTCAGGAAGTAGTAGACGATGGCGCTGAGGATGAGGATGGCGAGGATGCTGACGATGAGGATGAGCCGCGAGATATGGCCGACGGCTGCAAAGGCCTCCTCCTGGGGGAGCTCCACGGCGATGGACCACCCGGTGGAGCCTACGGGGCTTGCAGCGTAGAACTTGTCAACGCCGCCGAAGTTACTCTCAAAGGAGGTGGTCTTGCCGCTCATGATGTTTTTCGCCACGTCGCCGATGCCCTCGAGGTCTGTGAGCTTGTCCTGAATCGTATACTTCTTATGATAGAGGAATTCACCAGTCTTTGCCACGAGGAAGACGGATCCCGACTCGCCCACCTTCGCCTCCTGGAGGGCTGCGGCAAAGACGGAGGCATCCAGGTCGCCGCCCAGCACGCCGATGACCTGGCCGTTATGAAGGACGGCGCGGCTGATGGTCAGGCATGGCTTTCCGGTGCCCGCATCGATGTAGACATCGCTGACGACGATCTCATTCGGCTTTACGAGGGAGGCCTTGTACCAGTCCCGCTTTGTCGGATTCCAGTCCGCCGGGAAGGGGTGGGTCGATACGTAGGTGCCATCCGGGCGGCCGTAGTAGGTATTCATGAAGCCCTGGGCCGTCAGCTTGTCGATGGTCTCCTTCAGGGCGGCGCTGTCCGGATTGTCCGCACCGAAGGCCTGTGCCGCGATCTCGATGGACTTCTTATCGGAGGAGTAGAGCGTATCGATCTGGTTTGCGTAGTTCAGCGTCGTCTGCTCCAGTGCCGTCGACGTGGTCTCATGGAGCGCGGAGCTCGCCATGGAGTAGATGGCAATGGCCATGATGAAAAATGTGATGACGAGGGGGATGCCAATCCCCAGCATCATCTTTGGTTTCATTTTCATAGAAATCTCTCCCTAAAATATGCAGATCCGGCTCTTGCCAAGCATCCTCTTTGCTGCCAGCCTCTGCCGAATCCCGATTGCCTGAAATATTTGTCCGTCCAGGAGAGGGGAGCTCCCCTTGTCATCATCTCTTTTCAAAATGCGTGCCACCCGATGGGCTCTCAGCCCTCCAGCTTCCGGAGCGTGCGGGCTTCTTCCAGCCTTGCTGCCACCTCTTCTATGGAGCCTCCTGCCTGGGACTCCAGGGCAGCGAGGACGGCACCCTCCACGAGGGGAGCGTCTATGAGGCGGATGTCCTCGTCCTCCAGTGCCTCCACCACCATCTCTGCCGTCATGACGGCGCTGCCCATGTCCATGAGGAGGACGCAGCCCTCGCCCTGGTCGGCCTCGCCTGCGGCCTCCGCTATCTTTTCGAAGCTGGTGCCGAGGCTGCCATCCTCCAGGCCGCCTGCGGCGTAGATGGGGGCGTCCTTTGCCATCATCTTGGCGAGCTCCACGACGCCTCTTGCGAGGGTCTCGCTATGGGATACGATTACAATGCCAACCATGGAGATCTCCTCCCATTTTCATGAAATTGTACTTGCGATTGCCTCCAGCATATAGAGGGCGGAGGTGGCGCCGGGATCCTGATGGCCTAGGCTCCTCTCGCCCAGGTAGCTGGCCCGGCCCTTCGTGGCGATGATATCCTTCGTATGCTCGGCGCCCGCCCTGGCAGCGGCGATGGCAGCGGCGAGGATTTCCTTCGGTGCCTTGCCCTCCCCTGCCGCGGTCTTTGCAGCGGCTAGGGCAGGGCAGAGGGCGTCCAACATGGTCTTTTCGCCCTCGGTCGCCTTGCCCCGCATTTTGATTCCTTTGAGGGCGGCCTCGGCGGCGGCGAGGAGGTCCTCTGCCGTGGCCTCGGTCTTGCCCTTTAGGGCGTTTCCTGCCTTCATGAAGGCGGTGCCGTAGAGGGGGCCGGAGGCGCCGCCCACGGTGGAGACGAGGGTCATGCCCACGGCCTTAAGCGTTGCCCCCAGGTCGCCTGTGAGGCCCGGCAGCTTTTCTGCCACGGCGGAAAAGCCCCTCGCCAGGTTGATGCCATGGTCGCCATCGCCAATGGCATTGTCGAGCTCCGTGAGCTCGTCCTTCGTCTCCTCAATACGCGCAATAACGGCCTTTAACGCCCTATGCAATTCTTCATTTGTCATAGTATCTCATCCTTTATGGATAGCCGCTGTATCTGCTGGCGCATCATAGAGGGTCTTTAGCTCCTCGTCAAGGCGCAAAAGTGTCAGGGAGAGGCCGGCCATTTCGATGGAGGTCATATAATTGCCCACCATGGTGGAGTAGACTCTTACGCCCTTTTCCTTCAGGTAGTCCTGCACGAAGTCATTGATGATATAAAGCTCCATGAGGGGGGTGGCACCCATGCCGTTGACGAGAAGGACTGTCTCGCTGTCCTTGTAGTCGATGTCAGCGAGGATCTTGTCCAGGAGCTGTCTCGCGATTTCATTGGCACTCTGGAGCTTTTCCCGATGGGTGCCGGGCTCCCCGTGGATGCCGATGCCAATCTCCATCTCGTCCTCGGCGAGGGTGAAGCCAGGCTTTCCTGCGGCGGGGACAGTGCAGGGGGAGATGGCCATGCCCATGGTGCGGACATTTGCAATGGTCTTCTCCGCCACCCGCTTGACCTCCTCGAGGCTCGCCCCCTGCTCCGCCTTAGCACCGGCGATTTTATGGACGAGGACGGTGCCTGCCACGCCCCGGCGGCCGGTGGTGTAGAGGCTGTCCTTCACGGCCACATCGTCGTTTACGACCACATAGTCCGCCTTGAGGTCCTCATCCTTTGCCATGTCGATGGCCATCTCGAAGTTCATGACGTCGCCGGTGTAGTTCTTAACGATGCAGAGGACACCCTCGGGATTTTCCACGTGCTCGATGGCGGCGAGAATCTTATCCGGCGTAGGGGAGGTAAAGACGGGGCCTGCCACGGCGGCATCCAGCATGCCGGGGCCCACATAGCCCCCATGGGCAGGCTCGTGGCCGCTGCCACCGCCCGAGACGAGGGCGACTCTCCCCTGCTTCTTCTCCCTCCGCACGACGATGTTGCCCTCGTCCAGTTTTTCTAGGAGCTCCGGCCGGGATTTGACGAGGCCACGGATCATCTGCTCTTCCACATCCTCCGGGTTATTGATGAGTTTTTTCATTTCTTCCCTCCTGTGCGATTTATCTGAATTCTTCTTGTATTTTCAAGTATATCAGGAATTTGTGGAAGATTCAATAAAATTCCGTCTAGAAAAACGGTGCTCGCTCAAGAGAGCGGGCACCGCCGTTGCATTCGGGGTATGGAATTGTGTTTCGGGTCGCTTCTTACTTCTCGAGGGCCTCCCAGGCGTCGCCCACGCGCTGGACGTAGAGCTTCTGGATGGCCTGGTTCTCGCCGATGCCGTGAATGTAGGGGGTGACCTTGTAGCCAGCAGCCTCCAGGATGGACTTATGGGAGTCGGAATCCTTTCCGGCCATGTCGTTATTGGCATGGTCGCCTGCCACCATCATGAAGGGCATGAGGGTGATATTCTTCACGCCGGCTGCCTTGAGCTTCGGCAGGATGGTCTCGAGGCTTGGCCAGCCCTCCACCGTATAGACGTAGACATTTTTGAGGCCCATCTCATTTATCTTCGCCTGGATGACGGAATAGTAGGCGTTGGAGACCTGGGGCGTGCCGTGGGCCATAAGGAGCACGGCATCGTCGGGCCCCTGCTTCGGGAACTGGGTCTCGAGGGCTTTCAGCGTCTCCGTCACGTCGTCTGCCTGGCCCTCCTGGCCCTGCCAGTACATGAGGGGGGTGCCCAGCGTCATCTTCTTGAATTTGTCCTTGTAGCTCTGGTAGACGCCCTTGTCGTAGTCGTACTCCATGCCAGGGATGACATCGAGGGAGGCAATGGCCACCCGGGTGTAGCCCTCCGCCTTCAGCTGATCCAGGGCCTCCTCCGGCGTTGGGAAGGTGATGCCCTCCTTCGCCTTAACCCGGTCGATGATGATGTGGCTCGTGTAGGCCGTCACCACCTTGATGCCGGGATGGGCCGCCTTGATGGCATCGACGGTGGCATCGATGGTCTTTGCCCGGGTGTCCTTGAAGGTGGTGCCGAAGGTCATGACGACAATGGCATCCTTGTTTTCAAGATTCGCGAGGGCCGGGTTCTCGTTCTTCAGCACGCCGATCTCGGCGGCAGTCTTCAGGGCCATGGTGGCCGTCTTGACCTCCGGGTTCAGCTCATAGGCCGCCTCGGTCGTAGCACTTACACCAGCAAGGGTAGAGCACGCCAGGGCACAGACGAGCATTTTCTTCCAGTTTTTCATCAAATTCCTCCTATGATTTGACACGAAATGCCCAAACGGGCACCAAAAAAGCCTTTCTGCGGATGCAGAAAGGCCGTACAAATTCATTTTGCCGGAATCCCCTCCCCATCTCTCGCAGGTACGCGCAATTTGCGCACGGTGATTTTCGGGCAGGCAGTTCTCCTGGCTCGGTTCATTGCTGCTCTGCGCCTTCCCGGAATTTCCTCCAGTGACCTGTCGATGGCTGCCCATCCAGCAGAGCGGCTCCCCTTACAGTGGCGGGACCGCGCCGGCTTATACCGGCTTCTCTTTTTAGCCTCGATATCGAGGCACCTGCTCCCTATGAATTTCTATCAACGAAATATATGATACCATTATGGATTTGTGCTGTCAACCCTTTGGAACCGTTATGTCCTCATCCGCACTGAGGCGACGGTTGATGGAGGAAAGGCCTCGGTATATGGTGCCGAGGTCTATCTCGTCCCCGCGGCTCTCCATATACTTCTCCAGCTTCCGCTTGACCCGCTGGAGAGCATTGTCGATGGACTTCACGTGGCGATGGAGCACAGCGGCAATCTCCTGATAGGACTTGCCGTCGAGGTAGCTCATGAGCACCTTCCACTCCAGATTTGAGAGAATCTGCTCCATCTTCTTTTCGATGCTGGCAAACTCCTCCTGGCTGATGACGAGATCTTCGGGATTCGCTGCCTTCGCCCCGGAGATGACATCGAGGAGCGTGCGATCCGAGTCCTCATCGTATATGGGCTTGTTCAGTGAGATATACGTATTGAGGGGGATGTGCTTCTGCCGCGTGGCCGTCTTGATGGCGGTGATGATCTGCCGCGTGACGCAGAGCTCCGCAAAGGCCCGGAAGGAGGCCAGCTTGTCCGTGCGGAAGTCGCGTATCGCCTTGTAGAAGCCGATCATCCCCTCCTGGATGATGTCCTCCCGATCCGCTCCGATGAGAAAGTAGGAGCGGGCCTTTGACCGGACGAAGCTCCGATATTTGCATATGAGGTACTCCAGGGCAATCTGGTCGTCCTTTTCCTTGATTTCCAGCAGGATCTCCTCATCCGTCCTGTTCTCGTAGGGCGCGTAGAGCTCCTCCATGGGGTCCATATTCGGCTCTGCTTCCATCAAAAAGACTCCTATCTCCAAGCATGTCTGCGCCGGTGCCCTTCGCAAAGCCAGCTGTTTCTTTTCCTTCTTAATTATATGAGCAATTATAACGCAGGAAAATGAGTATCGTCAAGGGAAGGACGAAGAATGGAAATTGTGTAATTTTTTATTCTATTATTTAATAATTATCCTCCATTTGTGACTTCTATCACAGTTTTGGTGTGTAAATCACGCTATACTTACATCATCGAAGCGATTCAGTGAGCACGCATCGCAGTGCAAAGATCTTAGGAGGAAGATACCATGGCAGAAAAGAAGAATCCGTACGCAGGCACCCAGACAGAGAAGAATCTTCTCGCCGCATTCGCAGGCGAGAGCCAGGCCACGAACAAATACACCTATTTCGCTTCCCGGGCGAAGAAGGATGGCTTCGAGCAGATTGCTGCCCTCTTCCTGAAGACGGCAGGCAACGAGCGGGAGCACGCAAAGCTCTGGTTCAAGGAGCTGGGCGGCCTGAACGGCACCCTGGAGAACCTCGGCGATGCCGCTGACGGCGAGAACTACGAGTGGACGGATATGTACGAGGGCTTCGCCAAGACGGCAGAGGAGGAGGGCTTCAAGGTCCTCGCCCAGAAGTTCCGCCTCGTGGGTGCCATCGAGAAGCACCACGAGGAGCGCTATCGGAAGCTCATCAAGAACGTGGAGACCTCCCAGGTCTTCGAGAAGAGCGAGGTCAAGGTATGGGAGTGCCGCAACTGCGGTCACATCGTCGTGGGCACGAAGGCCCCGGACGTCTGCCCCACCTGCGCCCATCCCCAGAGCTTCTTCGAGGTGCATGAGGAAAACTACTGAGCAAAGCATATTTCCCAAAGACCCTTCGGGGTCTTTTTTCTATGCGAACCAAAAATCCTGCCCGAGGGGCATAGATGCTGGGTCTGGCATTTTCCCAAGACCCGTAAGCCGGCATTTGTGCATGTCGTTTTATTTGCGTAAATCATAAATCTTCGCTACAATAAGGGAAATAGCTGAAGTGGAGGAAATCCGATGAACGTAATCAAGACAAAGATCTCTGGACTCTATATCCTGGAGCCCCGCGTCTTTGGGGATGAGCGGGGCTGGTTTATGGAAAGCTGGTCGAAGAGGATCATGGACGAGGCGGGAATCCATGTGGACTTCGTGCAGGACAACCAGTCCTACTCTGCCGATAAGGGGACGCTTCGGGGGATGCACTACCAGTGCGGCGACAAGTGCCAGGCAAAGCTCCTGCGGGCCACCCGGGGCTCCATCTTCGATGTGGCTGTAGATCTCCGGGAAGGCTCCCCCACCTTCGGCCAGTGGGAGGGGGTGGAGCTCTCGGCAGAGAACAAGCGCCAGTTCTTCATCCCCCGGGGCTTCGCCCATGGCTTTCTGACCATCACGGACGATGTGGAGGTCCAGTACAAGGCGGACAACTACTACGCCCCCGAGGCAGACGCCGGCATCCGCTGGGACGACCCCACCATCAAAATCGAATGGCCCTTCGCCCCCACCATCCTCTCGGACAAGGACGAAAAGGCCCCCCACCTGGAAAGCCGCCGGGACATCGGCATCCGCTACGAGGGCTAAAATACAAAAGCACGTTTCAGCGCGAAACGTGCTTTTGTACTATAGCTGACGGATAAAGCGCAAAGCGTTGAGCTCTCGACCTAGAAGGTGGTGGATGTGGTTCAGGAGGAGGCGTTCGGCCTCCAGGAGATCCTTGACTGTGATTCTGAGCGGCGACTCGTCCTTCCAGTCCAGGTCCCGAAGGCGGAGGATGAGCCTTCGGACACTCTCGGGGAAGGGCTCGGTGCCGGGCAGGGCTTCGCAGGACTCGCAGATGGCTCCGCCGGCCCCCTCGTGGAAGCGGGCATCTCCCTCGATTTTCCTGCTGCAGCGGATGCAGCGCTCGACGGAGAGCTGCATGCCCGTGAACTCCAAGAGCTGCCAGACGGCGGCCAGGGCCGTGACCCGGGGATTTCGCGTCTCAAAGGCCTCCAGCACCATAGAGAGCGTCTCATAGGCCTGCGGATCGGGCTGGCCCTCCGGAAGGAACTCCCGAACGAACTCCGCCACAAAGGAGGCGTAGGCCATGGCGGTGAGATCCTCCGTGAGCTTTCGCGGGACGCGGACGATATTTGCCTGCTTGACGGTGTCCACCTTCCCCCCCTCCGCGAGCTGCATGTCGAGCGTCAGCAGCAGCTGCATGGAGGCAGCAAGGGGGCTCCGGGGCCGGCGGCAGCCAAAGGCAATGGCCCGGACCGTGCCCCGCTCCCGGGTAAAGAGCGTGACACTCTTGTCCGCATCCCCAAAGGCCGTCATCCCCACGACAATGGCCCGCACATTGTATAGTGCCATAATTTACCGCTCGTTTCCAAAGCCCAGATTATGCAGGATGCCGTCTCGGTTGCGCCAGTCCTTCTTGACCTTTACCCAGAGGTCGAGAAACACCCGGGAGCCTAGGAGCGTCTCGATGTCCTGCCGGGCGAGGGCTCCGATTTGGCGAAGCATGGCTCCTTTCGCGCCGATGACAATGCCCTTCTGGGAGTCCCGCTCCACGAAAATAGTGGCCCGGATGTACATATCCCCATTGGACCTTGCTGTCATCTCGTCCGTCTCCACGGCGATGGCGTGGGGCACCTCGTCCCGGGTGAGCTCCAGCACCTTCTCCCGGATGAGCTCCGCCACGATGAGCCTTTCGGGCTGATCCGTCACCATGTCGGCGGGATAGTAGGCCGGGCCCTTTGGCAGGTACTTCTTGACCTCCGTCAGCAGGGAGTCGAGATTCACGGCATCCTTTGCGGACACCGGCACGATTCCCGCGAAGTCGTACTTGTCCTTGTAGCTCTCGATGATAGGCAGGGCCTGCTCCCGCTCAATCTTGTCAATCTTGTTCACCACGAGGATGACGGGCCGCTTCGTGGCGGCGAGGCGCTCCAGGATATACCGCTCCCCAGGCCCCATCTTCTCCGTGGCATCCACCACGAAGAGGATGGCATCCACTTCCTTCAGCGTCCCCTCCGCCGCCTTCACCATGTACTCCCCCAGCTTATGCTTCGGCTTGTGGATGCCGGGGGTATCGAGAAAGACAATCTGAGCATCCGGCTCCGTGAGGATGCAGAGAATCTTCGTCTGGGTGGTCTGGGGCTTGTCGCTCATGATGGCGATTTTCTGTCCGATGAGGGTATTGATGAGGGTGGATTTCCCCACGTTCGGCCGTCCGATGACGGCGAGGAAGCCGCTTTTATGATCCTCCGATACCGGCTCCATGGACAGGGCTGCCTTCTGTGCCTTCTCCGATGCCGGTGCCTGTCCCAGAGGCAACGTGTCATCGTCCTCCCGGGAAATTCCCAGGGCTTCCATGATGTAGCGCTGCTCCTCCTCCATCTCGATGCGGTCCTGCTCCTCCATATGGTCGTAGCCCAGGAGGTGCAGCATCCCATGAACCGTCAGGAAAGCCAGCTCCCGCCGAAGGCTATGGCCGTACTCCTCCGCCTGTTCCCTTGCCCGCTCAACGGAAATGATGATGTCCCCCAGGGTCTCCCCCTCGGCCCCCGTCACCTCCGGCTCCTCGCTTTCGCTGAAGGCAAAGGAGAGCACATCCGTTGGCCGGTCGATGCCCCGGTATTTCTTGTTGAGCGCATGGATATGGGCGTTGTCCGTCAGGGTGATGCTGACCTCCGACTCCGTCACATCGTAGAGCATCGATACCTTCTTTGCCGCAGCCGCGACGATTTTGATACATTCCGATGAGGCTTCCAGCTCCTCCGGCAAATTGCTGATGATGACTTCCAAGTTTACTCCCCTTCTGCCGTCTGCGGCCTCGTCTGCGTCCTCTTTGCCTGCCTCTCTCGGTGCTCTCTCTGCCTCTCCCTCCGCTGTGCCTCTTGCTCCTCGTAGGCGTCGTAGGCCTCCACGATACGGGTCACCACGTCGTGGCGGATGACATCCGCGCTCTTCATGCGGATAATGCCGATGCCCCTTACTCCCTCAAGGATCTGGGCCGCCACGCCGAGACCGGAGTCCACACCCCGGGGGAGATCCACCTGGCTAAGATCCCCCGTCACCACCATGCGGGAGCCGAAGCCCAGACGGGTCAAGAACATCTTCATCTGCTTTGCCGTCGTATTCTGCCCCTCGTCCAGGATGACGAAGGCATCCTCCAGGGTCCGACCTCGCATATAGGCGAGAGGCGCTATCTCGATGATGCCCTTCGCCATGAACTTCTGGTAGGTGTCGAGGCCCAGGATATCCTGCAGGGCATCGTAGAGAGGCCTGAGATACGGATCCACCTTCTCCTGCAGGTCGCCTGGCAGGAAGCCCAGCCGCTCCCCCGCCTCCACGGCGGGCCGAGTCAGGATGATGCGGCGCACCTGCTTTCCGCGGAGGGCGGCGACGGCCATGACCACGGCAAGGTAGGTCTTTCCTGTTCCTGCGGGGCCGATGGCGATGGTGACCTCGTTTTTCCGGATGGTATCCAGATACTCCTTCTGCCCCACGGTCTTCGGCCGCACGTGGCGCCCCTGGGAGGTCACCAGGATGGTTTCCCCGAAGAGATTGTGAAGCTCCTCCGTCTTCCCCTCCTGCACCAGCCCTATGGCATAGCGCACCTCGTGCATGGTGATGCGGGTCCCCTTCCGATGGAGGTACTGGAGCTCCTCGAAGAGGGCGATGACCTTCTTGACCTCAGCTAAATCCCCCAGCACATCGATTTCATCCCCGCGGCTCACAATCTGGCAGGGAAAGCTCTCACGAATCGCCTCGAGAAAGGTGTCGTTTTCCCCCAGGAGCGCATAGGCCTCCTGTCGATCTTCCAGAATGATTTTCTGTTCCAATGCTTCCTGCAAAAACATTTCACCTCAATATATATAAAGACTTGCTGATTTCATTGTACAAGAAAGCCGCCGTTTGTCAATGGATACCGTCTCTCCCATGAAAAAAGCCCCCAGAGTCGGGGCTTCTTGTCACTAGCGAAGGATTCGTGAGCCGCGCTTGACCTTTCTCACACGCTTCTCCTGGTAGAGGGCCTTGTCGGCCAGCTCCATGAGATGGGGAATGGCTATGGTCTGTCCTGGGGGCACGAGGGCTACGCCGATGCTAACCTGGATGTCGTAGGGAAGACCATGTTGGGCCGCAAGAGAAGAGAGGGCCGAGCGGATGGCCACCTTTGCCCCGAGAATCTCCGGATCGGATTGGCACTCGCCGATGACAAGGAACTCGTCACCGCCGAAGCGGGCTGGGAAAAAGGAGTATCCCGTCTTCCACCGGGACTCTGCGACACGCAGTGCATCGGCAAGGACACGAAGGGCCCTGTCGCCCTCCATATGGCCGAAGGTATCATTGATGCCCTTGAAGTCGTCGAGATCCATCATAAAGAGGAACAGCATCCTGTCCGGCAACGGTTTCTCCAGCTTCCGGGCCAGGAAGTTCATCAGCTCGTTCCGGTTCGCAAGCTGGGTCAGCGTATCCTTCGAAATGAGGCTCTCCAGGAGCAAGAGATACGTGAAGACCACGGAGGCCGTCATGGCATAGCACATCATGGGCACCGTCCAGAAGACAACCTGCACCATAGACGCAAGCGTCGGCGTTATGGCGAAGAGGGCGAAGGACATGAAAAGAATCCGCTCCTCATAGTGGGTCAATGCATAGCGGAAGCACCGCCAGCTGGCATATATGACATAGCCAGTCGGCACGCAAAGAAGGAGACAAAAGGACACATTGAGGAAATTGAACTCCTCCATATGCGCCAAGTCGAAGCCCGTTCCATAGTAGATGGCGAAGGCGAAGCAGGTCAGGATGATGGGCAGCTGCACCCGCCAACGATGCCTGCCCCGCAGAATGTCATCCTCATGGACCATGCCCTTGCAAAAGCAGAACCACTGATAGCCGGCAATCGAAATCAAAATGACATTGGCCGTTGTGGAAAGGTAGTTCATCGTCGGCGTGGCCACTTCTGGATAGGCCTGTATCCATACCCAGGCGGAGTCATTGATGAAAAAACAGATGAGGACACCGATGAGCCGCTTCAAGGACGAAAATGAGGCCGGAAGATTGACGCCGAAGGAACTACGATAAAGAATGATTCCCATAATAAAGATACACGCCAGATTTCCGAGGGCGTACGATACGACGTATTCGGTCTCGCTTGTCAAATCCACTTGTTTTTCCTCCTTTCTTGGCATTAAGCACCCGGAAGAGAGCCTGCCGGCATAGGTCAGGCAATAACTGCGCTAAAATAGAGACGTCTTTCTCATCATTTCACCTTCTCCTGGGAGAGATGGCACAAGGGAACCTTTCCCAAGGGACAAAATAAATCCTCATTCGCACTCTGCTGCAACACGCGAGCTATTGCTTCTGAAGCCTCTTTCCAGTATACACCTTTCGATGTCTCTTGCCTAGGTCGTTTGGCAAGACTTTATGACATTTTACTATGAAACCCCAAGAAGTCAAGCCGTAGGCGCAGACTGATTGGCTGGTTTCTTGCAAGGGCGGCGCACAATGTCCACAAAGTGGACGTTTGTGCGTGTAGTTTGTTAAGAAAATTTTTTCTCCGCCGATTTTTTCGCCTCTGCCCTGGCCTTTTGCTGCTCTTCCCTCTCCCGTTGGAGGATTTTCCAGTCCTTCTCCGAGATTTCCTTCAGATAGTCCTCCGGTATGACGCGGAAGCCCTCCGGCGACAGTTTTTCGTACTTCCTGTACCAGTCGAGGGCCGCAGCCTGATCATTCATCTGGTCGTAAATCTCCGCCGTCAAGAGGAGCGAGGTGGGATTTTTCCCGTCGAGGGAAACCGCCTGCTCCGCCGCTTTGGCCGCACCAGCCGTGTCCCCCGCCATGCGCCTGGCATCGGCGAGATTGAGAAGATTGTTCACACTGGCCCCATCGAGTCGCACTGCCTCCTCCGCCTCGGCCAGGCCTTCCCTGTAGGTGCCGAGGGCCGCCTTGGCCCGGCCCCGCACGGAGAGGGCTGCCGCCCGCTGTTTATCCGTGAGGTTTTCCAGGGCAAAGACTCGGGCAATCTGCTTCATTGCCTGCTCCGGCGCCCCCGCATCCACGAAGGCATCGGCGCTCTCCGTGAGCTTCTTTACCGCCGTATCCTCCTTCGGTTGGGCCGCCCCCCGGGCGGCGGACAGATCTGTTTGCCGGGCCTCCTCCCGATGCCTCAATGCCTCCCGCGCACCCGAGGTGCGTTCCTTCTCATAGGCCGCCGCCACGAGGGACTGGAGCTTTTCAAAGCGGCCGGCCCTTGCGACAAAGGTCTTCAGGGGCCCATAGACGGGGTCTGTCGTCAGGAAGTCCTTCGTCTCCGGGCGAAAATTCCAGCCAAGGGCAGAGTCATAGTCGTGGAAGGCCTTGGCGAGCCCCCCCGCCACGAGATAGGCATTTTCTGCCGTGTCGTCATAGTCGTAGCTGGTCCAGTCCACGGTGAGGAGGGGCACACTATCGATGCAGATGGTCTTGCCGCTCTCGAGGGTCACGTGATCCGCGCCGTAGTCCGTCATCATCTTCGCCAGCCGCTTTTCCCGAAGCCCTGTCTCCGGGTGATCGGAGAAATTGTCCTCCCCGATTTTGTCCGGATCCTCGTACTCATTCGTATCCCGGGTCTCGTAGGTCATGTAGTAGGCCATGCGGGCCATGGCCGCCGCAGGCCCCCCGGGGTTGAAGCCTGCATCCGTCATAAGCTGGAAGCCCCCCGCATCCGCCTCGTACTCGGAGGGGAGCGTCACATTCTTCGCGATGGCATAGCCGGAGAGGCCATTGAGCTTGTTCCAGTCCATGACCCCCGTCTGCATATTGAGAAAGGTCATGCCGTAGTAGGCGGCCACCGCCTTGGCATAGTCCTTCGCCGCGTGCTGGCGGATGCCGTGGGTCATCTCATGGGCGAGAACGGCGGCAATCTCATCCTCATTCAGGTGCAGCACCCGCACGAGCCCCCGGTTTACGCTGATATAGTCCGTGGGGTAGCAGGAAGCGTTGAAGATGGAGGAATCATTTACCTGCCAGGCAAAGGGCAGGGAATTTGCCGAAAGCACAAAGTCCCCCGTGGAAATCAGCCGATGCATGATACCGTCCACAAGGGCCGTGTCATTGCCATTGGTATCCCGCCCATTTTCCCGCACGTCTGCATAGCGGCTCCTCACCTGCTCTATGGGGTCCGCCCCATAGGCTAGCAGAGAGGAGAGCGTCGATTGATACGCCGCATAGATCCCCAAGGCCTGGGCCGCAATCGCCCAGGCATCCGCCGCCAGCACGCGGCTGGGAACGAGTATCGAATGCACCGCAAGAAGCGACGCGACAGCATAGACCTTCCACCTTTGGACAAATCGAAGCATTTCCGGCACCTCCATATTTTTTCCTCTTCATTCTATCGGACAAAGCATAGAGAAGCGTAAGAGGAAATGAAAAATTTCAAAAGGAAAGGCCTGCCCGAAATCGGGCAAGCCTAGGTGTACAATACGGAATGACTTCTATATCATTATTCTTCTTACATTCATTCTTTCGGGTTTTCTCAAGCCTATCTGTATGATAGAATCTCGTAAATTTCCTATTCCTGCGGTATAATGAAAATACTTGACACAACCCAAACAGCAAGGAGAAAAATACTCTATGAAACGAAACATGCTCGCCGCCTCCATCGCTGCTGCGCTTCTCATCGCCGGCACCTCCCCCATCGCCCTAGCCGGCACAGGAAAGGCGGCCCCACCCCCCGCAGCCGTGTCCGCCTCCACCAAGGAGAAAACACAGGCCTCCGTGCTCCCGAAGAAGGAAAAGAAAGCGGTCAGGAGCCTGCCCGCCAAATCCGCTGCCCCCTCAGCAAAAGCCTCCGCCTCCGACAGCGAGGCCCTGAAGCGCACGATACCGAGCCGCCCGACCTTCGCACTGGCACTGCCCGGCCCCGTGAATGAAAAGGCCATATCGGCCGTCCGCTTCCGCCTGGCCCCTGCCTATACCGCTCCTCTCCAGCGTCCGGCCTCGGCGGAGACGAGCATCCTCGGTGCCTCTGAGGCCACCCGGGAGCAGATGGTCGCCTTCATCAAAAGGCGGAACCCGGAGCCAAAGCTTACCTGCTCCGTGGAGGATATCGTCCGCTACTACTATGAGGAGGGCGCCCGGGAGGGCATCCGGGGAGATATCGCCCTCTGCCAAGCCCTGAAGGAAACGGGCTTCTTCGGCTATGGCGGGGATGTCTCCCCCAGCCAAAACAACTTCTGCGGCCTCGGGGCCACAGGGAACCGGGAGAAGGGTGCCTCCTTCCCCACAGCCCAGATTGGCGTCCGTGCCCATATCCAGCACCTGAAGGCCTACGCCAGCACCGAGGCCCCGAAAAGCGCCATCGTGGATCCCCGCTATACGCTTCTCAAAACAAACCGCCGGGATGTCTTTGGCAAAATCACCCGGTGGACGGGCCTTAACGGAGTCTGGGCTGTGCCCGGCACCTACTACGGCCAGGATATCCTGCATCTCTGGAAGACAGCCCAGGCCCCGGATGATAGCGACGAGTCCCTGCGCCTCGCCCTGAAAAAGGTGGAGCACAGCCCAAAGGCTGCGGATGTCTACCTCTACCGGGGAGCCGTCTACTACGCCCGAGGCGACTACGAAAGGGCCGTCACGGACTTCCAGCAGGCAGCGGATCTGGATAAGAAGTGCGACGAGGCCCTCTATGACCTTTCCCTTGCCCAGGTGCAGCAAGGGAAAGGGAAAGAGGCCAAGAATACCTACGAGGAGCTTTTGAAGAAAAAGCCTGCCCTCTCCGAGGCCTATTATAATGCAGCCCTTCTCGCCATGGAGGTGAAAGACTACCGGGCGGCAGAGAATAACCTCGCGGAGGTCCTGCGCCTCGTGCCCCAGCAGGCGGACGCCCAGAACGCCATTGCCCTCTGCCTCCTCCGCCAGAAAAAGTACAAGGAGGCCTGGGAGGCCCTGGGGCGAGCTGCCACCATCAACTCCGCCAACTGGAACGTGCTGGCCAACCAGCTCATCTTCGAGGCCTGTCTGGAGGCTCCGAGAGAGAAACGATAATTTTTCTCCTCACTGTGACGAAGTTACTTCCCCATGGGCCACATCCTCCTATACTAGGCACATAAGAAAATTTCAAGCAGACAAAAACAAAGGAGCATACATCATGGGTGTTTATGATTTTACGGTCAAGACAAATCGGGGCGAGGAAAAGAATCTTTCGGACTATCGCGGGAAGGTTCTCCTCATCGTCAACACGGCCAGCAAGTGCGGCTTTACGCCCCAGTATGAAGGGCTCGAGGCGCTCTACAAGAAGTACAAAGACAAGGGTCTCGAGATTCTCGGCTTCCCCTGCAACCAGTTCGCCGAGCAGGATCCCGGCTCCAATGAGGAAATCCAGCAGTTCTGCCGCCTGAACTACGGCGTCACCTTCCAGCTCTTCGAGAAGGGCGATGTCCGCGGCGAGAATGCCCAGCCCCTCTTCAAGTACCTCACGAGCCAGAAGGCCTTCAAGGGCTTCGATCCGAACCACAAGAATACGCCGATTCTCAATAAGGTGCTGAAGGAAAAATTCCCCGAGTACCTCGAGGGCGACTCCATCAAGTGGAACTTCACGAAGTTCCTCGTGGACAAGGAGGGCAATGTGGTAGACCGCTTCGAGCCCACCACGGAGCCCAGCGCCATCGAGCCCGCCATCGAGAAGCTCCTCTGATACTGACACGCCAGCGCGGCAGCGACAGAAATGTTGCTGCCGCGTTCTTGCATTCCCATGGTATACTAGTAGGAAAACGACAGAGGAGAATGCCCTATGAAACGAATTGCAATCGGTGGAAATATAGATTTTATGCGGGACGGCATGTTCCCAGGCTACGCGAAGGCCTATGTCAATGAGGACTATATCGCGGCAGTGGAGGCGGCGGGGGCTGCCCCCATCGTACTGCCCGTCGTCCACTCGAGGCGCCTCGTGCGGGAGCAGCTGGAGTGCACGGATGGCCTCATCCTCTCCGGCGGCTGGGACGTGGATCCCCTGCGCTTTGGCGAGGAGCCCCATGAAAAGCTCGGCGAGACCCTCCCCGAAAGGGACGCGCACGACCTATGGCTCATCGAGATGGCCCTGGACCTCAAACTCCCCATTTTCGGCATCTGCCGCGGCATCCAGATCCTGAACGTGGCCCTAGGCGGCACCCTCTACCAGGATATGAGCGAAAAGGAGGGGCCCCGCGTCCGCCACTGGCAGGGAGCCCACCCGGACCAGGCCACCCATACGGTGGAGACGGCGGAGGGAAGCCTCATGCGCTCCATCCTCGGGAAGGAGCACGTGACGAACTCCTTCCACCACATGGCCATCAAGGAGCTCGCCCCCTCCCTCTTTGCCACCGCCATCGCAAAGGACGGCACCATCGAGGCCGTGGAGTACAAGGAGAGCTTTCCGCCGGTCTATGCGGTCCAGTGGCATCCGGAGATGATGCACCGGAAGGATGGGGCCATGCTGGCCCTCTTCCGCTGCCTCATTGAGTGGGATTCGTGAGGCTGCCGTGAAGCAAGGAACCCGCGAAATCAACATGCTGGAGGGCTCCCTCGTGCGGGGGCTCTTCCTCTTTGCCCTGCCTGTGGCCCTGACGGTTCTCCTGGAGCAGCTCATCAACAGCGCCGATGTCTTCTTTCTCGGCCACTTTGTGGGCACGGCGGAAATGGCCGCCGTGGGGAATAATGTCATCATCCTCTCTCTCACCGTCGCCCTCTTTGCTGGGCTCTCCCTCGGAGCGAACGTCCGCATTGCCTACTATCTGGGGGCGCGGAATCGGAAGGGCGCCGTGCGGACAGTGCATACCTCTTTCCTCTTTGCCCTCGCCATCGGCTTTGTCATCACCATCCTCGGGGAAATCGTCGCCACCACCGCCCTCGCCAGCCTCGGCGTGCCAGAGGAGGTGTTGCCTGCTGCAGAGGCCTACCTGCGCATCTATCTTCTCGCCATGGCGCCCCTATCCATCTACAATTTCGGTGCCGCCATCCTACGGAGCAATGGGGATGCCAGGACGCCTCTCTACATCCTGATGGCCGCGAGCCTAACGAATATCCTGCTGGATTTCCTCTCCGTCACCCTGCTGGGGCTCGGCATCGCAGGCGTAGCTGCTGCCACCGTCCTTTCCTATGCCCTCGCGGCACTTCTCATCCTGCGGGCCCTGCGCCAGGCCCCCGGTGTTCTGCGGCTCGATGGCAGGCAGCTCGTCCTGCGCCTTGATGTCCTCCGGCCGGTACTCGCCATCGGCATCCCCGCCGCCATCCAGGGCATGGTCTTCTGCCTTGCCAATATCGTCATCCAATCCGCCATCAACAGCCTGGGGGCCGAGGTCATGGCGGCCTCCGCGGCAGCTTTTACCATCGAGGTCGCGATTTACTCCGTGGTGCTGGGCTTCCAGCAGGCCACCACCACCTTCGTCAGCCAGAACTACGGTGCCCGCAATCTTCCCCGCTGCCGGGAGGTGGTGCGCACGGCCCTTACCATCGTCGTCCTCCTCATGCTAGCCCTGGGAGGCCTCATCTACCTCACGAAGGGCCTGCTCCTCACCTTCTTCACCAGCGACCCTGCCGTTCTCGCCAATGGCATCATCCGCCTGGACTATGTGGTGGTGCCCGAGGTCCTCTGCGTCTTCTTCGACATCTTCTCCGGGGCGCTTCGGGGCTACGGCGAGTCCCTGCGCCCCGCCCTCATCACCCTCGTCGCCATCTGCGGCAGCCGCCTCACCTGGATCTATACGGTCTTCCCCGTCCACCACGATTTTGCCACCATCATGCTCATCTACCCCCTGAGCTGGATTCTCACCTCCTTCCTCATCTTCGCCCTCTACCGCCTCTACACCCGCCATCTGCCGGCAATGATGAATGACAATGCCGTATAGTCGCAAAATAACATTTTACAAAATAAGGGAGGAACTCGTATGGCTATGGCTGTTCATATCAACGATGCAAATGCGCATATTCTGGAAAACTATGCAAAACTTCGTAATGTCTCCATCGAAGAATGTGTCAATGATTTGATTGCTAGGTTGCAAAGAGAAGAGCAAAATGACTATCTCGCAATGCTCAAACAAAGCAATGACGATTTGCTCCACGGAAGGACTGTCACGAAGACCTTTACGGAATCCTGTAATGGGCTGATACAAGCTCATCAAAAAAGCTGTTATCTGAGAGAGCTTCTCGGATAACAGCTTTTTGCTTGCGTCTATGCGATTACTGATTCTTGCGGTTCATATAGTCGATGAACTGGGCATCCATGGTGATGTAGGTCATGCCGGCGGCGTAGGCGGCCAGGTCATAGGGCTGGTAGATGAGGGAAATCTTTCCGCCGCCCTGGAGGAAGTAGTTGCCGCTGATGGGCGTGTCTGCGTAGTTCGAGTTCAGCTCGCTCTCCGAAAGCTTATCCCCGTTGGCGCTATAGATGGGAAGGCCGTAGATATAGGCCGAGTCCGCCGGGCGAAGCTTTGCGAAGAAGGGGAGCGGCAGTGCCTGGCCTGTCTTCTTGTAGTAGGTGAGGCCGATGTAGTTCGGCGTGCCATGGGCGCCGCCATTGTAGCGGTAGTCCGTCAGAAGGAGGGAGACGAAGTTGTCATCCTCGTACTTCAATGCATAGGAAATGCTGCCGCTGATGAAGCTTCCGGCCTGATAGGCCGAGCGGAAATCTGCCAGATAGCGATAGATGTCCTTGTTGATAGCATCCTGCACTGCCTCGTTGTCCGTGTAGACGATGGGATAGTCCATCTGGTAGTTGATTTGCTCGTCGTGACCCGTGCCGACACTGGCAAATGCAGAGGCCGAGAAGGCGAGAAGTGCGCAGGCTGTAAGGATTCCCTTTTTGATGAACAAAATAATTCCTCCTTCAGAAACAAAGCTACACGCACAAGCGTCCCCGGAGGCCCTTGTGCGCCGCTCTTGCAAGAAACCGGTCAATCGGTCTGCCCTTCGGCTTGACCTATCGGGGTTTCTTTGGAAAACGGATTCTCCTCTATTTTACACGATTTTTTCGCTTTTTTCCACAATAGAATGAAAAAGAGCCTGGCAGCCGGCGAGGACATCCCGATAGGTGGTCTCAAAATCCCCCGTGTACCAGGGGTCGGCCACCTCCCGCGCCTCACCGGCGTACTCCATGAGCAGGTGGCACTTTCCCGCTGGATCTCCACCTGTCAGGCGGGAAAGGTCGTGCATGTTCTCTTCATCCATGGCGATGACGAGGTCGTAGGCCTCGTAGTCCGCCCGTTCGATTCGCCGAGCCTGTCGCCGGGTGAAGGGCACCCCATGGGCCCGCAGCACCTGCTTCGTCCCCGGGTGGGTATCGCTTCCTATCTCATCGGAGCGGCAGGCCATGGAGGCGATGGTGAAATGCTCCTTCTCCCCAGCCTGCTCCACGATATGCTTCATGACGAATTCCGCCATGGTGGAGCGACAGATGTTGCCGTGGCACACAAAAAGTATCTTAGTCATAGCGATTCTCCTTCCAGATATGCCCCGATACGCCGTGAAATGCCCAGTTATGCCGCCCTTGCCAAAGACGTGTCTGAATTATCGGAAAGTGTAGAAGTGGCATAATAGGGCAAATCAGGGCATATTAAGTCCCTCAAAAGTAGTAAAAACGTAGTAGGAATTGGGTGTTTTACTACTCCCGCAAGCCCCTGAAAATGTCGGCGGCAAACGTACACTTTTCTTATCATAGCAGGGGAAATGGCGAATCACAATATCCTTACATCCTTGCAACAAAAAATAGGCAGGCTCCCCGAAGGAAACCTGCCGTCATTGCCCTATTCATACTAGCCGGAGCATCCGCTGTGTCAGTCCTGCCTCCCTATGGGGACGGTCGCCTCGCTCGATTTCTTGCCTTGCCCTCTCCTCCAGTTTCTTAATTTCATCCACGGCATCCTCCAATCCGAGATGTGTGTAGGTGTTAAGCGTCACGCCGATTTCGCTGTGCCCCATGAGGTACTGGAGCGTTTTGGGGTTCATGCCCGACCGTGCCATGTTGCTGCAGTAGGTGTGGCGGCAGACATGGGGCGTGATGTTGGGAAGCTGGATACGGAAAATCTCGTTGTATCTTGCCACCATGTGATTGAACCGATGCTCCCAGTGCATGGCAACCAAGGGGAGCCCCTTCTTGTCCAGGAACAGAAATCCACTGTAACCGTCCACGATGCGCTCCACCCTTGGCTTCTCCCTATCCTCCAAGATTGCTTGGAAACATTCTGCTACATCCTCCGTGATGGGAATACGCCTCGTCCCGGCATGAGTCTTGGTGGGTTGTATGGTGTATCGCATATCTGCCCCTCGCTGAAGCTGATGGTCGATGTTCACCACCCGATGCTCCAGGTCGATGTCACGCACAGTAAGCCCGCAGAACTCTGAGATTCTCATGCCCGTATGGAAGAGAATGTACACCACCTCGTAATACTTGCAGTATACGTTATCATCATGAATGAACTTGAGGAATTTCCGCATCTGGTCTTTCGTGATAGCTTCCCTCGTCACACTGTCGTTCACAACCACGGTCGCCAACTGAAAATCGAAGGGGTTCTTCCGAAGGACATCATCGTCCACAGCCATCTGAAAGGCTGGACGAAGAACGCCCCTCACGGTCTTGACCGTACTGTACCTCCTGCCGCTCTCCTGCAGCTTGATGAAGTATATCTTGGCATCCGATGTCCTGATGTCGCTTATCTTTTTGCCGCTGAACTCCGTCTGCTCCAGGAGTTTCTGCACGAAATTGTAGCCTTGCTTGGTGGTGCTGCGCACCCCCGTCTTGGTGGAAACATACCGCGCCACCAGTTCCCCTACGGTCATGTTCTTCCCCGCAGGGTCAAGCTGGCTGTCGAGGTCGTAGCCAATCTGCTTTTCCAGTTCCCGGAGGGAGAGGCATGGCTTCTTGCCGGCGGGCAACTTGTCAGTGGGTTCCAGCCGCCAGCTGTAGACGAACCTGGGTTTTCCGTCCACATGGTACTTGAACTGGTACTTCCCGTCTGCCCGTATGGATTCCCCACGCCGGAGGACACGGTGCTTGCTGTCACGTCTTTTTCCTAGGCTTGCCATTTGCCATCGCCTCCCTCTCATCCGGGTGCCGGAGGAAATACCGTTCCAGTTCTGCCCTCAGGATGATTTTCCTCGTTCTGAAATACGCCACAAACCCGTGTGGCTCTTCCAGCCAGCGGTAAAACTTTCTCTTGCTGAGTCCGAAGTGACGAGTTGCCTCCTCCGGTGTCAGGATGTCTTTCGTCGCCAATGGTATCGGCTTCATCTGCATCGCTCCTTCCGTTTTTTTCATACCTATCTATCACTCGCCGTGGCAAATAAGTCAACGCCTTACGGCAAATAAAAGGAATTTATATCGTGGTAGATTCGTCCAGAAACTTCTCGAACTCGGGCCGGATAATCATGTAGCGGCTGCCGTTGTAGACAGAAAATCCTTCCGTGTTCTCTTCGGCGAGCCTGCGGAAATGCTTGATGCCGAGATTGAAGTAGGCCGATGCCTCTCGGATGGTGAGCATATATTTCTCTGGGATAGGGACGCTGATACTCCGCTTCTCTTGTTCCTTTTCCATTGGAAAGATTTCCATCATTTATCCCCCTTTCCTTTAGCTGCCTCATGACCTCATTCAACTTCTCCGGCACGGGTAAGCCTATCCGAGAGGCGTTTTCCACAATGGAGATGCCTTCATTGGCGCAATAGAAGAAGATGACAGCGGAGCGAAGGACGCATCCGCCGCCTACCACGTGGACATCGAGGACATTCGCCACGCCTACCAAGGCAAGGATAAACACCTTCTAGCAGATGCCCTTGAAACCAATGGCCGAGGACAGGTTTCGCTCCACGATAGCGCAGAGGACTCCGGTGATGTAATCCGTCACGATAAAAGCCACCAATGCGTAAAGCAGGCTGTCGAAGGAGCCAAGATACTCCCCAATAGCAGCTCCTGCTCCTGCCGACCAAACTCTGATATCCAAAATTGCATCCATAAATCATTCCCCCTTCATCCATTCCTTAAAATTCTTCATAGACCGCAAGCGAGCGTTGCGGTGATTGTAGTCACCCTCAATCAACTTCTTCTCGCCGTTTTTGACACGGTAAAGTTTGCCCTCAAAAGCCACTAGCCATGTCCTTGGGCGCAACTTGCAGGCCAGCATTCTTTGTCCTGGCTCATAGCCATCGACATCACAGATTTTCTGCCCCTGTGGTGATTTCAGTTCATAGCTGTAGGAATCCGGCTCATAGCCCGTGTACTCAATTCGCTCCCTGTTGCTGCGGCTCATGTTCACCTTAAAACCGTCCGGCAAGCGCAGGTCTGTACTTTTAATGAAATCCACAAAATGATATGGGTCACCATACTCTTCGTCCAAGGGCAGATACGTCAAACGCCAGCTACCATTGTTGTTATGTCGACCTCGCAATACGGTAATCCCCTTCGGTGTAGCCACCATTTCTAACAGGTACTCAACTGCAAAGGAATAGAATGTGCAAAAATCAGCCTGCCAGCATCGTTCCCTGTCATCATAGATGCCAAGATTTCTGCCCGATATGTATAACGCCTGTGCATTCCCTTCCAAAAATAAACAGTAATCCTGCTCTGATTCATACCAGCCACCGGTTATCCTGCATTCTTTTTCCGGAAGGACGGTCATCGATTCCCCCTCACCAGACGGAGCCTGCTTTTCCAGTTCCAGCAAAGCCCGTTCTGCCGTCTGCTTTGCACCCTCCTGCAATACTTGGGCATATTTCATTTGCTCAAACGCAGTTTCTGTTTCGGCCAACCAATAATGGTCTTGTGGTTCCCATTCAAAGTAAATCCCCAACTTTGCCCCTATGCTTCCACCATAATCCTTGAACCAATAGCCCAATGCGCCATTTCTATGAGAATACCGCTCGTATTTGAGTTCCTGCACTTCCCCCGAGGTACCTACGGATACATCCAGCACCCTGTAGGCATCCGAGAACACGACCTTACTGCCACGATTTGCCATAAGTTTATGCTTTGCATCTTTTCTGCCAGTTTTCAATTTGTCATTGTGATAAAGGCAATGCGTACCGTCTTCCATGAAAATCGGTACATACGGCTCACTGCTATTGATAACAGGAGTCGCGCCTCCTCCTTCGGAGATATTACCGTAGATACATCTGCCGTCTGTCCAGATAAAATCTCCGACAGCAATAGCTTTATTTCCGATTATGTTCAGCCACTTACCATCAGCCTGTGCCTTGGTATTGCCGACTGCCGTCACTCTTGCCCTGTGCATAGCATCACGCTCCTACAATTACAGCTGTCCCGCTCTTGGCCAGCTGCACCCAGACCAGACTGCCCTCATCGGTATTCACATCTACCGCCGCTTTCATGGGATAGCTATGAGCACCGATATGCACTCTGCCACCTTGGATAACGCCACGCTGGGCTTTCTGCTCGGATTGCTTCTTTGCCCGCTTCATGCCAGCCTTGATGGATTCAGCCAGCCCGTCTACTCCGTTCATCAAAACCACCTCGTCATTTTTATTGTCTGCCGTAATGAACGTGGTGTCAGTTCCACGACATTGGACATCAGGAAATACTCGTTGTCATTGAATTTTATCCGCTCGGTGAAATCCACGATATGCTTTACATCCGGAACACCATTCCTGACATTAGCTACAACCTCCACGGTGACTGTCTCCTGTATCTTGCGGTTCAGCCACTCTATGGCCTTGGTCAGCTCCCATAGATAATCCTCGCCTATAACTGGAAACTCTGTGTCGATGAGGGATTCGTACTTAGGGCCGTCATCGTCATCGCCCATATCGTAATCAGCACCAAGACTCAGATTGGACTGGTCTATGATGAAACGGCTGGCCTTACCGCCAGGCTTGCCCTGTGACAAGCTGCTACCTTCCAGTTCCCCATTCACATACACCACGGTGGAATACCAGCCGTAGCCCAAAGGGGCGTGATAGGTTATGCGCTCTGTGGCATCTTTGTTGTTCCAATCTGTCCAGTCATAAATATCATGCTCCTGTCCGTCATCTATCGGCTCCGTGGTGCGCTCCTTTTCCTCAAAGAGGTAGATATCTCTGTTGGTCTTGGCGTAAAAATATTCTGTCCGGCTGGTGGAGCCGTCCTTGTTGTGCGTGCTCTTTTCCGACAGGTATTCGCCGTCATAGACATAATCGGTATAGCCCTTTTCGTTGGTTTCGTGGGTCAGAAAACCGTTGGAATAGGATCTGCTGATTTCCCCCAGCGATATAGTCCCGGTGAAGCCTTTCGGCTCGGTGTCCTCATCATTATGCGCCTTGCCAGCATTTTCCATGGTGCTGTGCCAAATGGAGCGGACAAGTTTCCGATCGATGGTCGGCCTGCTATGCGGCCAGTCCGTAATATCTATTACGGAACGCTCCCTGCCTCGCTGAATAATATGCAGGCTATCTCCCCGGATGAAGACGTTTATTTGACGCTGTGGCAACTTGGAACTCCAGCCGAACAGCGAAGATATGAAGTCCTGATAAGTCATACCGCTGTCCTCGAAGTTCTGTGATGGAATGAAATCATCACAAGCCATATCCAGTTTCAACCCCAGTGCCTTGGCTATGCCCTCGGCGTAGTAGGACACCTCGAACTCATTGACGAAAAAGCTGATGGCACTGTAGAGCAATTTGTCCTTGGAATACATCCCCTTCACCGTCTGGACCAAATCCCGCTGACTGGTTTCCTCCACAAGAAAATGGAAGTGATAGTCAAAAATCTGCCCCTGCACAGAATCGTCAATGTTCAATGGCTGCACCGTTTCCAGCTGAAAGCTGTCCGAGAGCGTCAGTTCGCCCAGCGACATGGAGAATGAGCGGATGCCATGCTCACGGAAATTATCCATAATGGATGGCAATGTTGCATCCTTGATTTTTCTTGCTCGTGAAGGCTTAATTAAAGGTTCAACATACGCCAGTACCACAGGTACCCGAATTGATGTGTCGGCAAGGAGCAACTGTAACTTGATAACCTGTCGCCGTGTATGGCTTACGGCAGGTTCGCCCCAGCCCAGCTTACGTGAAGTATCTACCATGGACAGACCATCAATACCCAGTCTGCTGATTGTATCAGCCGATATGATTTCAGTTTTCCTTATCTGCCGCAGGCATTCACTACGCCGTACACAGAAATTCATGGATAGGACCCGAGATGTATCCGCACTGGCTTTGGCGTACTGGCAGTTGAGCAGCCTTGCCGTATCCGCTGAAACCTTCTCTGCCGTTACCACCCGTCTGAGCAAATCAGCACTCGTCCATGCTACAGAAGCAGATTCTACCTGCCGTCTGGTGTCAGCAAAAAAATGCTCTGTTCTGACCAGCCTGCGGTTGGTAACTACAACCACATCATTTTTCTGCACAACCTGCCTTTTTACGTCTGCCGTGACCTTTGCCTGTCCGCTGATTGGTGGCACTATGGTGGCGAGAATTTGCATCTTGAGGTGGATTCTCCCCATAGGCACCCAGGCAGCAGCAATCTGCGGTCTAATGCTTATCCTGCCCATAGGCATCCATGAGATATAGACATCCGTAGGCTGAAGAATAATTTTTCCGTAAGGAATCCATGAAATATATGCTGTTGGCCTAATGACAATGCCCATTGACTACACCTCGGCTTTCCAGCCTAATTGCATACCTGCCATGTCAGCTATGGTTTTGTTTACGGAGTAACAATCCACTACGCCCATGTTGATGTTAGTGTGGAGTTTCCTGATACCGTGCTCGGTTTGGTCGCTACCAGCCTTGGAAATACCTGTAAGCCGCGCCAAATCCTCTCCTGTCCGATAGGCAGGCCTACCGCCAATGGCTATCCCCGTCACTTTTGATATACCCCCATATTTGTCTATGAGCGATTCCACATCCACTGTCTGCAAAATCTGCTGACCTGTAGCATCGGCAAGATATGTGCCGTCCTCCTGGGCAGTCATATCCGTCACAACATCTCCCAACGGAACGGCCTGTATTTTTTCTTTAGACTGATTTCCTCATCAAAACTCATGATGATATTGGAAAGATAGCATTTGCCATAATTGGGTGTAGCGTAAATGACCAGTTTGCTGATGGCATCCATGTAAATGTGTTTCTGCGTATTTTCCATGATTTTCTCGCCGTTCATATAGACCTGGTACTCACCATCGGCAGCAGATGCGCTTCTTGCCTTGAAGTGCATCCAGAAGCTGTTGACGCTGTCGAATTTTAGCGCACCTCCAACCTTATACTCCACATATTTGTCATACGATGAACTGTTGCCGATAATAACCTGTGGGTCAAGGTCACTAGAATATTTACGAAGTTGCCAGCCATAAAAACCTGTATATCCGGAATGATTGCTGTAAAAACCGACTTCGGCCATGATGCCATCGGACATTTCTGACCATGGTGGAATATAGACGTCGAACTTTGCATAGAAATGTGTCGGTGCGGTTTCCAAGGTAATATCAATTCCCTCATTGGCTTTCGGCTGATATAAGGCTACGCCATTGTCGGGATTGAATTTTGTTCCTTTCACGGTCGTGCCGTCTTCCACATCCAGAAACTCCGCTAAGCCCGGATTGATATATCTCATCACGATGCACCTGCCTTCCAGCCGAATTTGTAGCCTGTTATATCCGATATTTTCAGCGACAGAGCATGACCGTCTGCGACTACTCCCCGTGTACCATGCGGAGCAATTTTCGTGCCATACTCTGTTATAGCTGCTCCATCAGATTGAATCGCCGTAAGGTTGGACAGCCCTTCTGCCGTGCGGCAAACAGGATTGCCGATAACGGCAATACCCTTAATGACTGTGTCTGCTCCATAGTCGCGTATAAGGCTTTCGGTATCTATACTTTGCAAAATGGTCTGACCATCCGTATCGGCTATGTATTCCCCATCCTCTCCTGCCGCCATGGTGGTTTCCGTTGCAGCAACAGGGAGAAGCACCACCTGCTCCTTGGGGTCAATCTCTGTATCGGACAGAATGAGATTGGAAATCGCGCCATAAGCACTATCAGCGTAGACCACCAATGTTTTGGATTTGCCAAATTTGATATCATAGTCATACTTTTCTACAGACAGACCATTGGCATAGATTTGCACATATCCGTCCACGCCTGTCTTAATATGAAATAAGAATGTATTTATGGCCTCCAGCTTTAGATTCAGTCGCTCTGGCTCGGATAAATAAGCATCTTTACCGCCGGAAGAATTACCGCCATAATACCGCATAAAGTACATGACATTATCTCTCTTGGCGAAACCCATGCCATCCAACGCATAGCCATTGGTTTCGAGAATGGCAACTTTTATACTAAAGTCGTTACGGTCTTTGGGAATGTACACATCAAACTTTCCATAAAGTTCTGTGGGTGTTTCGGCAAGTACCAGTCCCTTTTTATCGGTAGGCTGATAGAACATCACCCCTGTCTTGCTCTTTACCGTATCTGCTATGGTCGTGCCGCCTGCCACATCGAGAAACTCGGCATAGCCCGGATTGATGTATTTGAAGCTCATACCGCCACCACCAGTCCTTCTGCCTGAATGTCCACGGAAGTGTCGTTCTGGGGCTTTTCCTCCTTACTACTGGTTGCCTTGACCCAAAAGATGGTGTTCTTGTCCGTTACACCATCCAAAGCGAGCGTTTCCTGCCAGCTGGCTTTCTTCAATGCCGCGTTCTCATCAGCATAGTTGTTATCGGCAGCTGCCCGCCATTTTGCAGAGCCGTCACCAACAAACTTGATGGCGGTGCTCCCCTCAATGTAATAACCACTGTCACAGCGGACAGCGCATTTCACGGCTTTCTGCTCCTCCTTGCTGGCATCCAGCGTGACGGAGATGGGAGAAAGTTCCGTGCCGGAACTGGCCTCCGTGCCGTCCACGCCTCCTGCGGTAGGATTGCCGTAATAGATGTGAAGCTGATTTGCCATTGTCATAACCTCCAAAATTCTAATGTCGCATTTACTGCATGGGGGAAGTGGGGAACATACTGGTAAGATTTGACCACCACCCGCATATTCTCCCAGACCACTCCCGCCTCGTCGGAAATGTCCACCAATTGACGGCTATCCCAATATCCCTTGATGGTTTCCCAGCCGTCAGCCAAGACCGTGACGGAGCAGGAGACTTTATCTCCTTCGGTTACATGACCGAAGTCTTGAACCGCCACGCCGCCGACAATCTCCACTTGCTGCTGGCGGTCGTCCGGCGTTATCTGCCAGTTCTCCACTTCAAGGGTCTGTACATCACCAACTTGAATATGAATTGTCTCCACCTCCCAGAGCGTTCTCTACGGCTGGTTTGATACGATCTGCCACTTGGTCGGCAAGCATCCGCATCCCATCGTTGTCCTGCGTGACGGCATTTTGGATGTTCACCTGGACGGTCACTTGGCGATTGTCCGTGACTTGGTTTTGCCCCTTCACGGGAGTTCCGTCCTGCGATACGGGAGTCGTTCCGAGTTTATCCATCTGCTGACGGATGCCCTTAAGCTCCGAGTTCATGCTCCCCATAACCTCGTCATAGCTGTACTCCCTGCCACCCATGCTCATGCGGAAGTTACGCTTCATATTTTCCTGCTCGGCGGCTATGACGGCAGGATCACGGAAGTTGGGCAGAAGGTTTTCAAGCATGGACTTCCTGGCCTCCTGAAATCCCATGAGCTGCTCCGGCGTCATGCGAAGGTCATCCATCGTGAGACCGTGCGCGACTTTGTAGTAATCCGCGAGTCCTCGCTCGCCGCCTTGGAGATAGGCTTGGAACTCTTCTTTTTGGGATTGGAGGACTTGGAGAGAGGCGTTCCTTTTGGCATCAAGTTTTTCTTTCTCTGCCCATTGCGTCGCCTTGACTTCATCCAGCCCTTTTTGAATCCAAGCCTGTTTCTCACGCTCGATATCATCCAGACGGTTTTGTAGCTCCGTTTTCCATACGGAGTCGATTTTTGAAGAAATTTCATTTTCCCATTGCTCCCTGATTTTAGCTTTGCTGGCCTCTGCCCACTGGGCTGCACTGATTTCGTCCAGTCCTTTCTGCCGATATGCTGCCGCCTCTCGGTCGATATTTGCCAGCTGATTTTGTAAATCGGTGCGGTAGACAGCCTGAGTGCTATCCACCACATTACGCTGAAAATCCTCGTAGACCTTGGCCTGTTTGGCCAGCCTATACTCATCCAGCAAATTGGCATCTGCACCCTTTTCCTTCAGCTGCTGGACTTCCTTATTGATGGAATGCAGGCTATTCTCCAGTTCATTATGAGTAAGTTCATACAGAGATTCCGTCAGCTGGGCATTGGCCTTAGCGGCCTCTTCTGTGGCCTTGGCTGCTTTCTTTTCAGCCGCCGCTCTGGACAGGCTGGCCTTGGTGTTGTCCTCCTGCGCCTTCTTGGCTTTCTCAGCCTCAGCAGCAGCTTGTTTTTCGGCCTTGGCCTTTTCCTGCAGGGCTTTCTGCTCCGCAAGATAGGCCTTATATTCGTCCCCATACATCTTGTCGAGGATGGCACCACCGACAACAGGAATGCCGATAAGAGGTGCTGCCGCCGTATGATTTTCCAACAGCCACTTGTTGGCCTTGGCGTGTTCAGCCACCTTGTTGAACTGCTCGCCTACGAAAACCAATCCTTCAGCCACGGTCTTAAGTGCCCATCCCCAGCCAGAGATAGCATCCTTGATAGTGTCCTTGTTCTCCTGAATCTCAGCAACTAATCCCTTGAAACCTTCTGTTACTTCCGGCAGTAATTCTGCGGACAAGGGAAGAAGTGCCGTGCCGATGACAGACTTAAGCTGCCCCATCTCCATTTCCATGGCCTTCCATTGGAGCCAGGTCTTGTGGCTTTCCTCCGGGTCAAGCAGCCCCGTGGTCTTGACATTTCCCGCCACTTCCATCAGTTCATCATATTGCTCAAGGAGCGGAATCAAGGCTGCACCACGAGCTCCGAGGACTTCTGCGGTATAGGCTTCTTCCTGCCCGGCCTCCATGGCATTTTTGTAGCCTTTGGCTAACTGGTCGAGCTGTTCGTTAAGCGGCAGCAGATTGCCGGTCTGGTCGAGAATAGACATCCCAAACCGCTCCATTGCCTGTGTGGTGGCATTTCCTGTTTCGCCTGCAGTTTCCACCTGCTTGTCCAAACGGGCAATCAGCGGAACTATGGACATAACATCCATGCCAGCCAACTGGAAGGTACGGTTCAGCTTGCCAGCCTCGGCAGTTGTGGTATGGAGCCGCTTGGTCAGCCGATACAGGTTCTCCCCGGATTCCATGGCTCCCCTGGTCAGATTGAACAGCCCTGCACCTGTAGAAAAGATGGCCATAACTGCCGCCGCTTTGACGGACAGCATGGTAAAGCCGTCTGTCAGACTGTCCACGCCGCTTTTGGCTTTGCTGATGCCTGCCGCCATGGCGGTTTCAAAGGTTCCTGCTTTGCCAGAGGTATGCTCAATTGTGCCGCCGAGCTTTGCCATCTCCGCATTGAGCTTGCGGACTTCGGCCTCGGTCTGCGCGACAATCTTCTGTTGTTTCAGCAGGTTTGTCTGCGCCCGTTGGGCAACCTCGCTATCATTGCCGTTGGTCTTTTGGGCATCTTTTAGAACGGCTGCTAGTATTTCTTCCTTCTGCCGCTGCAAGTCCAGCTGGCGATTGATGGCTTCATGCTTAACCTTCAACTTGTCCAGCTCCGAGCCAACGCCCTCCAGCTTGGCAAGGTCAACGTCCATCTTCAGCTTGACCTGATTGGTCTGACTGTTAAGCCGTGACACCGCCTGTGATATGGTCTTGCCAGCTGTGTCGAAGTCCAGCTGGAGCCGGGCAATGTCCAGGCCAAGGCTGATATACAGTTCATCTATCTTCTGCCCACGCTTTGCCATCTGCCCACCTCCTACAGGACATCATCAATGTATTTCTGATGGCGGCTACCATCCATCAAACTGAGTACTATTAGCTGATCCAAAAGAAACTCTATGTCATGCCCATCCACCTCCTGCATTGTCCAGCCGTAGGACTGTTGCAGCCGCTCATAGTAGAGCAGCAGATTCTGGTACGGAGACAGGTTCACTCCCCTGCCTCCGTTTCCCCGTTTGGGAGATTTACCAGCTTGGCAAAGGTCTGAGCCTGCAGCCACTCGAAAAGTTTTCTTGCTAAAGGAACGACATCGGCAATCTCCAGATTCTCCTCAACCGAATCAACCGTAACCTCCGGCTGATTAAACGCCAAAACAATAAGGGCAACATGCGCCGAGAGGAATTCCTCCACGCTCATCTTGCCCTTATCTTTGTCGAAGAATGCCAGAAACTCACGCCATACCTTCATCTTGGGCGGAGCCGGCTGGATGATTTTGCCGTTGATTTTGATTTGCGGTGTGTCCATCTAACGTCCCTCCTCAAACCGTGGTGTACCAGTTGGCGGCGGTTTCTGCATCAAAGCCACTGCTTTCGGTATCGGCATAGGTGTAAGAATTGCCGTCTGACAATCGGTAGATGGCCTTAGCAGTCAAGGTCGGCGTCTGATAGGAAATATTTTCTTCCTTGGTGGAACCTTTGACCGAGGGTTCCTGGAACATGACTTTGAAGAATTTTGTCAGGCGCTTACTGCCGTTCCGCTTGTCGCTCTGGAACATTACTGCAAAATACGGAGCAACATCGTCCTTGTTGGCGACCATCACACCATTTTCACAGCTATGCCCCAAAAGGTAAGCCACATACTCCAAGGGCAAAGCCGCCGTATCGAAGGTCAGTTCATAGGATGCCGTGTTTGAAGCGGTATCGATGGACTGGCCATCTGCGTACAAGTCTGCACTTGAATTTGACGGCTTGATGTCAATGCTCCGCAGTACTCTGCCCATATCCACAGGTGTGTCGTAGGTCGCCGTACTCCCGACTTCATCTGTCAGCAGCTTGGCCACATGCAATCGCTGAATATTAATAAACTGTCCGCTGACCATTCTGCTGGCCGGTTTCATTTCTGCCATTAGTCATCCACTCCTATTCCAATTCGGTAATCCACGCAGAGCACAAATACATCACGCTCTGCAATATCCACAGACTGACCTCGCATAAAGCCCAGCCCCTTCATGATTTGGTTGACCACAGCGTAAATATGGTCGTACTGCCCATCTCTGGTGAGAATCTGAATCCGCATAGTCACGCGCCGCTCCATTTCCACACCGTCTGCCGTAATGGCTGGCACGTCCGATATGACATTGTAGACAATAATGGGATAGCTGCCCGCATTAGGACTGATGCCGGGATAAATGCACCGGCACCGCCTGTCTTTTGCCAGCAGAGTTGTCAGTTCCCGTGAAGTTGACAAGGCTTTATACACCTTTTCCTTGATGTTCATTTTCTTCTGAGTGCCTCCCTTACGGCATCGATTATCTTGCTTTTAATCTCGTCCCGCTTTGCATCCATGGCAGGATACATAAACGGCTTGTTTATCCTGGGACTGAATTCCACCAGCTTACCGTAGAAAATGCCATCATGGGATGTAGCGTCAGCAACGATTTTATACTTGGCACCGCCCTTCTGCTTTACGGCATGGATGGAATCCTGGAGCGCACCTTTTACCACTCTGTGGTCATTGCCTTTATAGACAGGGCAGCGATTTTTTGCCTCCTGCATAATAATTTCCACGCCATCTGCCAGAGCAGACTTGGCGGCCTTGGTGGCGTTCTCACCTAATTCCTTGAGAATGTTCTCGGCAGTTTCATAGCGTCTAGCCATCTTCCACCAGCTCCTTTGCCTCCATGATGAGATATTTCCGCAAGCCATCCAGTAGATATGGTGGGGCTGACATAATTAGCTTCTTACCCTGCCACAGGATAGTGTCCGTAACCTCAATATCTGCTCGATAGCGAATTGCTATCCGGTAGGAAACCTCATCCACCTTTTCGGCATAACCATCTGAGATTTTGGCAGCATAGGGCAGTACCTTTGCCCAGACAGTACAGACATCTTCCGTGCCATCTTGGATGAGATTGCCCATATCATCTACCGTTGATACTGGCCGTTGGATGGTTACCCGCTGGCGAAGTTCATTCAAATGGACATACATCAGAACCCCTCCCGGCGCACTCCCATAAGGAGCGCACGGAGAGTAACCGTCAGCTTCTTATGGTCCGCCTCATCCCTGTGCTCATACAGATATCCCAATGTGTAGAGCACAGCCGTTTTACCAATTGCCCCGCAGGCTTTGAACTCCTCCACACCAAGCCGCGACACATCTAGGCATAATTGTTCCGATGCCCGAAGAAGTTTCCTGACCAAAGCATCCTCCGCATCGGTATCAATGCGGAGGTATTCCTTAGCCTTGGGAAGTCCCACAATCATAAGCCATCACTCCCATAAAAACAGGGAGATACCCAATAGCATCTCCCTCACCATATTTACATCAGCCCTTGCCAGCAGTCCCCTTGATTTTCAGCATCTGCACCGCCTCCGGCAGTATCAGCTTGCCGTCCACACGTTCCTTCATGACAAAGGCAATCATGCCGTTACCGGCAAACAACTCTCTCAGTTCTTGAATGGAACGGGAGCCACGATCACCGATGTTGTAGTAGCTATAATCGCCAAACACCAGAGCCGCCTTACCGGCTTCTGCCGTGGGCATAAAAGGCGTGGTGTGAATCGGATAGCCCAACAGACGGTCAGGCTCGCCCATCTGGTAGGAGGGCTGCCACATATACGCCTGGTTGGCATCTTTCATTTTGCGGATTGCCGCCAAGGTCTGGTCGTTGACGATAAAGGCCGCACTCTTGCGGTAAGGACGCTTGAGTTTGTAGACCAGTTCAATAAGGTCATCTGCCGTGATGGATGCACCACTGGTGGTGACACCGGTCTGCGCCGTGGTCAAAAGACCGGTGGGCTTGTGGCTGCCGTCGCCGTTCAGGAAAGCGTCCTCCTCGGCATTGGCGATGGCCTTGCCGAACTGGTCGATGATGTAGTTCTCCAACTGGAAAGCATTGTCGTACAGAAGTTCCTCCGTAACCTTGATCGCTACATGGAGCTTGTAGGCGTCCATGATAATCTGGTCGAAGGTGGCATCGCCAAAGCTAAGTGCCCCACCTTCCTCCATCCACGATGCAGCAGGCTTAGTAGCGGCGATGTTGATTTTGCGCTCACCGCTGGTAGTAATTTTCGTACCGAGGTTACGCATAATGCATTCCTCGTTCAGCACATCGATAAGACGGCTGTCGTATTCCTCCGGCACTAAATAACCGCCATCGGTATCAACACCTTCCTGCAGGACGTTAGACACGTTGCGGAAGTTGCAGCGGATGGCGGCAAGCATAGCCTTGCGGTATTCATCTGTTGCCCTGCCCGTTTTCTCTGGCACCTTAGCGGCAGGCTTGTTGACAATCGGCTCAGATGTGGGCTTGGCAAGTTCTGCATCAATTGCCATCTGCCGTTCCATGCGCTCGATGTCCTTGCCGAGAGCCACCACATCTGCCTCCATTTTGTCGTAGGCGGCAGCATTTTCGGCAGAAAGCTTGCCGTCCTTGTCCTGATGGCTGTCCAAAAATGCCTTGGCACCTTCCCACAGCTGTGCCCGTTTCTTGCGAAGTTCCATAACATTTGCCATAAATTATTCCTCCAATCAGTGAATAAGTAATTTAAGACGGCTCCTGAGAGCGTCTGCAGATACACGATTGTCCGGCACAGCCGCCTTAACGAATTTCAGCGACTGCGCCTTGATTTTATCGATGAGGGAGTTTGTTACTGCCCGCTGGGAAAACAGCATGGCTTCAACACCCTCGGACTGCTTTTCCTCATCCTCGTTGGCGAACAGAATCTTGTCTGCAAAGCCTAACTCCACGGCCTTCTTGGCGTTCATCCAGCTTTCCGCATCCATAAGGTCGGACAACTGTTGACGGGGCTGCCCCGTTTTCAGTTCATAGGCATTGAGGATGGATTCCTTCACCTCGTCCAACATCTGAATTGCCGCCTGCATTTCCTTGGTGTTGCCAATGACTGCCGTACTGGGATTGTGAATCATCAGCATGCCCACAGGGGACATTTCCACGGTGGTTCCGGCCATGGCAATCACGGATGCCGCCGAAGCTGCAAGGCCGTCTATGCGAACGGTTACATCCCCCTTGTAATCCATGAGCATATTGTAAATTTGCGCTGCCGCAAACACATCGCCGCCAGGGGAGTTAATCCAAACCGTGATGTTGCCCTCGCCCTTCATCAGCTCATCACGGAAGATTCCCGGCGTGACTTCATCGCCAAACCATGAATCCTCGGCAATCTGCCCGTTAAGCACAAGGGTGCGCTCGCCTGTATCGGCATCGCGCACCCAGTTCCAAAATTTACGCTTTTTCATTTGTACCTCCAGTCTTCCCAAATAGCCCCGCATCGTGGAGCTTGCAAAGGTTACCATTTATCAGGTAGAGATTGCCTCCTTCCTCTTCCGGGATAGGATTCATGTTTTCCATCTCGCGGATATCATTGGCTGACAGCCAGCCATTCTGCCTGCCCACTGCATAGCCAGCCATGCGACTTTGATAGTCTCCACGGAGCAAACCATCCACATTGAACTTGATGAAATACCTTTTTTGCTCAGTAGAATTGAGCAGGGCTTTCTGCAAGGACTGTTCCCAGCGCACTACCCACGGATTCAGCGTGTATTTTACGAACTCCAATGACTGCTGCTCAATGTTATTGAAGGAGCTTTTTTCAAGGTCGCCAATCATATGCGGTGGCACACGATAAAGTCGTGCAATCTCATCAATTTGAAATTTGCGAGTTTCAAGGAACTGCGCCTCCTCCGGCGGTATGGATATCTGCTGATAATCTACACCTTCCTCCAAGACCACTACCTTGCCTGTATTGGCTGTGCCGCCATAAACGGCTTGCCAGCTTTCACGGAGTTTCGATGGGTCTTTGAGAACTCCCGGATGCTTCAACACGCCCCCTGGTCTTGCCCCATTGGCGAAGAAGGACGAGCCGTACTCCTCACAGGCCAGTGTCATGCCTACGGCATTACGCGCCATGGCTATGGGAGAGTAACCGACAAGTCCATCAAAGCCCAGCCCTGGAATATGCAGGACATCCTGCCGCCGTAGCTTTATCTGACTACCGCCTTTGATTTTGGGATTGCTATCCGTCATAGGCGTGTAGGTGTAGACAATCTCACCATGCTCATTCCGGCCAACGCTCATGCGGTTAGGCAGAAGCGGATACAGCCCCACCACTCGTCCAAGGCCGTCCCTGATAATCTGTGAGTAGAAATCCCCCCACAAAAGCAGGTGAATCATGGCTGTCTCTCGAAATATAAAAGAAGTCATTTCAGGATTGGGCGAATCATGGAGCAGGAAATACAGCGGATGCTGCGGCACACGCTCCTTGCCCTGACTTTTGTACTCATAAACATGAAGCGGCAGTCCGGCAATAGACTCAGCCAGGATGCGGACACATGCATACACCGCCGTGGTCTGCATGGCTGTAAATTCATTGACCATCTGCTTGCTGGCAGACTTGCCGAAAACAAACGGCCAACCGCTGAAGTGATAGAGGTTTTGGGGCTTGTCCCGTGAACGGAAAAGTTTTGTGAAGAAATTCATGGATATCACGCTCCTATAGAAAATGAATGAGGTGAGAAACTTGAAAATTGTACCTTAC
>CAMCBT010000008.1 GCA_945873115.1 uncultured Mitsuokella sp.
TCCGCGAACCTCGTGCAGGCTGCCTCCGATGCTGTCAAGGCAGTGGAGGATGCAGGTGGTCTGGCTGCTGCTACGGCTGAGCAAAAGGCGGCTGCCGACGATGCTGTCAGGGCTCTCAATGCCTACCAGAGCAATGCCCTCCGGAGAGCTTCCGTCACGAAGGGCCAGATTGCAGCGGCTCCTTCCCTCGCTGGCTCCCGTGCAGCAAATGCCATCAATAGCGTGATTGCAAGCAACATCACAGGCCGCACAGCGGACCTCCGTGGCGGCGCTATCGCAGCTGCTGCTCCGGAGCGGGCTGCTGGCACCCCGAACAACCTCTGGGTCCAGATCCGTCACAGCGATCAGGACGTGGACGGTTCCTCTGGCTATGCAAATAGCACGGTCAAGGCCACGACCTACCAGATCGGCTATGACTACCAGGTTTCCGGCGTTGACTACATCGGTCTCTACGTTTCCACCACGACGGGCTCTGTCGACTTCAAGGGCGCATTCCCGGGCTCTGCTGACATTGAGGATTCCTTCGATGCCGGCATCTATGGCACGCATCTCCTGCCGAAGAACCAGTACATCGACTACCTCGCTCATGCTGGCAAGTTCTCCATGGGCTATGCAAATACGTCCATGACGACGAACAACTATGGTTTCCTCGTCGGCTATGGCGCAAAGGTCCGCTCTAGCGAGAACCTCGTGCTGAATCCGTACATCAACTTTGCCTATGACACGCTCACCTATAGCAACGCGACCTATGGTGCTGGCAACACGATCCGTGTGGATGACCAGCACAACTTCTCCACGAAGCTCGGCATCAACTTCGACTGGGATAACGGCCTGAACCTTGGCCTCGCCTACAGCCGCGGCCTCTCGGGCTCCTACAACCCGTACATCCAGGGTATCGCGCTGCCGGGCGTTGACAACGACTACAATGTCTTCTATGTCTCCCTCGGCTACAAGAACTTCCTCAACCCGACCACGTATCTCGATGTGTCGGTTGACAAGACGTTCGCTGACTACGATGGCTGGGTTGCTTCCGGCCGCGTGAACTTCTTCTTCTGATTAAGAGAAGTCCGCCAAATAAAAAACCGCCTTCGGGCGGTTTTTTATTGCCTTCCTATAAAGGTGCTCCCATCCTCTGAGGGCGGAGCGAGGGGGGATTTTCGCAGGACTTGAGGTGGGGGCTAGGCGTATAGGGGAGGGTCAGCCTTCCACCTCACAGCCGGGGTGGCCGATGTCGCAGTGGGCCTTTTTGAGGGTCTCCTTGCAGAAGTCGATGAAGGACTGGGCGGCCTTCGAGATGTAGCGGTCCTTTTTCCAGGCGAGGCCCACGTCCACGAAGAGGGGGTCGGCGAGGGGGACGGCAACGACTCCCGGGGTGTCCTCCACGACGATGTCCAGAAGGAAGCCCATGCCCACGCCGCTGGCCACGAGACCTTTGAGGGTCACTACCTGGTTCGACTCCAGCACGATGTTCGGCGTGATGCCGGCGGCCTTCATGTGCTCCAGGATGGTCTTCCGGAGGAAGGAGCCCTCCTTGAGCATGACGATGTTGGAACGCTCGATTTCGTCCCAGGTGATGAATTTCTCCTTTGCCAGGGGGCTGTCCTCGGCGACGCAGCAGACAATCTGGTTCCGGGACATGGGGAGAAGCTCCAGATTCTGGGCGGCCCCTGAGATGATGATGATGCCGAAGTCCAGCTCATCCCGCTCCAGCTGCTCCCGGATGGACATGGAGCCCTCCTCGTGGAGGTAGATGTCCAGGTGGGAGTAGCGGCGCTGGAAGCTGGAGAAAATCTTCGGGAAGAGGTAGGCGCCAATCATGGGAGGGATGCCTATCTTTATGGTGCCCTTCTGGAGCTGCTTGTAGTCGTTGACCTCCAGGACTGCGTCCTGGATATTCCGCAGGGCGATTTCGATGCGGTTCAAAAAGACTGCGCCCTCCGGCGTCAGGGAGAGCTGCTTCTGGCTGCGGTCGAAGAGCTGGATGCCAAGCTCCGTCTCCAGCTTCTTGATGGCGACGGTGATGTTTGGCTGGGACACGCGAAGGCGCTCAGCGGCCCGGGTGATGTTCCGGAGGCGGCTGGCCATTTGGAAATATTCGAGCTGACGAAGTTCCATAGGTTCACATCCTTTTTGATAATTTGTCTTTATCTTGTGACATTATATCATATTTTCTATGAATGTATCATTGAATAAAGGAAATTTATCACGAAAAAATAAATTTTTTTTGCTTTCCACTAGGAATTTCCCCTGTTTTATGGAATAATATAGGGAGCAGAGTTCGCATGCGAACACGTTTGCCGGGCAGGAGTGGATGTGCCCGGTGCTTCACAAGGAGGCTATCACTTTGGAAATATCAACCGTCATCGGCATTGTCATGGGCCTGGTTTCCGTCTTTGTCGGCATGATCCTAAAGGGCGCGCCGCTTTCGGCTATGAATAACCCGGCGGCCTTCCTCATCATCATCGGCGGTACCGTATCCTGTCTCTTTATCGCTTTCCGCTTGGACGATTTGAAGTCGGTTCCTAAGATTGTGAAGCTGACCTTCAATAAGCCGCCTGCCCACGACAAGGGTGAGCTTTTGAATCTCTTCGTAGAGCTTTCCCAGATAGCCCGCCGCGAGGGTATCCTGGCGCTTGAGAGCCGTGCCCAGGAAATCGAGGATCCCTTTTTCCGCACGGGTCTTGGCATGGTCATCGACGGCATGGATCCGGACTTCGTTGGCGATGTGCTCGACGCAGAGCTCGTGACGATGCAGCAGCGCCATGCGACAGGCCGTACGATACTCCAGCAGGCCGGCACCTACGCGCCGACGCTGGGCGTTCTCGGTGCCGTCGTCGGTCTTATCGCAGCCCTTGGCCACCTCGATGATATCAACGCCCTGGGCCACGCCATCGCGGCTGCGTTCATCGCGACGATTCTCGGTATCTTCACCGCATACGTCCTCTACCTGCCCCTTGCCAACAAGTTGAAGCTCATCTCCGAGAGCGAGGTGGCAGAGAAACGCATGATTATCGAGGGCATCCTATCGCTCCAGGCGGGCGATTCGCCTACGGCCATCGAGGCAAAGCTCATGGTCTTCATCCCGCAGTCTCAGCGTGCGGCATTGAAGAAGGAGGGCTAAGCTATGGCACGTAAAAAGCATGGGCCACCTCACGAGGAGCATGAGGGCGAGGCCTGGTTGCTCCCGTATTCCGACCTGATGACGCTCCTCCTGGCACTCTTCATCTCCCTGTTCGCCATTTCCCAGACGGATCAGACGAAGGTGAGCCAGATGGCGCAGGCCTTCAGCTCTGCCTTCAACATGGGAGGCCCTTCCTTCTTCAGCCAGATGGGCCCGAACCCAGGCCGGCAGGCGGAGATGCCCTCGGACGAGGACAGGGGCAATAGTGCCTATATCCAGGAGAGCCAACAGCTCGACGAGGTCAAGCGGGAAATCGACGAATATGTGAAGCAGAATGACCTGGAGCAGGATCTCTCCACCACCATGACGGATGACGGACTCATGATCCGCATTAAGGAGAGCGCCCTTTTCCCGTCGGGCTCGGCGACGCTGGGCGGCCAGGCCCAGCGCATCGGCCCCATCGTGGCAAACCTCCTGGCTCCCATGACCCAGCGGGTCATCATCAGTGGTCATACGGATAACATGCCCATCAACACGCCCCAGTTCCCGTCGAACTGGGAGCTGAGCTCCATGCGGGCCATCAACTTCATGAAGTTCCTCTTCACGCTGAACAGCAAGCTGAACCCGGTCCGCTTCAGTGCCATCGGCTTTGCGGAGTATCGGCCCATTGCGGATAACGCCACGGAGGAGGGGCGGCAGAAGAATCGCCGCGTGGAAATCCTCATCGCCCGGAACACCCAGTTCAATCCGAACGAGGGCATGAAGGACGCCCAGGGCAACTCCACGGGGGCCATCGGTGGATCCGGCCAGACGGGCATCCCGACCCAGATGGGAGGAGCCGCCGTCGTGACACCGCCGCCCACACCGAAGAGCAACGGACAGTGAGGTTCGGTTTTTCAAACGTAAATAGTGCGCGGGGATAGATTCCTGCGTCAAGTCGTGCCTTCCAGAATATGGAGGGCATTTTTTTCGAGGAGTGTGCCGCTTGATACTAGGCATTGGAACGGATATCGTGGAAATCTCCCGAGTGGAGCGGGCCATAGGAAGGAAAGCCTTTCTGGATCGGGTCTATACGGAGGAGGAGCGCTGCTACTGCGAGGGGCGGGGCACTCAGAGAGCTGCCAGCTACGCCGTCCGCTTCGCGGCAAAGGAGGCCATCCTGAAGGCCCTCGGTACAGGCCTCCGGGAGGGGAAGCTCCGGGAGGTGGAGGTCATAAATGATGCTCTTGGAAAGCCTCTAGGGCTCCTCCACGGGAGCTTCGCGCGTCTTGCGCACTCTATGGGGGTCACGCGCCTGCATATTACGCTGAGCCATGCCAGGGAATATGCCACGGCAGTCTGCATACTGGAAGGAGAAGAAGGATGAAGCTGACAACAGGCGAGGAAATGCGAGAGGTCGATAAAAAGGCGCGGGAGGAGTACGGGATAGCAGAGCTCGTATTAATGGAAAATGCCGGAAGCTTTGCAGCCCGGGCCCTGTCGGAGAGCCTCGGCGGAGCCGAGGGCAAGAGCATCGTGCTCCTCGCCGGCAGCGGCAACAATGGGGGAGATGCCCTGGTGGCCGCCCGTCATCTCGCGGGTATGGGAGCGCGGGTCAAGGTGTTTTTTGCAGGGGAGCGGGACCACCTGAAGGAGAGCCCCCGGGCCGTCCTCCACACGCTGGAGGCCATGGGGCTCGATGTGGCGGCGCTGGAGAGCGACCGGGATTTCGACCGGCTCCGCCTCGCCCTGCGCTTTGCCCATGGGGTCGTGGATGGCATCCTCGGCACAGGCTACAAGGGGGAACTTCGGAAAAAGACCCTGCGCATTCTGGAGCTTATCAATGAAATCCATGCCTTTGTCCTCGCCCTCGATATCCCAAGCGGTGTCGATGGGGATACGGGGGAGGTTGCGACCCTTGCCATCCGCGCCGATGCCACGGTGGCCTTCGGCCTGCCGAAGCCAGGCCATTTCCTCGGGAAGGGAGCGGAGTGCACCGGACGCCTTCTGGTGGATCCCATCGGCCTGCCCCCGGCGCTTCTTGAGTCGGAAGAGATACGACAGGCTCTCATCGATGACAAGCTGGCAGAGGATCTCCTCCCTCGGCGGGACTGGGCAGCCCATAAGGGCACCTGCGGAAATCTTCTTGTCCTCGCAGGCTCCCAGGGCATGACGGGGGCGGCCTGCCTTTCCTCTATGGCAGCCCTCCGGGCTGGGGCCGGGCTTGTGACGCTGGCGGCTCCCGAGAGCCTCCAGCCCATCCTCGCCACGAAGCTCACAGAGGTCATGACGCTCCCTGTGCCGGAGGGCGAGGCCCAGGAGGGGAGGATCTCCGGCATGAAGGCCGTAGAGGCGCTGTCGAAAATCGTCTCCCACTACGATGCCATCCTCTTGGGACCCGGACTCGGGCGCAATCAGGAGACGCTGGAGCTGGTGCGCATTGTGGCAGCAGAGGCTCCTTGTCCCCTGGTGCTGGATGCGGATGCCATCTTCGCCTTTCGCGGCCATACGGAGACACTTCGAGACTTCCAGCATACGCCCATCCTCACGCCCCATCTCGGCGAGATGGCGGGGCTTCTTGGCCTCTCCGTGGCAGAGATTCGCAGAGACCTCGTGGGCACGGTGCGCCGGGCGGCGATGGACCTGAAGGCCATCTTCGTCATGAAGAGCGAGTGCACCCTGGTGGCCTATCCGGACGGGAATGTGTTCTTCACCACGAAGGGCAATGCGGGCATGGCCACCGCCGGCACTGGAGATGTACTGGCAGGGACGGTGGCAGGCCTTTTGAAGCAGCTGAAGGACAGGACGCTTGCACCGCTTCTCGCCGTCTATCTCCACGGCCTGGCAGGAGACCTCGCCTACGAGGAGATGGGAGATGGCCTCCTGGCGGGGGACATCCTGTCCGCTCTCGGCAGGGCAAGGCGCCACCTGATGGAAATCTAAGACACTTGTCTGTTCTGAATGGATTCAAGCGTTCCAATAGCAGGACATTTCCGGATTCCGTGCAATTTTTCTTGACAATTGTGTACAGTAGGAATACAATAAACCTACTTTTGCAGTAGAAAAGGGGAATACATTATGGCAAATGTGAACATCGATTGGGACAATCTGAGCTTTGCGTATCAGCCTGTCTCCAAGCGCTATGTGGCTAACTATAAGGATGGCAAATGGGGGAAGGGAGCCCTCACGGAGGATGCTACCGTCACGCTGAACGAGTGTGCCGGCATACTGCAGTATTGCCAGGAGGTCTTCGAGGGCCTCAAGGCCTACAAGACGAAGGATGGCAGGGTCGTCACCTTCCGCCCGGATCTCAACGCAGAGCGCATGATCGATTCGGCGAAGCGTCTGGAGATGCCCCCCGTCTCGAAGGAGATGTTCCTGGAGGCGGTGGACCAGGTGGTCGCTGCCAATGTGGACTGGATTCCGCCCTATGAGTCCGGCGGCTCCCTGTATCTTCGCCCCTATCTCTTTGCCACGGGCCCGGTCATCGGCGTGAAGCCCTCCGACGAGTACCAGTTCCGCCTTTTCGCCACGCCGGTGGGCTCCTACTTCAAGAACGGTATCAAGCCCATCACCATCTGCGTCAGCGACTTCGATCGGGCGGCTCCCCATGGTACGGGCCACATCAAGGCGGGCCTCAACTATGCCATGAGCCTCCACGCCTACATGACGGCCCACTCGAATGGCTTCGATGAGAACATGTTCCTCGATCCTGCCACCCGCACCTATGTGGAGGAGACCGGCGGCGCCAACTTCCTCTTCGTCACGAAGGACGGTACCATCGTGACGCCGAAGTCGGACTCTATCCTGCCCTCCATCACCCGCCGCTCCCTCGTGCACATCGCCGAGACCCTGGGCTACAAGGTGGAGCAGCGCCCCGTGAAGCTTGCGGAGCTCACGGATTTTGCCGAGTGCGGCCTTTGCGGCACGGCGGCCGTCATCTGCCCCGTGGGCAAGGTGGTCGATCACGGCAAGGAAATCGCCTTCCCCAGCGGCATGAAGGAGATGGGCCCCGTGCTCACGAAGCTCTATGAGACGCTCCGGGGCATCCAGCTTGGCACCGCCGAGGCACCCGCTGGCTGGATTCGTGAAATCAAGTAAGACATGTCATGACCTTCTCCCGACCTGGGGGAGGGTCATTTTTTGGATTTTTCTCCCGGACAAATTTTAGGATAAAAAAAGTTTGTAGATAACAAGGATTTTCCCAGCTGGTGCAAGAAATATTCAGAGTGGTATTATATTTTATGCATGGATTCTTGTTTTCTCTGCCATCTGGGAGTACGCACTTATGCCGACGGATTTTGACTTTTCCTTTCCGACCCAATTTCACGGGATGTTTCGCGGTGTCATCACGACGCTCAGCATACTGGACCTCGTGGACATCCTCATCGTTGCGGCCATCCTCTACAAGCTCTACGTCATGCTTCAGGACACCCGGGCCATCACGCTGGTCAAGGGCATCCTTGTGCTGCTGGCCGTCACGGTCATCGCCAGCTGGGCAGAGCTCCATGTCATATCCTGGCTGCTGCAGAAGGCGGTGACTCTCCTCTTTGTGGCACTGCCCATCGTCTTCCAGCCGGAGCTGCGGCGGGCGCTGGAGCATCTGGGGCAGGGGCGTTTCCTCGCCCCTGTGGTGTCCCTTGACGACGAGGAGGCGCGCTCCGTCGTCCACGAGCTTACAAAGGCGGTGCGGGTCTTGGCAGCCAACAAGACGGGTGCCCTCATCGTGGTGGAGCGGGATATGGGGCTCAACGACATCAGTGCCACGGGCATCCAGATTGACGCCCTCATCACGGCGGACTTCCTGCTGAATGTCTTCATTCCCAATACACCCCTTCACGATGGGGCGGCCGTCGTCCGAGGAAAGCGCCTTGTGGCGGCGGGCTGTCTCCTGCCCCTGACGGAAAATCGGACTCTTTCCACGGAGCTCGGCACCCGTCACAGGGCGGCTATCGGCCTTTCGGAGCAGTGCGACGCCCTCATCATCGTCGTCAGTGAGGAGACGGGCACCATCTCCATCGCGGAGAGCGGCCGCATCCGCCGCCACCTGGATACGGAGATGCTGAAGGCCGTCCTCGATCCGGTATTCCGTCCCGAGAAGGAAGGCTTTCGGGATATGGTCAAGAACTGGAGGCGTAAGAAATGATGCATCGCATGCGAAATCTCGTCCAGCATAACCTGCCGGCAAAAATCGCGGCCATCGTCATCGCCTTTTTGCTCTGGGGCTATGTCATGAACGACCAGAATCCGGTCATCGAGAGCACCTATACGGTGCCCCTGACGGTGCTCAATGCGCCCTCCGGGTACCAGCTGACGAATGAGACGAAGGAAATCAAGCTGAAGGTCAAGGCGGCCCGCTCCCTCTTCGTCTCCACCTCCGCGGAGGATTTCCACGCCTTTATCAATCTCTCGGGCCTTACGGAGGGCACCCAGGAGGTAAAGGTTGAGACCTCACTGCCCCAGGGCTTCGAGCTGGTGGAGGCACGGCCGGACACGGTGGAGGTCACCCTCGACAAGCTGGTGTCGAAAACCTTCAAGGTGGATTACATCCCCACAGGCAGTGCTGCCGCCGGCGCGACGATGGCAGGCTATGAGCCCTCCGTCACCTATCTCTCCGTCTCGGGGCCGGACTCGGTGCTCTCGGCAGTCAGCAAGGTAGTGGGCTATATCAACCTGAATGGGCAGAAGGAGGACTTCACCCAGGAGGTAGCCCTGGTGGCCCTGGGCTCTGACGGCCGGGAAATCCACGGTCTGACCCTCTCGAAGGAGTCGGCCTCGGTAAAGGTCCAGTTGGCCCGGGGGCTCAGCCGCAAGGTAGTCACAATCCATCCGGTGACCGGATCGGACCTCGATGCAGCCTATACCCTCGGTACGGTTCAGGCAGATCCCGCGAAAATCGAAATCGCAGGGCCGGAGGAAAAGCTGAAGTCCATCGCGAGCGTGGATACAGCACCCATATCGCTTGCAGGTGTCACAGGAAATACCACAAAGACGGTGACGCTGGCTCTGCCTGATGGGGTCACGGTGACGAATCCGAATGTGACGGTGTCCATCGCCGTGAAGCCGAAGGAAAAAACGACAGAGAAGCAGGCGGAGTAAGCGCTGTGCAGGAGCTATAGAATTGATTCGAATACGTAATTTTTCAGTGCCCATCGGCGTGAAAAAGCCGCTGGAGACGATGGCGGCAGAACGCCTCGGCCTAAGACAGGAGGAGGTGCGATCCGTGCGCCTCGTGCGAAAGGCCGTGGATGCAAGGCGCTATCGCGGTGCGCCCATCTCCTTTGTCTACATGCTGGACGTGGAGCTGAAGGGCAGCGAGCGGAAGCTCCTGGGGCGCCTTTCCCGCGATAAGAATATCGGGGTGGCTCCACCAAAGCAGGAGACGGAAGCGCTTCCCCCGGCAAAGCTTTCTGCGCCGCCCATCGTGGTGGGCTTCGGCCCCGCAGGCATGCTGGCGGCCCTGACGCTGGCGCGGGCGGGGGCGGAGCCCCTAGTGCTGGAACGGGGCCAGGATGTGGATAGTCGCCATGCAGACATCGCCCGCTTCTGGGCCGGGGGACCCTTTTCGCCCAAGTCCAATGTCCAGTTCGGCGAGGGGGGTGCCGGCACCTTCTCCGATGGAAAGCTCACGACCCGCATATCCGACGCCCATATAGAGGATATCCTGGAGGTCTTCATAGCTGCCGGGGCACCGGAGGAGATTCGCTATCTCCAAAAGCCCCATATCGGCACGGACATCCTGCGGACCGTGGTGAAAAATATCCGGAAGGAGATCATCCGCCTGGGGGGCAAGGTGCGCTTCGGCGCCCAGGTGACGGATATGGTGCTGGGCCCGGAAGGCCTCACTGGCGTCCTCGTAAATGGGGAGGAGCAGATAGAGGCCAGCGGCGTCTTTTTCGCCATCGGCCACTCGGCTCGGGACACCTACCAGATGCTCTTTGAACAGGGCATCCAGATGGAGGCGAAGGCCTTTGCCATGGGGGTGCGCATCGAGCATCCCCAGGAATTCATCGACAGGGCCCAGTACGGGGAGGATGCGGGCAGCCCCCTGCTTCCCGTGGCGGACTATGCCCTGACGGCAAAGGACGAAGCTACAGGGCGCGGCGTCTATTCCTTCTGCATGTGCCCCGGCGGCCTGGTGGTGGCAGCGGCCTCGGAGGACCGACGCGTGGTGACGAACGGCATGAGCAACTACCGGCGGAACTCCGGCATCGCCAACTCCGCCCTCCTGGTGCAGGTGGGGCCTGCTGATTTTGGAAGCGGCATCCTCGACGGCATGCATCTCCAGCAGGAGCTGGAGGGCCTCGCCTTTATGCTTGGGGGCGGAAATTACTTTGCCCCCGTTCAGACGGTGGGGGACTTCCTTACGGGGAAGAAGGGCTCCACGGCTTTTCTCACCCATCCTACCTATGCGCCCGGTGTTCGCACGGCAGATCTTCATGCCTGCCTACCCCGCTATATCACATCGACGCTAGAGACAGGCCTTCGTGCCTTTGACCAGCGCATTCCGGGCTTCTCTGACCCTGGGGCCGTCTTGACGGGGGTGGAAACCCGCTCCTCGGCGCCCTGCCGGATCCTGCGGGACAGGGGTTCCTTCCAGTCCGTCTCCACCCCGGGTCTTTATCCCATAGGGGAGGGGGCCGGCTATGCAGGGGGCATTATGAGCGCCGCCTGCGACGGCAGGAAGGCGGCCATTGCCTTTTTGCAGGCCCATGCATGACTCAGTATTTTTGACATAAAGGAGAGTACAAATGGCAAGACTTTTTGGTACAGATGGTGTCCGCGGGGAAGCAAATACCTCCCTCACTCCGGAGCTGGCTTATCGCCTGGGCCGGGCGGCGACCCTTTACTTCGGCAAGGAGTCGGAGGGCAAGCCCCTCATCATTATCGGCCGGGACACCCGCATCTCCGGCGAGATGTTTGAGGCGGCTCTGACGGCAGGCATCACCTCCGCCGGCGGCCGGGCCATGCTGGCGGGCATCATCCCGACGCCGGCCATCGCCTATCTGGCTCGTCGCCACAATGCGAAGGCGGGCATCGTCATCTCCGCCTCCCACAATCCCTTCGGGGACAACGGCATCAAGTTTTTTGGCGGCGACGGCTACAAGCTGCCGGACTCGGTGGAGGACGAGCTGGAAGCCATCGTGAACCACCTGGCGGAGAACGATGACTACCCCCGTCCCCACGGGGCGGCTATCGGCCACATCGAGTACCGCACGGACCTGCAGAACCAGTACATGGAGTTCGTCCTCTCCACCTGCAAGGAGAGGTTCGAGGGGATGAAGGTGGTGCTGGACTGCGCCAACGGCGCGGCCTACGAGGTCATGCCGAAGATCCTCCGCCAGCTGGGGGCCGAGGTGAAGGTCATCCACGCCCTGCCGAATGGCACGAATATCAACGACGGCTGTGGCTCCACCCACATGGAGTCTCTGCAGAAGGCGGTGCTGGAAAACAAGGCGGACTTTGGCATCGCCCACGACGGGGATGCGGACCGCTGCCTCTGCGTGGATGAGAAGGGCGAAATAATCGATGGGGACCATATCCTCATCATGTGCGCCACGGATATGATCAAGAAGGGGACACTCCCCTACAATACGGTGGTCACCACCGTCATGGCAAACATCGGCTTCCACAAGGCCATCAAGGAAGCCGGCGGCCGGGCAGAAATCACCGCTGTCGGCGACCGCTATGTGCTGGAGAACATGCTGAAGAACGGCTACAAGATTGGCGGCGAGCAGTCGGGCCACATCATCTTCACGGACTACGCTACTACGGGCGACGGCCTCATCACGGCAATCCAGGTGCTCAGCTCTCTGAAGCGCAGCGGACGGAAGGCCTCGGAGCTCACGGCAATGATGACGACCTACCCCCAGCTTCTCGTGAACGTCCGAGTGGCCACGAAGGAGGGCTGGGAGGAAAACGCAGCCATCAAGGCGGCCATCGAGGCAGGCGAGAAGGAGCTGGGCTCCGACGGCCGCATCCTCGTGCGCCCCTCCGGCACGGAGCCGCTTATCCGCGTCATGGCAGAGGGCGCGGATCAGGCCCAGCTGGACCGCATCTGCCATGCCATCGCTGATGTGGTGAAGAAGGAGCAGGGCTGATGAAGGCAATCCTTCTTACGAGTTTCGGCGTGTCAGACGACATGGCCCGGGCTGCCTGCCTGGACTCCCTGGCCGCAGAGCTTCAGGCGGCCTTTCCGGGCTTTGTGCTCCGAGAGGCCTACACATCGAACTTCATCCGGGGGCGCCTGGCGAAGAAGGGCATCCATAAGGACGCCCTGCCGGAGGCCCTGGAGCGCCTGGCAGAGGAGGGGGGCACGGAGGTCTACGTCCAGCCCACCCATCTGACACCCGGCGAGGAATACGAGAAGAAGGTACAGACCGCTGTGGAGTCCTTTGCGGGGCGCTTCCCGGTGCTTCGGCTGGGGGAGACGCTCTTTGCCTCTGAGGCGGACTACGAGGCGGTGGCGGACTTTGTCCAGGGGGAAATCGGCGTGCCGGAGGGAGGAGCCCTCGTGCTCCTCGGCCATGGCTCGCCCCACCAGCACAATCCCGTCTACGAGAGGCTTCAGGCGCTTTTCGACAGGCGAGGCCGACGCATCTACATCGGCGTCGTGGAGGAGACGGATACGCCAGACTACGGTATGGTGCGCGAGCGTCTCCAGAAGGCGGGTGTCACACAGGTTCGGCTGGCACCCCTCCTGCTCTCCGGCGGCGTCCACGTCACGGAGGACATGGCAGGAGCGGGACCGGATTCCTGGAAGAGCCGTCTGGAGGGAGAGGGGCTGCAGGTAGTGCCCCTTCTCCGAGGCCTGGGGGAATATCCCGCCTTTCGCGCCCTCTATGGGGAAAAGGCCCGGAGGCTCCTGGGCTTGCAATGAGCTCATAGACAAAAGGAATGGTTTTTATGAATTCTGAGTATAAACCTTTTCTTTTTTCTGAAAATAGTCTATAATACAAGCCATGGCAATTAAAAATATTCAAACAATAATGAATCATGAGGTGATTGTATGTCGCAACCTGTCACAACAAACCCCTTCATCATCATGCTCATCAACATGACGGTCGTGTTCCTGGTGCTCATTGCCCTGGGGCTAGTCATCCGGCTCATCCACGTCCTTGACCCCACGGTCAAGAAGGAAAAGGCCCCGGAGATAGCCCCTGCTCCTGTCGAGGAGGCCGCTCCTGTGCCGGAGCTGCCGAACTCCTACGATGGGGTGGAGCCGGAGATTGTCGCCGTCATCGCTGCTGCCGTGGCCAGCATGGGCGGCGGAAATCTCAAGGTGCGGGCCGTGCATCCTGTCGAGCGGGAGGGCTGGAAGCAGTCCGGCCGTCTCGGTCGCTGATGGGAAGGAGGAACTCACATGGAACTTATCAATGCATTTTCCGTGTCACTACAGGCTGTGTGGCATGACAGCGGCTTCTTTAACTTCACGATGGGCAACGCCATCATGATTCTCGTGGGTCTCGTGCTCCTGTATCTCGCCATTGTCAAGGAGTTCGAGCCGCTGCTTCTGGGGCCCATCGCCTTCGGCTGCGTGCTGGCGAACTTCCCGAATACGGGCTTCATGGAGGATCCCGGCCTCATGCAGGCCATCCACTATGGCATCGCCAATGAGATTTTCCCGCCGCTCATTTTCCTGGGCATCGGCGCCATGACGGACTTCGGCCCGCTCATCGCCAGGCCCTCCACGCTTCTGCTGGGTGCTGCGGCCCAGATTGGCGTCTTTGTGGCCCTCGTGGGGGCCATGCTCCTGGGCTTCAATGTGCAGGAGGCAGGTGCCATCGGTATCATCGGCGGCGCCGACGGCCCGACGGCCATCTACCTCACCATCCAGATGGCGCCGCATCTCCTGGGAGCTATCGCTGTGGCGGCCTACTCCTACATGTCCCTGGTGCCCCTCATCCAGCCGCCAGTCATGAAGCTTCTCACCACCCAGAAGGAGCGGGAGGTGGTCATGGAGCAGCTGCGCCCCGTCACCCGGTTCGAGCGCCTCTGCTTCCCCATCGTCTCCGCCATTCTCATCAGCCTTCTCCTGCCGCCCATCGCCTCGCTTCTCGGCATGCTGATGCTCGGCAATATCTTCCGGGAGTCCGGCGTCATGGATCGCCTGTCGGACACGGCCCAGAACTCTCTGTGCAACATCGTCACCATCTTCCTGGCCACCGGCACGGGCCTCACCATGACGGCTGAGTCCTTCCTGGTGCCCCAGACGCTCCTCATCATCCTGCTGGGCCTCATCGCCTTTATCGCCGGCACGGCGGGCGGCGTCATCTTCGGCAAGATCATGTGCCGCGTCTCCGGCTGGAAGATAAACCCCCTTATCGGCTCTGCCGGCGTCTCCGCCGTCCCCATGGCGGCTCGTGTCAGCCAGGTGGTGGGCATGAAGGCAAAGCCCGGCAACTACCTCCTGATGCACGCCATGGGCCCGAACGTGGCCGGCGTCATCGGCACCGCCGTCGCCGCAGGCACCATGCTTGCGATGCTGAAGTAATTTGCCAAAAAGGCCCCTCCTCGGAGGGGCCATTTTGGTGCGCATTGACAGAGACAGGGCAAGTGTGTAGTATAGGTAACATGTGAAAGTAGCTTCGTGTGCCCTGCGCGAACCCTTTGGCGGTCAGCGTCAGCCAATCGCCTTCAGCTCTTGGGACGCTTTCGCGTGCGACCTGTTAGCCAATCAGACAGCCGCTTTCTGCCTTCTTGGACAGGTCAGCAAAGCGGAGACGGGATGCGTGCAGGGTACACGTAACGCACATGCCCTTAGCAAGTTATAGAAAGGATGAAGAATATGCTAGGAGGATATTTGATATGACAGGAACATTTTTCGGAATCGGCGTGGGCCCCGGCGACCCGGAGCTTCTGACCGTCAAGGCAATCAACGCCATACGGAAGGCCGACGTGCTCATCGCACCCAAGACGGAGAAGAAGGAGGGCAGCGTCGCCCTCTCTATCGCCAAGCCCTACCTGAAGGACGACATCGAAATTGTCTACCAGGTCTTCCCCATGGTGAAGCACTTCGCCGAGGATACAGCGGCCTGGGAGGCCAACAAGGCGGAGATACTGGAGCTCCTGAAGGCGGGCAAGAATGTTGCTTTCCTGACCCTAGGCGACCCCATGTTCTTCAGCACCTACATCTACGTCTTCCGTCTGCTGGAGCACGAGGACGTGCCCATCGTCACTATTCCGGGCATCCCAGCCTTTGCCGCCATCGGCAGCCAGGTGGGCTACCCCATCGTGGAGGGCAACGACATCCTCACCATCATCCCTGCCACGGCAAGGCCGGAGAAAATCGACAAGGCCATGGAGGTGGCGGATAACGTGGTCCTCATGAAGGTCTACAAGAACTTCGACGAAATCGTGGACAAGCTGGAGGAGAAGAAGCTCTCGGGAAATGCCATCCTCGTGAGCCGGGCCGGCCTTGCGGACGAAAAAATCATCCGGGACGTGCCGAAGCATAAGGGGGAGGCACTCAACTACCTCTCCACGATTCTCACCCGCCGCTGATTTCGAAAGGAGGTTCCTTCATGAAACGAATCAAATATATCCTTTTGGCAGTCCTCTGTCTCGCCGCCATGCTTGCACTCGCAGGCTGTGGCACTACGCCGCAGGAGAATGCAGCCCGGGGCGAGGGCACTTTTGCCACCTTCACCGACGCGGCAGGCCGCAGCATAAAGCTTGACAAGAAGCCGGAGCGCATTGCCGTCACCTCCGCCTCCTTCCTGGAGCCCCTCCACGAGGTGGGGGGCGACGTGGTGGGCCGGCCGGACTCCGCCACGAATATGCCGGACTGGGCAAAGGATAAGGAGAGCATCGGCAAGGTCTATCAGATTGACGTGGAAAAGCTCCTCGCCACGAAGCCGGATCTCGTCCTCATCAACAAGGGCATGAACGAAAAGCTCATCGATACATTGGAAGCCAATGGGGTGAAGACCGTCGTCCTCGACATGAAGAGCTATGACGACGTAAAGGACGAGGTCCGCATCATGGCAAAGCTGACGGGGGAGACGGAGAAGGGCGAGAATCTCATCTCCTCCATGGATGCGAAGATTGACAAGATTAAAGAAGAACTTCCGAAGGACAGAGAGCGCATCTTCATCATCCACTCCACGAACCAGGGCCTCACGGTGCAGCTATCGGGCAGCATCGCCGGCTGCGCAGCCCATATCCTAGGCTGGGACAATCTCGCGGGTGACATGACTCCGCTGGAAAAGGACCCGGATGCCGCCCCCTACAGCCTCGAGACCCTCGTGGAGAAGAACCCGGACGTGATCTTCATCACCAGCATGGGAAAGCTGGAGGACATCAAGGCCGGCATGGAAAAGCAGATGGCGGAGAATCCGGCCTGGCAGAGCGTGAACGCCGTGAAGAACCATCGAGTCTACTACCTCCCCCAGGACCAGTTCCTCCTGAGCCCCGGCATCCACTACCCGGAGGCCGTTGAGACCATGGCAAGGTGCATCTACCCGCAGCTTGGCTCCGGGAAATGAAAGAAAGCATTTGAATTCTCCTGCTTCCTGTGGTACAATAGTACGCGAAATGCGATGATGGAGACCGCAGGCGGCGAGAAGGCGATAGCGAGCAGGGGATGGTGGAAGCCCGGCAGGCTGGACGCAGCTGAGCATATGCGTGCCATCTCTCCTGAGCAGCGGGCCGAAGCCGAAAGGTGTGTAAGCCTCGCCGGTACTCCCCGTTATGGAGGCGCGCATGCTGGTGCGTTGGCTAAAATAGGTGGTTTTCTGTAGGTAACAATGCCTGCATCCTGTTTGGGTGCAGGCTTTTCTATTGCTAGGAGGAGTCATTTTGTACAGCAAGGTAGATACGAACCTGAACTTTGTGGAGCGGGAGAAGGAAACCCTCGCCTTTTGGAAAAAGGAGCATATCGCCCAGAAGGCCATCGACCAGCGGAAGGGCGCGGATACCTTCACCTTCTACGACGGCCCCCCGACGGCTAACGGCAAGCCCCATATCGGCCACGTGCTGACCCGCGTCATCAAGGACATGTTGCCTCGCTACCAGTCCATGAAGGGGAAGGACGTGCTCCGTAAGGCGGGCTGGGACACCCATGGCCTCCCGGTGGAGCTGGAGGTGGAGAAGGCCATCGGCATCAATGGGAAGGAGCAGATTGAAAAATACGGCATCGAGCCCTTCATCAAGAAGTGTCGGGAGTCCGTCTGGAAGTACAAGGGCATGTGGGAGGAGTTCTCCGACGTGGTGGGCTTCTGGGCCGACATGGAGCACCCCTACATCACCTATGAGAACGACTTCATCGAGTCCGAGTGGTGGGCTCTGAAGAAAATCTGGGAGAAAAAGCTCCTCTACAAGGGCTACAAGGTGGTTCCCTACTGCCCCCGCTGCGGTACGCCCCTTTCCTCCCACGAGGTGGCCCAGGGCTACAAGGACGTGACGGAGCGCTCCGCCATGGTGAAGTTCAAGGTGAAGGGGGAGGACGCCTACTTCCTGGCCTGGACGACGACCCCCTGGACGCTGCCCTCGAACCTGGCCCTCTGCGTCAATCCGGAGGTGGAGTATGTCAAACTCCGGGTGGACGGCACGGTGTACTATCTCGCCGATGCGCTGGTGGACAGCGTCTTTGAGGGCGTGGAGGGGGTCCGGGAGGTGCTGGGCCGCTGCAAGGGCAAGGATCTGGAGTATCGGGAGTACGAGCCCCTCTTCCCCTATGCGGTGGATAAGCTCAAGGGCAAGAAGGCCTTCATCGTCACCTGCGACGACTACGTCACCACGGAGGACGGCACGGGCATCGTCCACATGGCACCGGCCTTCGGCGAGGACGATAACCGGGTCTGCACCCGCTACGATGTTGCCTTTGTCAACTTCGTCAACACCCGGGGCGAGCTCACGGAGGATACGGACTGGCCCGGCATCTTCGTCAAGAAGGCGGATCCCATGATCCTCGACCGCCTGGAGAAGGACGGCAAGCTCTTCAAGGCACCGGAATTCACCCATAGCTATCCCCACTGCTGGCGCTGCGATACGCCGCTCCTCTACTACGCCCGGGAGTCCTGGTTCGTCAAGATGACGGCGGTGAAGGACGAGCTGGTGGCCAACAACAACACGGTGAACTGGATCCCAAAGTCCATCGGCGAGGGCCGCTTCGGCAACTGGATCGAGCATGTGCAGGACTGGGGCATCAGCCGCAACCGCTACTGGGGCACGCCACTCAACATCTGGGAATGCGAGGATTCCCACTGCGGCCATCAGCACGCTATCGGCTCCATCGAGGAGCTGAAGTCCATGAGTGACGACTGCCCGGAGGACATCGAGCTCCATCGCCCCTACATCGACAAGGTCACGGTGAAGTGCCCCGAGTGCGGCGGAAGGATGCACCGGGTCTCGGAGGTCATCGACTGCTGGTTCGACTCCGGCTCCATGCCCTTTGCCCAGTGGCACTATCCCTTTGAGAACAAGGATATCTTCGAGAAGCGCTTCCCGGCGGACTTCATCTCCGAAGCGGTGGATCAGACGCGCGGATGGTTCTACTCCCTCATTGCCATTTCCACACTCCTCTTCCATCGGGCGCCCTATAAGAATGTCATCGTGCTGGGCCATGTCCAGGACAAGGACGGCCGGAAGATGAGCAAGTCGAAGGGCAATGCCGTCGACCCCATGGAGGCCCTGACGAAGCACGGCGCCGATGCCATCCGCTGGTACTTCTACGAAAACAGTGCGCCCTGGCTGCCGAACCGCTTCCATGACGACGCGGTGCAGGAGGGGGCCCGGAAGTTCATGGGAACTCTCTGGAACACCTACGCCTTCTTCGTCCTCTATGCCAATATCGACAACTTCGACGCCACGAAGTACACCCTGGATTATGGGAAGCTGCCGGTCATGGACAAGTGGTGCCTGTCGCGCCTCGAGACCATGGTGAAGTCCGTGGATACGAATCTTACGAATTACCGGGTGACGGAGGCGGCGAAAGCGCTTCAGACCTTTGTGGATGAGCTCTCCAACTGGTATGTCCGCCGCAGCCGCTCCCGCTTCTGGGCCAAGGGCATGGAGGAGGACAAGGTAAACGCCTACATGACCCTCTATACGGCCCTGGTCACCACGGCAAAGGCTGCAGCTCCCATGGTGCCCTTCATCACCGAGTCCATCTACCGCAACCTCGTCTGCTCCATCGACAAGAACGCGCCGGAGTCCGTCCATCTCACGGACTTCCCCAAGGTGCACGAGGACTGGATCGACACGGAGCTGGAGGAAAATATGGGCGAGGTCCAGGGCATCGTGGTGCTGGGCCGCGCTGCCCGCAACGAGGCGAACATCAAGAACCGCCAGCCCGTGGGGCACATGTTCGTCAAGGCGCCGAAGGTGCTGCCGGACTTCTACCGGGAAATCGTCGAGGAGGAGCTCAATGTCAAGAAGGTCGTCTTCAAGGACGATATGGAGGAGTATGTGACCTACCATGTGAAGCCGGAGTTCCGGGTCCTGGGCCCGAAGGTCGGAAAGCAGATGGGCGCTGTCCAGAAGGCCCTGAAGGCTCTGAAGGGCCACGAGGCGAAGGAAGCCCTCGAAAAGACCGGGGAGTTGAAGCTCGCCCTCGAGGGCGGCGAGGTCGTCCTCACGAAGGAGGATGTGGACATCGTCATGAGCCAGGCGGAGGGCTATGCCTGCCAGCGCTACGGCGAGGTGACGATTGCTCTCGAGACCACCCTGTCCCCGGAGCTTATCGAGGAGGGCTTTGTCCGGGAAATCATCAGCAAGGTTCAGACCATGCGGAAGGAAAATGGCTTCGAGGTCACGGACCATATCCGGCTGGCCCTGAAGGGGAACGAGAAGCTCGCCGCTATCGTGAAGAAGAACGAGGACTTCGTCAAGGGCGTGACGCTGGCGGACAGTATCGCCTACGACACTACGGCGGGCTTTGAGAAGGAATGGAACATCAACGGGGATCCGGTGACCCTCTCCATCCGGTAAAACCTTGTGACCAAAGCACGGAGCGGCCTCGAAATGTGGCGTATACTAAATTTGTCACGCCTCGAGGCGCAGGCGTAAAGCGATAGGAGGTGTCCTGTGGAAGACGCAAGGGCAACGGAACCGGTGCACACCCATACCCACGTGCGGCCCGATGGCACGGTGGTGACCCATAGCCACACCCATACCCAGACAAAGGCGGTGCTCAACCGCATGGCGCGTCTCATCGGCCATCTGGAGTCCATAAAGCGCATGATAGAAAATGGCCGGGACTGCAGCGAGGTGCTGGTACAGCTGGCTGCGGTGGACAGTGCCATAAAGGGCGTGAGCCGGGTCATATTGAAGGATCATCTGGAGCACTGCATCATCGAGGCGGTGCAGGATGGGGACAAGGACGCACTGGAGCAGGTGCGCCACGCCATCGACCAGTTCATGAAATAAGATGTGCAGGAAATGCCGGGACTTGGAAGAGCTTAGCCTTGGCAGAAGAAAAAGCTTGGGAGGAGAAAGCCTATGCCACAGAATCAGAATAGAATCGTCATCAGCGAGGTCATGATGCCGAGCCAGGCGAACCCGAACGGGAATGTCCATGGCGGCGAAATCATGAAAATCATGGACTCGGCCGCCTACGCTGCCGCTCGGAAATACGCCCGGTCTAACGTAGTCACGGCCCGGGTGGATGAGCTGGAGTTCCACATGCCCATCCTCATCGGAGATCTGGTGACCTGCACGGCGGAAATCGTCTTCGTGGGCCACAGCTCCATGGAGGTGGCTGTCAACGTGGAGGTGGAGGATCTCGATGAGGAGGGGCGCCCCCAGCGGGCTCTGTCCGCCTACTTCACCATGGTCGCCCTCGACCGGAACTCTCGGCCGAAGTCGGTGCCGCCCCTCATCCTGGACACGGAGGAGGCCCGCACCGCCTTCGAGGAGGGGCGTCTCCGCTACGAGGCCCACAAGGAGCGCAAGAAGCAGCAGCGCGAGGCGGCAAAGCGCCGCGCTGACGCCAAGAAGACGCTCCGGGAGCCGGAAAACTGAACACAAGAAAAGCGGACTGTCGCTTCAAGGACATAAGATTCCTTTGAGCGGCAGTCCGCTTTTTTGACAAAATCAGCCCCGGGAAAAGGCCTGAAGGGCCGCCTCATATTGTCGGATTCCTGCCGGATGCCCATAAATATGGTATACTGGAGGGAGAAATCGACTAGGAGGCGGTGCAATGCGATTTATTCATACGGCGGACTGGCATCTGGGGAAGCTTTTCGGCCAGCGGACCATGACGGAGGATCAGGCCTATGTATTGGAGCAGATGGTGGCGGCTGTGAAGGAGTTTTCTGTGGAGGCTGTCGTCATCGCGGGGGATATCTATGACAGGAGCGTGCCGCCGGCGGAGGCGGTGGAGCTCTTCAGCAGCCTGCTTTCGAAAATCCGGGAGGCGGGAGCCAGCGTGCTCTTTATCGCCGGGAACCACGACAGCGGCCGTCGCCTTTCCTTTGGGGAGGGGGTGCTCGATGAGGCGGGGATTTATGTGCGGGGACGACTGACGGAGGATTTGTCGCCGGTCATCCTCCCAAGCAGCACGGGCTCTGTGGCGTTCTCCCTCCTTCCCTACTTTGACCCCTACGATGTGCGAGAGGTCTTCGACATCGAGGAGCGGCTGAGCTTTGACGATGCGGCGGAAATTGTGCTGGAGCGAGCCCGGGCAGCGCTTCCCGAGGGGATGCCCAGCGTCGCCGTGGCCCATGCCTTTCTCGCGGGGGGAGAGAAGACGGAGTCCGTGCGAGCGCTCTCCGTGGGCGGCAGCGACCAGATTGCCTATACCCACTTCTCTGGCTATGACTACACGGCCCTCGGCCATCTCCACGGGCCCTGGCGGGCGGGGACCGATACGATCCGCTACAGCGGCTCGCCCCTTTGCTATTCCTTTGACGAGGTGAAGCAGAAAAAGGGCTTTTACCTCGTGGATATGGACGAAAAGGGGAAGGTAAAGCAGGAGTTCCACCCGCTCACACCCCGCCACGCCGTCCGCATTGTGGAGGGGACACTGGAGGAGCTCCGAGCGGGAAGTGACCCGCTGCCGAAGGAGGACTATTGCCTTATCCGGCTGCTGGATAGGGAGCGGCCCCTGGGTGCCCGGGAGAAGCTCCAGGCGGTCTATGCAAATATTTTTGGCTTTGAGTACCCGAACCTCGTGGCCCGGCAGGAGCCGGTCGAGGGCAGGCGCGAGGCGCGGGAGGGCGTGAGCGACGCGGAGCAGTTCGCTGACTTCTACCGGGAGATGACGGGAAAGCCCATGACAGAGGAGCAGAGCAGCTATCTCGCGGCGCTTCTTGAGGAGCTGGCCCGGGAGGAGCGGACGGAGTCGTCTGTGAAAGGAAATGGACAGGAGGGGAAAGCATGAGACCGCTGCAGCTGCGTTTTTTTGGAATCGGCTCCTATGCGGGCAAGCAGGAGCTGGATTTCGAGCACTCCCTGTCGAAGGGCGGGCTCTTCCTCATCCACGGGGCCACGGGCGCCGGCAAGACGACGATACTTGACGCTATCACCTTCGCCCTCTACGGGGAGGCCAGCGGGGAGAACCGCAAGAGCGGCAAATCCTTTCGCGCAGACCTTGCGCCGGCCGATGAGCCCTCCTGGGCGGAGCTCGCCTTTGCCCTGGGCACGGAGAAATATCGGGTCTATCGCTCCCTGGACCTGCGGGTGGAGGGGCGCAAGACGCCTATCTCCGGCAAGGCCGTTCTTTACCGTGTGACGGAGGACGGCGAGGAGGTCGTCGAGAAGAAGAAGAGCCTCGTGACCCAGGCGGTCACGGACCGCATCGGCATCAACCATGAGCAGTTCTGCCAGATCGTGCTGCTGCCCCAGGGAGATTTCCAGACCTTCCTCATGGCGAACTCCAAGGAGCGCAGCCTCATCCTCCAGAAGCTCTTCCGCACGGAGCGTTTCAGCCAGATCGAGCAGAGGCTGAAGGACAGGGCGAGCGTCCTCGAAAAGCAGGCAAAGGAGCTCCTCGGAAAGGAGCAGGTGCTCCTTGATCAGGTAGCCTGCGAGAGTAGGGAGGAGCTCGCGGCGCGGATCCGCGAGGGAGAGGCGGAGACGGAGGGCCTTGCCCTCCGGGTCACGGCGGCTCAGAAGGCAAGTGACGAGGCGCAAAAGGCCTACGTGGCGGGGCAGGAGACGGCAAAACAGTTCAAAACGCTTGCCCTGCGGGAAAAGGAGCTGGCAGAAAAGCGGGCCAAGCTGCCAATCCAGCAGGCATTTCGCGAAAAGCTCGCCGAGGCGAAGAAGGCAATCCTTCCCCTGGAGCGGGAAAAACAGGCGAAAGAGCGAGAGCATGAGGCAGTCCTGCGCCAGAAGGAGGCAGAGGCTGTGCGCGCGGCTCACAAGGCCGCCCAGAGGGGCGAGGCTCAGGCCAGAAAAGCTCTGGCGAAGGAGGAGGCCCGGGAGCCGGAGCGCAGAGCCCTGCAGGAGGAAAGGACCTGGCTGGAGCAGCTCCGCACGACGGCCGAAGCCTACGGCAAGGCCCAAGAGGAGGCGGCCAAAAGCAAGGCAGCGCGTGATCGTACTGAGACGGAGGCCGCAGCTCTCGCGAAGAAGCTCGCGGAGGCGGAGACTGCCGAAAAGGCCGAGGAGCAGCGGGAGGCGGAGCTCTCCGGAGCGCCGGAAAGCCTGCTGCGCCTGGAGACGGCCCTCGAGAGCCTCCGGCAAAAGGCAAAGCAGGCGGAGAAAATCAAGTCATTGCAGGAGGAATGTAAAAAGGCGGAAAAAGCCTGTCAGGAGAAAAAGGAGAGTGCAGAGGCGGCAGGAAAGACGGGCGAGGATCTGGCCCGGCACGCTGCCCGTCTCCGGGAACTCTATCGCCTGAGCACCGCCTTTTCCCTAGCGGAGGGGCTCGAGGAGGGGGATCCCTGCCCCGTCTGTGGCTCCACCCACCATCCAAGGCTCGCCGTGCGGGAGGAGCTCGTGCCGACCCGGGAGGAGCTGAAGCAGGCGGAAGGGGAGGCTGAGGCCCACCAGAAGGCAGCGGCGAAGGCCAAAGAAGAGGCCGTCAAGGCGGAAGGTGCTCTCCAGTCCGCAAAGCGGCTCCTCACCGATGCCACTGCCTCCTGGGAGCCGTTGGATTCCCTCGAGGCGGAGCACTGGGTCGCCTTGCAAAAGGAGACAAAGGCCCAGCGGGACGAGGCGAAGCGCTCTGCCGAGGAGCTTCGAGCCATTCAGGCGAAGCGCTCTGAGGCTAGGCAGGCGCGGGAGGCACTCACGGCAGAGGCGAAGGCAGCGCAGCAGGCTCTGCAGGAGGCGCGTTCTGCCGAGGGGGCGGCCCAGGGACGGTTGGCAGAGATGGAGAAGAATCTTCCAGAGGACCTGCGGGCGGCCGGCGTGCTCGCCGAAAGGCTCGCAAAGGTCACAGCATCCCTTGCCACAGCCGAGACACAGCTGAAGAAATGCCAGGAGGCCTCCCAGCAGGCGGAAAGGCTCTCCACCGAGAAGGCCACCCAGCTGGAGCGGGCCGAGGCGGAGCAGAAGGCGGCAGAGCTGCGGGCAGTGGAAGCAGGAAAAGACTTCATCGAGTCCCTGGCGGCCTCGGGCCTCTCCCGGGAGGCCTATGAGGCGACTGCGACGGATCCCCGGTGGAGCACCAGCGCCCATCGCGAAAGGGTCGAAAAGCGTATCCGGGAGTTTGACGAGGAGCTGGCGGCGCTGGAGCGGTCGGCAAAGGATGCCCGAGAGGCGGTCGCGGGGAAAGCCCAGCCGGATCTCGATGCCCAAAGGGAGGCGGCAGAGGCGGCCGGTGCGGCGCTCCTCGCTGCCTCCGCCGAGAAATCCCGGGTGGAGACGGTCATCAAGCAGCAGAGGGCCATCGATGGGCAGCTGGCGAAGAATCAGAAGGCCCACGAAGCCCTCGACAGGGAGTACCGCCTGGCCTCGAGCCTTGCCACTGTGGCGGCGGGCACCATCGGCATGCACTTCCAGACCTATGTCCAGAGGGCCATCTTCTACGAGGTCATGGACGCGGCGAACCGCCGCCTCTCGGTCATGAGCCGCCAGCGGTTCCAGCTGGTCATGGGGAATACGGGCCAGGATGGCGGCCGGGGCTGGGAGGGACTGGAACTCGCCGTCCTCGACGCGGACACCGGGAGGGCCCGGAGCGTCCGCTCCCTCTCCGGCGGCGAGGGCTTTCTGGCATCCCTCTCTCTGGCACTGGGGCTCTCGGATGTGGTCCAGGAGCACGCGGGGGGCGTCCGGCTCGACACCATGTTCATCGATGAGGGCTTTGGCTCCCTCGATGTGGAGGTGCTGGACACGGCCCTCGATGCCCTGACCCAGCTGCAGCAGGAGGGGGACAGGCTCGTGGGTATCATCTCCCATGTGACGGAGCTGGAGGCCCGCATCCCCGCCCGCCTGGAGGTCACCCGCAATGAAAGCGGAAGTCACGCCCATTTCGAAATGGGGATTCTGGAAAGCTAGGGAATGCGAAAAAGCCTGTGCAACTCGCTGGATGAGCGAATGGCGCAGGCTTTTTTTTGGATTTATTCGGTTGGTGCCGGCTCCTCCGGCCCGCCGTTTGGATCCTCTGTGAGGGAGTAGCGGCCCAGCATGGTGGTCAGGGTGTCTCGGTGGAAGCGGTAGCTTTCGCTGGTGAAGTCCTGGGTGGGGTCGTACCGGTCCGAGGGGGCAGAGAGGAGGCCGGATATGGTGTCGTACATCATGTCGTTCGTGAAGTAACGGTTGGCGTGCTCCCGCAGGGTATTGGCCCTTCCGGGGAGAGCCTGCTCGTAGGCGGGGGAGAGGTAGATCCAGAAGGGGATGCGCACCATGTCGAAGGAGAACACATCCGGATTGTGGGAGATTTCGAGATTTTCACCGTGATCGGAGAAGTAGACCATGGCCTGGAGGTTCAGGTTCTTTCTGGCATAGTTGAAGACCTCCTGAAGGATGTGGTCTGTGTAGAGAATGCTATTGGCATAGGAGGCCTCGGAGGTCATGATATTTGCCTTGTCCCCCTCCGGCGGCTGGAACTTGTTATATTCCGTCGGGTACCGGTTGTTGTAGTAGATGTGGCTGCCCATGATGTGGAGCACCACGAAGTTGTTCTTTGTGGGATCCAGCTGGGTCAGGTACGGCAGTAGGGAGTCGTCGTACTTGTCCGTGAAGTTGTAGGAGTCGTCCGTCCACTGGGCGTGGTCCGCCGTTTTGGCCACGAGGGTGATGGCGCTGTCGTACTGGCCATAGCGTCCCTGGTTGCTGAACCACCAGGTCTCGTAGCCCGCCTTCTTTGCCACATCCACGATGGAGGCGGAGTCGAAGAACTCCTTGCCATTGTACTGGCTCTGCTCCGTCAAGACCCGCTGGAGCACGGGGACCGTCTGGGACCAGGAGGAGTAGGCATTCTCAAAGAAGAAGAAGTTCGGATTTTCCCGCTGGGCGCTCTGCCAGGGGGTGTCCGGGTACTTGTAGTCCGGTGTGAAGGCCTGCATATAGTCCCGGGAGGCGGACTCGCCGATGATGAAGATGACGGTGCCGGGGGCCCGGGCGGAAAGCGTCCGGCGGGCATCCAGGTGCAGCGACATGAAGCGCTCGTCGTGGCCTACGCTGTACTCCTGGGTCTCCTCCACGTAGCTTTTCACATCGTTCCAGAGGTCGGCAATGGAGGTCTGGGGAAGGTAGAAGGCGAGAGTCGCTATCCCAGCCGTCACCAGGGCGAAGAGAGATGCCATGCGCCCCGCCGTGGAGCCGGACTCCAGCCGCTCTGCAAAGGCGAGATGGCAGCGGTAGGCCAGGGCGAAGAGGAGGGCGAGGCCCAGGAGGATGAGCGTGGCAGGAAGGAGGCCCACATTCGACTCGATAAAGTCGATGCTCTCCCTCCAGTTGGTGAGATAGAGGGCCATCAAGGAGTCCGGTGTCAGGCAGTGCCAGACCATGCAATAGTAGATAATCTGGAGGAGGGGGATGAGGATGGAGAGGAGGTTGAGCCCTGCCATGAAGGCTGCCACAAGACGGCGGGGCAGGATGGCAAAGAGAGCCCCCTCCAGGGCTGAGAACAGGACGAAAATACTCGTGCCCACGATGAAGTCGTAGCATATTTTCGACGCATACCACATCTGGCTATAGGTCCAGCTATAGAGCAGGGGGAAGGTGGCGGCCCATAGGAGCCCCGACAGGAGATTCGGCAACGACGGCCTTGAAAAGAGGGGCACCCGTGTCCCGTAGGGCAGCAGCACAAGGGCGGCCAGGATGGGCAGCATCACCCAGAGGAAGTAGTCGGCTCCCATGTCCTGGCCAATGTCGATGTAGAAGGCAATGCACGAGATATAGTAGATGCCGGCCGCCGTTATCCAGCGGATGAACTTGTCCTGGTCGGTGTGGGTAATCTTCATACGATAAAAGGCTCCTTGAGGGATGCAAAATTTTCTATAAACAGAGGCGTGATAAAGCTCTAGTCATTATACAGAGGAAGGAAAGGGCAAGTCAAGAAAGAGGCGGAAAGAAACGCTTTGGCGGGAGGCGGTGGCCGCAAGGAAATCCTTTTTCCATGGATTAGAAGTACATGGGGGAGGGTTGACGTAGGGAAAAACCGCGGGTATTATGGAAACTGCAAGAATATGAATTATTCCGAAAATATCCAGCAGGGAGCAGGAAAGGGGCTATTTCCATGAAGAAACGATATATCGCACTCGTGGCGATTTTTCTGCTTTTTGCTGCTCTTCTCACAGGCGGCTATCTTTTTGCGCGTACCCAGACCTTTATGGAGACCTTGGGGGAGAAGGCGGGGGAGTACGCGGAGAGCACACTGGGCGTCCCTGTAGCCATCGGGAAAATCGCTGTCCTGTCGCCGGGAACGGTGGAGCTCACGGATATCTCCGTCGAGGATAAGCATGGCACCTCGATTCTTACGGCAGACCGGGCCACGGTGAAGGCAGGACTCCTGGCAGCTGTCCGGAGCGGCGCAGACGCCATCTCCACCGTAGAGGTCCAGGGGGTCCGGGCACAGCTTCTGGAGCGGGAGGACGGCACCTGGAATATCGAGGATATCACCTCGAAGAGTACTTCGAGTGCCTCATTCCATGGGACAGTGGAGCTTACGGACGGGGAGGTCACCGTCACCCGCGCCACCGGAGAGGCAGCGACCCTCACGAAGGCTGCGGCGACACTGAATTTTGCCCATGCGCCTGCCGTGAAGGCCCAGGGGTCAGGTGAGCTCCTCGGTGCTATGGTTCAGGGGGAGGGCACCTATCGGAAGGAGCGGCAGGCCTTTGACATCCAGGCGAAGGATGTGGAGGTGGCGCGCTTCCTTCCCTACCTGCCGAAAGGGCTCCTGCCGGAGGGGGTCACCATCCAGTCAGGCAAGCTGCCGGAGGCTCGGGTGGTGGGCTCCTACTATGGCAGTGTGCTGACCCTCACGGGGGACGCAACCCTAGCGGAGGGGCAGGCTGATGTGCTCGGCACCACTGTGGAGCACATAAAGGGCTCCGCCCACTTCACGGAGAAGGAGGCCCTCGTCACAGCCGAGGCGGAGGCAGCGGGGCAGAAGGCCCATGTCAGCGGCCTTGTGTATTATATGGATGGCAACCCTTATTTTGATGTCATGGCCCAGTCCGACTCCTTCGACCCATCATCCATACGGACCGATATCCCCTACAGGGGCAGCGCGGCTGTCAAGGCACATATCACCGGCACGGCGACGGATCCGACGATTGAGGGAACTCTCCAGGTGGCAGAGGGCGAGGCCTATGGCATCCCCTTCCGGAATGCAAGGGCCAAGGTGCGCTATGCGTCCGGCCGGGTCTTTGTGAAGAATGCCTATGGGGAGGCCCTCGGGGGAAAGGCGAGCGGAGAGGTCGTCTTTCTGCCGAAGGATCTGAGCTACACGGGCCACGTCAAGCTCCAGCAGCTGGATGCCCAGTCCCTGGCCGCTCTGTATCCAGCAGGAGAGGGGCTTTCGGGGCGCATATCCGCAGATTTCGGCTTTAACGGCAGGGGAGAGGACTGGGAGTCTCTTGAGGCCTACGGCAGCGTCATCCATCGGGGAGGTGCCTATCAGGCTCTTCCCATCGAGCGTATCAATGCTTCCTTTGCGCTAAAGCAGGGAAATCTCACCCTGGACTACGCCTCGGCAAGGCTTCCAAATGGCACGAGTGTCGGCGTGGAAGGCGATGTTCGTGAGCTGTTCGGCAGCCCCGCTTTGAACCTTTCCCTCTACGGCAGGCATGCGGATTTTGGCCTGCTCCAGACCTTCGTGCCAAAGACGGACGTGACAGGTGTCGGAGACTTCTCCATCCAGGTGACAGGCCCGCAGAGTAACCCCTATGTGGATGTGAATCTCGTGGCCATGCGGGGAAAGCTCTTCAAGCAGCCCTACGATGACCTGCGCATCCACGCGGCAGGCAGCCTCGATGGGGTAGAGATTCGGGAGTTCTCCCTCATGAAGGACGGCATGCAGCGCTGGTATGTGGAGGGCACCATCGGCTTTTCTGGCGAAAAGAAGCTTGATGTCCGCGCCGATACGGTGGGCGTGCGGGCGGAGGATCTGGCGGCACTTATTGCACCGGATCAGAATATCACAGGCAATGTGGATAATACCATCCGACTCACGGGGACCATGGACGACCCGAGAGGCGTAGGCTACATCCATTTCTACCGCGGCAGTTACAATGGCATGCTTTTGCAGGGCATGGACGGTGACTATTTCCTGGATGAAAAGGGGCTAAGGCTCCAGGATTTCCATATCCTCTCGCCGCGGATTGACGTGGATATCAATGGCTATGTCACAAAAAGCCATGGCCTTGACCTCATAGCCAATGTCCATGAGATTGACTTCGCCCGATTCTTCCTTCATGCACCCTATCCTATTTCGGGGAAGGGGACCTTTGAGGGGAAGGTCGGGGGCACCGTTGAGTCGCCCACCTTCTCCGGAGTACTCAAGGCCCCGGAGCTTGTGGCAAATGAGGTCGCCTTTACCGATATCGATGGCCAGGTGGAGTACCGGGGGAGCGTGGCGTATCTACGCAATTTCAGCCTCCAGCAGGGGGCGGGAAAGCTCACCTGCACCGGCTCCTATCATATGGATACGGAGGAAATCAACGGGGAAATGGTCGCAGAGAACGTGGACATCAGCTCCCTCGCTGCCCTCCTGAACCAGAAGACGGACAAGCTAAGTGGTGTTGCCACGGTGAAGGCGAGCCTGTCCGGCACGGTGAAAAATCCGACGGTGGAGGCGACGGGAAGCCTGGGGACAGGATTGATTTCTGGCTATCCCGTCCATGACGGAAGCTTTTCCATCAACCTGAAGAATCGGGTTGTGACGGTTGAGACCCTCTCCCTCCTTCAGGGGGATTCGGGAGAGCTCCATGGAGACGGCTCGCTTACGCTGGACGGCCCCTTGGATGGAAACCTCGGTGCCCTTGACGGCATCCTGGAGGGAGAGCTCACTGCCCACGGCGTTCCTCTGGGGCTCTTTACAAGATCCCTGGGAATCGAGGCAGCCGTCTCCGGAAATGTGGAGACCCATGTGGAATTTGGCGGGACGATGAAGAATCCCGCGGCAGATGCGACGCTGACGGTGACAAATGGCGGCGCCTACGGTGCCTCCTTTGATACACTTTCCGGCACCTTCCATCTGAAGGACGGCCGGGTGAAGGTGGATACGATCAAGGCGGCAAAGACGGTGGGGGACAAGACCTTTGAGGCTTCGGCAAAGGGCGTCGTCCCCGTCCGCGCCCTGACAGCCGAGAAGGGGGAGACCTTGGGCGAGCATGAGCAGATTGCTCTCGAGCTGTCCCTGGACAAGGCGAACCTGGCACTTCTCCCGACCCTGTCCTCCCAGGTGGACTGGGCCCTGGGGGATTTGACGGGGAACCTGAGGTTCACCGGCACAGCAGCCCAGCCGCTTATTCATGGCTCCCTTTCCCTCAAGGATGGCTCGGCAAAGCTGAAGCCCCTGGACCTTCCACTGACGGAAATGAATGCCCAGATTGATTTTCGTGGCAATACGATGACAATCCTGGATTTTTCTGGTAAAATGGGCGATGGTTCCTGTCAGCTAATCGGGGGGATTACTCTCGATGGCCGTGAGCTCGGCGATGTGAACCTTTCTCTGAATGCAAAGAGTCTCGATGTGCGCAGCAGCTTCTTCACGGGGCCGCTGGATGCTACGGTGTCGATTGCGAAAGGGGAGCGCTATGGGCGCATTCTTCCGGTGATTACGGGGACCCTTGACCTTCACGACTGCGTCATATCCATGCCCTCTATTCCGGATTCGGATGGGTCACTTCCCAATATTGGCCTTGACACGACGATGCGCCTAGGGAGACGCGTCCACGCCTACAGCCCGGCCCTTTATGATATGTACCTGGAGGGCTCCATGCACTATGGCGGCACGACGCTTCACCCTCAGCCCTCAGGCACCATCTCCGTGCGGCGGGGCGGGACGCTTCGCTATCTGAAGAACGTCTTTGATATCTATGAGGGTGTGCTATCCTTCAACCAGGTGGATTCCTTTCTGCCCAGCGTCCAGTTCGCGGCGAGGACGCGCCTGCCGCGAACCCGGGTCTACCTGACACTTCACGGCCCCGTTGGGGCTATGGACACGAAGCTCTCCTCGGATCCGGAAATGAGCCAGACGGATATCATGAGGCTTCTCATGATGCGGGGCGACTACCGGACGGGGGAAGCCACCTGGGATACCTCGAGCCTGCTCCTGACGGGCCTCCAGATGAGCTTCCTTTCCGATGTGGAAAACTCGGTGAAGGATGCGCTTCAGCTGGATAGGTTCACCATCGGCATGGGAAATGGATCCCTTTTGAAGGACACCTCCGACCAGGAGACCGCGAAGACGGATCGGGATGTCTATCATCTCGAGTTCGGCAAGTATCTCGGCCACAACGTGATGGTGCGTTATTCTCAGAGCATCTCAGGGGATTCCGTATCCCGTGTCGGTGTGCAATACGATATAAATGATCGCTATTCCGTGAGCTACGACCAGCAGGGGGAAAACTCCATCCTTGGGTTCTCCGCCAATGTCCGCTTTTGATTTCAGGCCTTGAAAGGAGGTGCAGGATGGAGCTTCAGGAGTATATGGCAGAGCTCTCCCGGGTAAAGACACTGGGGAGGGAGGAGGAGCGTCGCCTCTGGGCGGCCTTTCAGGCAGGAGATAGGCGTGCGCGCCAAAGGCTCATCGAGTCCTACCAGCCCCTCGTCTTCAAGCAGGCGATGGCTTTTCGTACCCATCCTGCCGTCATGGATCTGGTGCAGGAGGGGACCGTGGCCCTTATCGAGGCTGTTGAGAGCTATGAGCCCTCCCGGGGCGTGGCCTTCAGCCTCTATGCCCTCCATCGCATACGGGGGCGCATGCTGAACTTCCTCGCCCGGGAGGGGAGGGCAGGTCTTGCCTGCCTGGAGGCACAGGAGGAGGGCAGGAGCCTTCTGGAGACACTTCAAGATGATTCGCCCACGGCCCAGGAGGTGGCGGAGCAGCATGAGATGCTCCGGCGTGTCCAGGGGGCGATGGAAAGGCTCCCGGTCAAGGAGAAGGCGGTCCTCGAGGGTATCTATCTCGATAGCCATGACCCCATCGAGGTGGCCCAGTCTATGGAGCTCAGCGTCTCCCATATCTATCGCCTCCAGAAAAACGGCGTGCGCCGCATCCGCGGTATGCTTTCCCGATTTTTGCACCATTGGAGATGATTTCCCGACCTATTCTGTCATATTCCTTGAAAACAGAGGAATATGGAGGAAATTGGCGAAATTCCGCTTGCAGTAAAGGGGGCGTTTCTCCGGATTGTAGTACTGTATCAGCTGCAGGATAATCCGGCGGCAGAATCTGTCTGGCAGGCACCAATGGGTGCGCACCCATGGGAGAAGGATATGGACGACAAGAGGAAAAGGGAGCGCCATCACATTCAGGCCGCGAGGGAATGGCTCGATGGGGCTGAAGAGTCCTTGGCGGGGCAGGATGAGGTTCGCGGTGACCTTCGGGTCATGCTGGCAAAGGCGGAGCTGGCTCATGTGGGAGCTGGAAAGCAGGTGAGTCTCCTGCGGCGCCTTGGGGTCTATCTTCTGCCGGGCCTGCTGGCAGGGACCATTGCAGCGGGCCTCGTCTATGGAATGAACCAGGAGAGGGCCGGGGCACCGGGGCCCTCTGCCGTGCTCCAAAAGAGCAAGGCGACATCAGAGGCTCCTAAAGCGGAGGAAGATCCTCTTCCGGCGACGCTTCAGGCTGAGGCGAGGGCCGATGGGGCCCAGCCAAGAGTGGCAGAGCCCGTCCAAGGGGCTTTGTCGGCGCAGGGAGAGCCTGTGCTCCCCCAGAGCACACCGGCCCAGTCCTCGGAAAAGGAGGCTGCAGGGCCCGTAGAAATCCAATCGTCGAAACGCGCCGAGCCGCCCGATGCTGAGACACAAAGGCTCATGCAGACGGCCGGCAAGGTGCTTCGAAAATAAATCAGAATACCCAAATAAACTATTTTATGCCCTTGGGCGATATGGGAGGTTTCCTACTTGAAACAGAAGAAGAAATGGCTTGCCTATGCGATAGCACTCGCTGTCAGTGCCTCCGTTCCTACCATGGCCTATGCAGCACCGGAGGAGAACTCAGCAGAGCTCCAAAAGCAGGATGCGGTCTCTGTGCCTGAGGCGCAGAAGACGGCAGAAACAGCAGAGGCAGCAAAGCAGGTGGCAGAGGCAGAGGCAGCGAAGCCAGCCGAGGTAGAGAAGAGTGCTGCAGAAGCCGAAGCCAAGGATCCGGCAGGCGAGGTAAAGCCTGTCTACCAGCAGCTCACCACAGAGGAGGGCAGGGCTGAGGAGACGAAGGCTGCGGCAGAGGATCCGGAGGAGGCGACGAAGAAGGCCCGGGCTGAGGCCTGGGCGAAGGGACGTCCCGAGGAGGCGGCCATCCAGAAGGATATGGATACACTCCAGGATCTTACCGTCGTCGATATCGTCTACGAGGGTGCCTCGGACAAGACGCTGAACACGACAAAGGCCGCCACCCACATGAAGGCGGGGGACAAGTTCACCACGAAGGCCATTGCGGCGGACAGGGATTCCATCTACAACACGGGCTATTTCTATGACATCTATCCCACCTTTGAAAAGGTGCCGGAGGGTGTCGTCATCAAGTATCACCTGCTCGAAAATCCGATTCTGAATTCAATCAAGATAAAGGGCAATGAGGTGGAGAAGGACGATGTGCTCTATGGCCTTATGACGGTGCGCACCGGCACGATTCTCAACAACCGCATCCTCCATGAGAATATCCAGGCGATTCAGGAGCAGTACAAGAAGGATGGCTACATCCTCGCCAAGGTCACGGATATGAACATCGATGACAAGGGAGACCTCACCATCAAGATAAACGAGGGCAAGCTGGAGGGCTACGCGGTCAAGGGCAACGAGAAGACGAAGGACTATGTCATCCTTCGGGAAATGCGCCAGCAGGTCGGCACCCCATTCAACTCGAAGCTTGCCAAACGCAGCATGCAGCGGGTCTACAATCTGGGCTTCTTTGAGGATGTCAACATCAAGATGAACCCCGGTGTCGAGCCCAATGCGGTCATCATGGAAATCGATGTGAAGGAGAAGCGCACGGGCAACTTCGGCATCGGCGCCGGCTACTCCAGCTCCGATGGCATCATCGGCATGATTTCTGTGGCCGATACGAATTTCCGCGGGACGGGCGATGCCGTCAGCCTCAGCTACTCCGTCAGTGGTGACGATACGGATGCCCATGGCTATACCTTCTCCTATCGCCATCCCTGGCTTGACAAGAAGGAGACGAGCGGCACGTTGAAGGTCTACAACCGCACCTATGAGTATGATGACTACGATGAGGATGGCGACCTGAACGAGACGTATATGCGCAAGTACTCCGGCGGCGAAGTCACCCTGAGCCGACCTGTCAGCGAGTACTCGACGAATTATGTCACCCTTCGTTCCCGAGACGATGAGTACGTCAAGCATATCGATGATGGCGAGAATAATCGCTCGGCCCAGTGGATAAAGGATAACTTCGGCACGACGAACAGCGTGACTCTCGCCCATGTGACGGATACCCGGGACAATATCTACAACCCGACAGAGGGCGGGCGCGTGGAGCTCTCAGGCGAGGTCGCAGGCATCGGCGGCGACTTCGACTACCAGAAATTCAGCGTCGAGGATCAGCGCTACTTCAAGGTGGGCCGCGCCCAGGTCCTCGCTCTTCGGGGCAAGGTGGGTGCCGGCCACGGCGACCTTTCCTACTTCAACAAGTTCCGCATCGGCGGCCAGACGACGCTTCGGGGCTACCGAGAGGACCAGTTCCGCGGCAGGAAGATTGGTCTCTTTACGGTGGAGTATCGCTTCCCCATTGTCAAGCAGGTCCAGGGAGCCCTCTTCACCGATTGGGGCACGGCCTGGGATGATGGCTGGTCCCCCGATGGGGACACCATCAAGGGAAGCGTCGGCGTCGGCCTCTCCCTCAATACGCCCCTTGGACCGTTGCGCCTTGACTATGGTCGTGGCAGCGATGGCGGCCGCGTCCACTTCACGGTGGGCGGCTCCTTCTAAGGAAACCCATCATGCTCGTTCGCTTTTTGTGCAGTGCGCTGCTCCTGTCGGTTTTCCTCCTCGGGAGCATCACTCCTGGGGAAGCGGTGCCCATCGATGGGGTGGCGGCCACCGTCTCCTCTGAGGTGCCCATCCCGCCCCTCGTCAAGAAGCGCATGGAGGAGAGCGTCCGGGTCATCGGCGAGCAGCTCCTCCTGGGCCGCTCTCTGGAGTCGCTGGATTCGGAAAAAATCTCATCGATTATCCATGAGGTCTTTGACAAGGTGCTCGTGGGCTACAGCGTTCAGCACGTGGATACGGACCTGGCGGCCGAGGCGAGGGTCCGTGTACGCCTTATCCCCTGGGATGAGGTGGTGCGCTCCGTGCAGGTGGAGACCACCGTCGAGGGCATGCCCGAGAGCGTGGAGGCCCTCGTGCGTCAGGATGCCGGCGGCCTCAACGAGGTATTTCGTGAAGGCCTTCTGGGCCTTCCCGTCGCAGCCACGGACTGGACGAATGGGGTGCTGAAAAAAAGCCTCAACGCCTATATGGAAAAGAAGCTTCCGGAGTTCCGGGCTGACTTTGATGTGGATACGGCGGAGGTGACTCGCGTCCGGGTGACCCTCTATCCACGCCTTCCTATCGTACGCACCACGGAGCTCTACATGCGCTCCGATACGGTGCCGAATTTCGCCCTCCTGGGCCACCGGGAGCTCATGCAGCGGGAGGCGGACTCCCTGGTGGGGGTTCCCGTCGCCTTCGTCCTGCGTCATAGGGAAGCCTTTGAGAAGCAGTTTGCCGCGGCCCTCGATGGGACATCCGATTTTCGTGCCTTTGGCATGAAGACGATGGTGACCCTATCGCCCGCCGAGCGCATGGCGGTCATGAGCCGCTCCGACTCGGAGCGGCTCCGCCTTCGCCTCACGGGCTGGCTCGATATGGGCCGCAGCGCGGGGAATCACCATCGGCGGGAGGAGGATCTCCTCTTCCGCCTCCATGGGGGCTGGATGGGGACACCGCGGGATGAGCTGTTCTATGAGGCCTATCTCTATCCCCAGGATATGGATTGGCGCACAGAGCTCGGCTATGGAAGGCTCCTGGGGCGGCGGGTGCGGGCAGAGGCCCGCTATGACTTCCAGGCCCATGGCCTCGATGGGGCCCTTTTCTACCGGTTCGCTCCCCAATGGACTCTTCGCTACGAATATCAGGACCATAGCCAGGATCATGAGGTGGGGCTTCGCTACGACCTCCATGATTTCCTCGCACTGGAATACGTCCAGGGCCAGGAGGAGGGATGGCTGCGCCTCATTGGGAATTTCTAGCGGGACGAGAATCCGCGCTTGAAAGAGCGGGACTACTTTGCTATAATAGAAAAGTCTTTTTGCGGTGAGGATACTACAGAGGTAGCCCTTGCAGCTTATAGGAAACATCCTATTCATATCAAAAGGAGAATACCAGAAAATGATTCAGCTTCAGAAGAAACAGGTCAAGATCATCAGCGTGCTCATCGCCCTCGTCTTCATCGGCTCCGTGGTGGCTCTTGCCCTCACCCAGTCGGGCTCCGGCATTGCCAGTGCCGCCAGCTCCTCCGTCGGTGTTGTGGACTACCGTCAGCTTGCCCAGCAGCATCCGCAGCTCCAGAGCGCCAATGCTGAATTCCAGAAGGCTGTGCAGGATGCCCAGAAGGAGTTCGAGCAGAAGTCGGCGAACATGAGCGACCAGGAGAAGGCCGACTACTACCAGCAGACCCAGCAGCGCCTCCAGCAGAAGAACCAGGAGCTCATGGATCCCATCAAGGAGAGCATCGACGACGCCATCAAGAAGACGGCTGAGGCAAAGGGCCTTTCCGTCGTCATCGACAAGTCTGCTGTTGCCTATGGCGGCACGGACATCACCCAGGATGTGGTCAGCAAGCTGAAGTAAGGCATTTGCCCATAAGAAATCAAGTACCGAGCCGAATTTCGGCTCGGTACTTCCTTGTAAATAGGAGAGGAGGAAGGCCATGGCAGAAGAAAAGGAGAAGGCAGGCAGCAGGAAGCGACGCATTGCCATCGGTGCTGTGACCGCTATTTTTCTCCTCCTTGCCGGTGCAGGAATCCTCCGCTATGCGGTGCGCTCGACGGCTACCCAGACCAGCACCTCGGCACCGACCGTGGGGACGGTGGACATGGAAAAGGTCCTGGCCGCCCATCCCCGCTACGACGAGCTCACCCGCCTCCGGGCGGAGCGGGATGCCCTGGTTCTTCGGGCCAAGGAAAAGCAGGAGGACTGGCAGGTCCCGCCGCCGGCCCTTGATGGCACGCCCTTCGAGGATGCGGCGGACCAGAAGGATGCCCAGACCCTAGTGGAGGAGCGCATATCCATCGAAAGGGAACGGGCTGCCCTCGCCGAGGCCTATAAAAAGGAGCAGGGCGAGGCATTCAAAGCCCGCAGCGAGGCTGTTGACAAGGAGTATCGGGAGAGGCTCCTCAACCTCAACATCAAAATCGAAAATCAGGAGGCCATGCATCATCCCTGGGACAAGCCCGAGGCCCTCGAAAGGGAACGGGAGCACTGGGAGGAGGAGCGAGAGGCACTCAAGGAGGAGCGAGGCGCGCGCCATGCAGAGCTCCAGGCGGAATGGGAAAAGGAGATCAAGGCCCATGTGAATGCTGCCCTGGCACCGAAGCTTGCCGCCTGGCAGAGCCGGCTTGCCTCGGCCGGGGAGCAGGCACGGGCAGAGGCCTTGGCCAAGGAGTCCGCAGCCAATGCACGAAATGTGGAGGCCATGGAGTATGCCATGGCCGCCCTCCAGGATAACACAAAAAAGAATGTCCAGGAGCTCCTTTGGAAAAAGGAGCAGGAGGTGAAGAGGCTGGAGAGCCGTATGGCAAACGACATGCGAGGCCGGGCGGCAAAGCTCGCCATTCTCCATCACCTGACCCTTATCCTCGCCAGTCCCATGGAGGGCCTTGATACCCGTTTCCCCTCCTTCGAGGGGGCCCAGGGAGTCCTTTCTCCCGTCAGGTTCCGGACGGTCCTCCCGGTGGAGGCCCTGGACCTTACCGATGAGCTCGTGGAGGAGATGAAGTCCCTTCCAAAGGATGAGGATATCTCCAGCGATGCCAACCGGCAATAACGCCGTCAACCATTACTAGAAAGAAGCGATATCACCATGAAATCACGAAAAAAAACAGCGGCCCTCGCACTGGCGGCCCTCACGCTGACCCTTGCCGTCTCCGGCTGTGGAAAGGTCAAGGTGGGCTATGTGGACGAGTCCCGTCTCGTGCAGGAGGCACCCCAGATCAAGTCCCTCGTGGATGAGGGCAATGCAAAGATAAATGAGGAAATCCAGAACGCCCAGAAGGCCCAGCAGGCGAATCCCAACATGAGCCAGGAGGATGCCCAGAAGGCCCAGATGGAATCCCAGCGCAAAATCCAGTCCCTCAACCAGTCCTACAGCCTCCAGATGCAGCAGAAGGCGGATGTGGCCTATCGGGAGGTCCTGACGGAGAAGAAGCTGGATGTCCTCCTGAAGAGCGACAAGAATGAGCCCACCTCCTTCTACGGTTCGACGGATGTGACGGATGATGTCATCCAGAAGCTCCAGTGAGGAGGCGCCCCCGATGAAAAAGAAACTGTCTGAAATCGCAGACTTCCTGGGTGCCCGGCTCGTGGGCGACGGCAATACCCTCATAGAGGGCCTTGGCAATATCGATGGGGCAGGGGAGCACGACCTCATCTTTGCCGTGGAGCCTCACATCGAGGCGGCGAAGGAAAGCAAGGCTGCGGCTGTGATGCTCCCGGAGGGGATAGGGGACTTCCCAAAGCCTGCCCTCTATGTGGAGGACCCACGAGCCTCCTTCGCAAAGCTTTTGGCCCTCTTCACGCCGAAGCTTTCCATCCCCGAGGGCGTGAGCGACCGGGCCTATATTGGCCGGGACGTGAAGCTGGGGAAAAACGTGCGCATCCTGCCTCTGGCCGTGGTGGATGACCACGCGGTCATCGGCGACAATGTGACCCTCTATCCCCATACCTACATCGGACAGTTCGCCGAGGTGGGGGATGATACGACCATCTACTCCGGGGCCACCGTGCGGGAATACTGCAAGGTGGGCAGGCGCTGCACCATCCACTCCTCCGCCGTCATCGGCTCCGATGGCTTCGGATTCACCACGAAGGACGGCATCCACACGAAGGTGCCCCAGGTGGGCAATGTGGTCATCGAGGATGATGTGGAGATCGGCGCCGTGGATGGCATCGACCGGGCGGCCATGGGCTCTACCGTCATCGGCCACGGCACGAAGATGGACAACCAGGTTCATATCGGTCACAACTGCAAGATCGGCCCCAACTGCCTCGTGGTGGCCCAGGTGGGCATTTCCGGCTCCACGACGGTCGGCCATAATGTCACCTTCGGTGGTCAGAGCGGGACGGTGGGCCATATCACCATCGGCGCCAACTCCGTCTACGGCGGCCGCTCCGGCATCATCGGCGACATGCCCGAGGGCTTCTTCGGTGCCGGCTTCCCCGCGCAGAGCCATGCCAGCTGGCTTCGGATGCAGGCTGCCATGAAGCACCTGCCGGACCTCCTCAAGAAGGTCAAGCGCCTGGAAAAGCAGTTGGCAAAGTATGAAGCAGGCGAGAAAGGCTGAAAGGCTTATGGCATACTATCTCCTAAAGGCGCTCAGCGCCTTTTTCTGTATCCTGCCTCGTAGTGTGGCAGAAGCCATCGGCAGGGCCCTTGGGGCTCTTTGCTGGCCCCTGGTGCCGAAAAAGCGCAAGAAGCTGGCCTTTGAACAGATCAAACGCTGCCTCGGCATCACGGATAAGGAGGCCTGGCGCATCGCAAGGGCTTCCTCCGTACGGTTTGGCCCCATGCTCGTGGAGGTGCTGCGCTTCCCCCTCATCCGAAAGCACCCGGAGCGCTACGTGCGCATCGAGAACCTGACCCCAATGCAAGAGGCCATGAAGGACGGCAAGGGCTGCATCATCGCCGCCTCCCACAGCGGCAACTGGGAGCTCATGGGAGGCGCCTTTGCTATGGCAGGCATCCCCATCGTCGGCGTCGCCATGAAGCAGAAGGGGGCAGCGGACCGCTTCATCAACGAGTACCGTAGCCTCATCGGCATGCACATCACCTACAAGACCGGCGTCCGGGAGATGTTCCAGATGCTGAAGGACGGCTATGCTATCGGCCTCATCATGGACCAGGACACAAATCGCCATGATGGCATCGTACTGGACTTCTTCGGCCAGCCTACCAACTGCGTCCCCGGTGCCGCCTCCATGGCCCGCTTCACAGGCGTTCCCATCTTCACAGCCTTTATGCATCGCGATAGGAAGGGCTTCCATACTCTTGTGCTGGAGGGCCCCTACTACGTGGAAAAGACAAAGGACAAGAAGGACGACATCCGCGCCATGACCCAGCAGCTCACAAAAGCCATAGAGAACCACGTGCGTAAGCATCCCGAAGAATGGTTCTGGCTCCACGACCGCTGGAAATCCGTGCGATAGGCACAGCAAACTACACGCACAAACGTCCACTTTGTGGACATTGTGCGCCGCCCTTGCAAGAAACCAGCCAATCAGTCTGCGCCTACGGCTTGACTTCTTGGGGTTTCATAGCAAAAGGAAGACACAAAAAAGGAGATGCAAATGCATCTCCTGTATTTTTTATGGAGCGGGCAATGGGAGTCGAACCCACCTCTAAAGCTTGGGAAGCTTTCATTCTACCGATGAACTATGCCCGCATGGTGTCAACATGATAGATTATAGCATGACACGCTACGAATTGCAAGAAAAATTTCAGAGATGAGCCTAGTCCATCGCAATCAATGAATGCATTCCGAGGGATGCCATAAATTGCAAGGAACGCTTTTTCTATGGTATACTTTCCCTGGTTTCCAGCAGAAGTGTATCTACATTGATATATTCATGCAGAAAATGATACAATTTCATTATTCCAGACGAGCCGCACAGGGGAGGCTCGGTTTTGGCATAGGAGGATCGTTTTTCGAAGGTGGAGGCTCGGTTTTACCGTGAAGCCTTGATATTTCTGAATTGGAGGGATTTTGATGAAGAGGGTCTTAGCTACGTTGATAGCCATGCCAGTTATGGCATTATGCGGCTGCGGGGGAGTGGCACCCGTTTCGAGCGGGCAAGTAGCCTACCGTCATATTTCATCGGACGAGGCTCAAAAGCTGATGAAGACGGAATCTAGCTATATCATTTTGGACGTGAGGACTCAACGGGAATATGAGGAGGGACATATCCCCAAGGCCATCTGCATCCCAAACGAATCCATTGATAAGGAGCCTCCGTCACTTCTGCCGGATAAAAGACAGGTGATTTTCATATATTGCCGGAGTGGCAGGCGTAGCAAAGAGGCTGCTCAGAAACTTGCCGATATGGGCTATACTACTATCGTTGAATTTGGAGGAATTATCGACTGGCGTGGCGAAGTGGTGAAAGATTGATGGACTTCAAGGAACTAAAACTTGAGATTTTCATTCCCGAATCTCATCTGCCTGTTTTGCGCTCTGCACTTCAATCTGTCGGCGCAGGTCGTCTCGGGAACTATGACTCCTGCTTGGCATATAGCAAGGTGACTGGCTCTTGGCGACCGCTCCTTGGTAGCCATCCCTACTTGGGAGCAGAGGAAGAAGTGAGCGAGGAGGAGGAAATCAAGGTCGAGGTCAAAATTGCGGCAGAGGACTTGGATAAAACGCTGTCCGCAATCTACGAAGTTCATCCTTATGAAGAACCGCTCGTCAATGTGATTCCACTGATGAACAGAAAAAGGTGACAAAATGAATGAAAAGGTTTTCGTATGCTATCCCCGTTGCACTACTTGCAAGAAAGCTGAGAAATGGTTGGCTGACAATGGGGTAAATGTGAAGGTACGGGACATCAAGGAAAATAATCCTACCGAGGAAGAAATCCGCTCTTGGCATAAAAAGAGCGGATTACCGCTCAAACGCTTTTTCAATACCAGCGGGCAAAAGTACAGGGAATTGGAACTAAAGGATAAACTTCCTACGATGAGCGATGATGAACAGTATGCTCGTCTCGCCACGGATGGTATGCTCGTCAAGCGTCCTCTGCTTGTTGGTGAAGATGAAGTTCTTGTGGGATTCCGGGTAAAGGAATGGCAGGAAAGCTGTAAGTAAGAAACATACATATTCAGCAAATCCACATTAAGGAAAAGCTTTCAGAAGCCTACCGCTCTAAGGACGAGCCCTAAATGGGGAAAGCAATCACGGGAATCATTGACCTGTGCAATACAACAGGGAACAGCCATCTGAGATGGTTTTCGTCCATGCTGGAATCCCACTTCGAAGGCATCATCGCCCACGCAACCTACAAAATATATGCAGGGAAAATCGCAGGCATCAACAACAAGATCAAGACAATCCGGAGGCAGGGATACGGCTATCCCGATGATGAATATTTCTTTCTGAAGATATTTGATGCCAGCAGACATGCGTATGTCAGGAATGAGAAATCCCACAAGATTTGTGATTGAGCCATATTTTTCGCATGAAAAGCAGCGCGGCTGCAGTACATTGTTCTATGTGCTGCAGCCGCGCTGCTTTTTATATCCATTCGCTCAAGGATCCCTTTGACACCAGATTCTTCATTTCATCAGAATGTTTTAGAGTGGTTCCTTAACATTTATATCGTGGGATGATGCACGGCTGATAGGATGAGATGATTCGTCAGCTCGACATCATCACTCGTGAGAAGGAAGCCGATATCGTCATTCTGGATATGCCCTTGCTTGACACGCGCGCCAAGCGAGGAGACGACCTTACGGGGAAATTCATCTCGAATCTCGTCATCCAGATTTTTTTGTACGTTGCCCATATGGAGCGGAGTATGAATCATCAGCGCACAATGGATGGACTGGCTGCGGCGCGAGTAAGAGGCGTACAGTTCGGCAGGAGACCACTCGAAAAACCGGAAAGCTATGCCGAAATACGTCGCCAGTGGGAGAGCGGAAAACTCTCGGAGCGCAAGGCAGCATGCCTCTTGGTCATTTCCCGCCCTACCTTTCATAAGTGGGTACATGAATGAGTGGCAGATAAGTCATGGTATTTCTGCTAGTATCGGTATTATCGCATTGAGGAGGGCTGTCAAAGTGAAACAGCCGAAAAATCCGAAGATACTGGACAACAAATAGCAGGGACGGGTGATTGATGAGCTTCGGCAGGGGATACAGCCAGGGGCTAAGATGTCCGTTATATCGGCATTTTTACGATTTATGCCTATGAGGAGCTGAAAAAGGAGCTTTCACAGATTGACGAATTGCGGTTCATCTTTACGACAACGTCTTATATCAAGCAGAAAAGTGATTTTCAGAGGGAGTTTTACATCGCACAAAGTGAACAAGATGATCAACCGCCTGACGCTGGGGCTGTATGCACCTCTACGTTATGTGCGCTCGGAGAAGCGTCACGCCTACGAAAATCGCTACGATATGACTGTCGCAGACGGACGCAGTGTGTTCCGTCAGGCTGACCGTGAAAATCAGTTGATTCAGCTGATGCGGGTCAATCTCTTGAAACGCATGGAAAGCCCCATCCATTCCTTTGTGCTGACGGTGGAGAAGATTTCCCAGCGGATAGAGCATACCTTGTCCATCATTGGAAAGCATGAGGGCGAGTATCATGCGGACTTGCATATCGAGGAACTGGACTTTAACTACGATATACACTGGGAACGACTTGGAATACCGCAAAAAACAGCTGCAAAAATGGAAACGAGAAATGAAGAAGATAACCGCGCAAGGGAGCAGGGAATAATGAAAGCATTAACAGGCGAATCCATGAATATTACCGAAGAAAACTTGAAGGCCATGCGGCAGCTTTTCCCCGAAGCATTCGAGGAAGGGAAAAGTGACTTCGATGTCCTGCGGCAGCTGTTGGGCGATTTTGTGGATGATGAACAGGAACGGTACAGTTTCAAATGGAACGGCAAGGGCAAAGCCCTGCGCCTGTCTCAAACGCCCTCTATGGGGACTCTGCGTCCCTGTAAGGAAGAAAGCAAGGACTGGGACAATACGGAAAACCTCTATATTGAAGGGGATAATCTGGAAGTATTGAAGCTCCTGCAGAAATCCTATTATGGCAAAGTGAAGATGATTTATATCGACATACTGACTGCGAGATTGATACAATCGGTAGCCGCATGAAACCGTATAAAATAAGGGCTGGTGGGTCTCACGCAGATTTTCTGCATGAGATTTTGCCTTATTATGTAGCATATTTGGAAACTGAAACCCGTTGGCAGCCCACGGGCTTTTCTATTATTGAACGAAAGCCCTATGCAATCGTTCAATAATAGGGGTAATAGTTCAAAGATAGAGCCAAACATTCAAATTTACAGGAGCCAGCATTGCAAAAGTCGTAACAACAATTAGGCCTAGCAAGTTTGCCTAAGGAATAGGAGAACAGGAAACTTTGTCGAAATAGTGTTAATAAGGCTGGTGGAGTTTGCTTCACGAACAACATGCATAGCTACAGATATGGGGTAAGATTGCGAGGTGCTGAGGATGGCAAAACTCAAAAAGATAAAATTCTCCATTGGCGGATACTTTTCACCGACTACAACAGTCTGTATATACAATAGCGGTGGCATCCTAACCTAAGAGCCGAGAGGTTTGTTCAAATGCGGGAGATAGAAGGTCAGAGCGATATTTTGCGTACATGCCTTGATGGCAAGGCCAGTAAGGCATGGTGCCAAGATTTCCAGACATTGCAGGTGGAGTCTTGGGAAGACGACTATGATAATCCTGACATCCTTGATGGTACTCAATGGTCGCTGGTATGTAAGTGGAAGGATGGCACCCAAAAGAAAATTGATGGCAATAATGCCTATCCGGAAAAGTGGCATGAGTTTCTAAAGCTTCTGGGTATGTTTGACCCCAGCTTGCTTGACGATGAAGAAGAGGACGAAGATGAGGAAACGGCAGACCAGGATAAGCCCATGTACGTCAGTGTAGTTTTTGGTGGTGACAGCAAGCAGTATAACTACATATCGGATGACCCTAGCCTGCAGGTAGAAGACCGCTGCGTAGTACCGGCAGGGTCAGATAACGGTGAAGCAATAGTGAAAGTGGTCGGCATAGAATATTGCACGGAAGAAGATGCACCTTATCCTCCTAGTCGTACCAAGCACGTCATCCGCAAATATATCGATAATAGCAAGGTAGAAGACGAATATTATGACAGCGTTGAGGAAGCTCTGAAAGAAATGCAATCCCTGATAGATGAAGAAGACTGGGATGGATTGCTGGACTGGGGCGAAGAGCATCAAGAGGATGCTCGTATCGGCATTGGCACCAAGGTGCTGGAAGCCTATGAGCGTTGCCAGAAGGAACTGCCAGATGACTACGGCATCATAGCTTTGAATCTTGGTTCCCTTTATTATAATGGCCTGGTCATACCGCAGGACTATGCCAAGGCGGTCAAATACTATACGCAGTCAGCTGGAACAGGAAATTTGCGAGCTATAGGGAATCTTGGCTATTGCTATTATTACGGCCGCTCTATACCGCAGGATTACGATAAAGCATACGAATACTTCAATTTGGGCGCCTTGCTGGGGAACGACCCAAACTGCCTGTATAAGTTGGGGGATATGTTTCTGAACGGCTATCATGTAGAGAAAAATGAAGGATATGCATTCATGCTTTACAAAAGAGCCTATGATGCCAATGACGATGACTATGACCAAGTCTTCAAGCCGGACATCTGTTTCTGCTTGGGCAAGTGCTATATGAAAGGCATAGGTACGGATATAAATTATGACAAGTCACACAGATATCTTAGCTGGGCTTTGGATAGCTTTTATCATAGGCGCAAAACGGATACGTTCATTGGTCATCTGATAGATTCCTGCGAGAAGTTGCTCCGGGATTTGGAGAAAGACATGAAGGCTGAAATAGCAGGCAACAGATACTGAACAGGACGAAGAATTGCTTAGGACTTTATGAAGCTAAAGGTTTGTGGTATAATTCAAGCAATAGGAAGGAGTCGCGATTGATGCAGTGTAACCAAACGCCGGCAGAAGAACTGCTGGGCTTCAAAAATTCGCAGTATGATCAGGTGCCAAGAATATTCTGTCAGAGAAACCTGTTGCGGCATACCTGCTTAAAGGTGTGGTGCCGGAATTTAAGAATGCCAGTCTGAAAGATATAGCCGAGGAGTATATCGAAGGTGATATTCAAGTCAGCTCCGTGCCGGTGAATCCGGGCAAGACAAACACTGTGGCGAGGCCCAAGAAGATAAAAGGGATGCGCAATGAAATAGGTTTTCCCGGTGAAGGCTGGAATACTTTTGATGTTATATTCCATGCGGTTACGCCAGAAACTGGTGAACGCATACGCCTTCATAAATTTTGAGGCGCAGAAGACATTCTCAGAATCCACATTGAAGTACATTCTGATGAAAAGAGCGGTGTTCTATGGTACCAGGCTCATTTCAGCGCAGAAGGAAACAGAATTCAGCGGCTCAAATTATAGTGAAGTCAAGAAGGTCTACACCATTTTGGATATGCATGGAATCTCCCACGGACAAGAGCATCATCAATCACTATCGCATGACTGAGTATCATCTGGTGGGAAAATACAAAGAGCCTCAAGAAAATTATGACCTGCTTAATATCGTGATGGTATATCTGGCATCGGGGCCTGTGCGGAATCGGATGCTGTCCATGCTGCAGGTGATATTTCAGGAAACCAATAAATCAGCAGAAGATAAGAGAAAAATTCTCAAGAAGAAGTTCGATATTGAAGTTACGGCTGAGATGGAAGAGGAGTTGAGAACGATGTGCAATTTGAGCGAAGGCATTAATGAGCGTGGCATGGCGCAGGGCATAACACAAGAGAAAGAGAATGTGATAAAGAGTTTGTGGGAAAAAGGCATGGATGTTGATTTCATCAAGGATGTTACAAAGTGGACAGAAGAACAGATATTGAGGGTAGTTGGGAAAACTAAGAGTTGACGACAGATGGCGCATGGTGCTATGCCATGCGTCTTTTTGATAGGAGATAGACTTGAAGGTACTGAATTTTTATGGCGGTGCTGGTATTGGCAAGAGCACCATCGCCGCAAATTTTTTTTCGAAGCTGAAGCGCAAGGGGCATAAGACGGAGTTGGTGGGTGAGTATGCCAAGTGGCTCTGGTATCAGAATGCCACGGATATTGTGCAGGACCAGCTCTACCTCTTTGCCGAGCAGGTGCATAGGCTGAAGACTCTGGAACGGTATGGCGTGGAGTATGCGGTCTGCGATTCGCCCCTGCCGCTGAATATCATCTACAACAATACGCCGGATGAACTCTTTGACCAGCTGGTGATGCACGAGCATGCCAAGTTTGACAATGTGGAATATTTGCTCCATCGGAACGACGAATTCATCAGCATTGCTGGACGTAAGGAAACCAATCTGGAACGAGCAAAGGTGAAGGACGAAGAAATAAAGGCTGTCCTGGAAGGGGCTGGCATTGGCTATACGGTCATATCTCCGTGGGAGACAGACAAGATGCTGCTGGATTTGAAGATAAAATGAGGGAAGTAGACATGACCATCATAAGAACGGAACTGGGAGATATTACGGCAAAGTATTATGCCGATGTCATTGTCAATGCCGCCAATGAAAGTCTGCTTGGCGGCGGGGGCGTGGATGGAGTCATACACAGAGCCGCTTGACCAGAACTCTTGGCAGAATGCCGGACGCTGGATGGTTGCAAGACGGGACAAGCTAAAATCACCAAGGCATACAGACTGCCCTGCGATTATGTCATCCATACGGTAGGGCCGATTTGGCATGGTGGCAGTCATGGTGAATCAGAACTATTGGCTGGATGCTATCGTCACTCGCTGGAGCTTGCCATGGAAAATGGCATACGTAGTGTGGCGTTTTCGTCCGTCTCCACAGGTGTGTATGCCTATCCCGTGCAGCAGGCCACAGAGATTGCGGTGCGGGCAGTCAGAGAAGTTGTAAAGGAGTACCCAGAAACGTTTGATGAAATCTTATGGGTGCTGTTTGATGAGCGAACAAAACTGGTGTATGATGAAGTGCTGCAGAAATGAACTGTGTCTGTGACCTTAAACTGACAGTGAGAGAAATGGGACTGGCGGATTTCGTCCGGCTATATCAGAATCAGGAAAGATTTCTGGCATACTGCCGGGAGTGCGACAACTACGGTGCAAAGTGGTCATGTCCGCCGATGGGCTTAGATACAGCGGAGTTTCTGAGTCATTACAGCTATGTGACGGTGGCTGCAGTGCAGGTTGTATATAATGAGGATGTGATAGCATCCACGCCGGAGAATCAAGTCAAGGACGTAACGCTGGATACGCTTATGCCAGTAAAGGCAGCATTCCATGATGCAATGCTGAACGTAGAGCGGGAAGTTCCTGGGAGACTCACACTTTCCTCTGGAGGATGTACGATTTGCCGTCAATGTACACGACCAGACGGAGTGCCATGCCGCCAGCCGTCACGTATGCGATATTCTCTGGACTCGTTTGGATTTGACTTGTCGGCCATTACTGGGGATTTGCTGGGTATCAAGCTTTTGTGGTGTAGGGGAAAGCTCCCAGCATATTACACGCTCATACACGCATTACTGGAGCGGAAGCCGATGGACGGCGTGGTGGAGCAAGTCGTGCTCAGGCAACTATTTGCGAGTGATGAATGCAGGGAGAACAGCCTGAGAGACCGTAGCAGGTAGATGCACAGATAAGCAGGCATGCAAAGAGTCTGAATATTTACTGGGTGGTGCTTAGAGAAATATGGATTTGACGATACTTTACGAATTGGCCAACATAAGCAAGGAAGTGCATCCGGCAGTGTATACGCTTCTGGGTGTGATACTTGGCGCGACGATTCCGTTGCTGAAGGATCGATACGATAAAAAGCCCAGGTTGTCTGGAAGTATAGTTCCTTATCAATCGGAATTCGATGTTCCGAGAGAGCGGATGACTAAAACCAGCCCATCTGGTTATGCTTTAGAACTTTATAATTACGGCATGGAGCCATTGATTCTGACATGGCTTAGTGTTAAAGGGGAATGCGGCACATTGATGGCTGACTGCTTGCTCCAAGGTGAATGCACAGTGATAAAGCCGTATGACAAGTATGTCTGCCCGCTTATGTGGCAGGATTATAGTTCGATATTGTTTCACTGTCAAAATAAGAACGGCGCAGCCATGAAAGCTCGAGTGCTCAAGCTATTTCATAGAGACAGAAGTGAATTGTCAAAAGACATGGACGATATAGTGATTGAAAAGCCTTATCTCTTATCACGGACAATTGATGGACAGGAGGTACGTGCATCCCTTGCTATATCCCCAATATGGGGAGAAATATTCGGCATGAATGCGGCTAAAAAGGCGATGATGGAATTTGAACTCCAGAAGAGGGAAAACACCGAGAATTGACCGTTTAATAAATATGCCATATAAATTCGTCAGCTGGGAGTATGAGTTGTGGAGATGCTGACATCGAGGGAAATATATGAGAGACTAATAACTGGCTACGGCCAGCCTGACTGGTGGCCGGGTACGCCGTATGCCATCATGGTTACGGCTATACTGGTGCAGAATACTGCTTGGAGCAATGTTGAAAAGGCGGTAGCTGAGATGGGAGAGCGGCTGATGCCAAAGTATATTGACAGCTTGACGGATGAAGAACTGCAGCCTCTTATCCGCTCCTGCGGTTTCTATTGTGCCAAGGCCAGATATGTAAAAGCCGTGACCGCATGGTTCCAGGCGTATAGCTATGAGGGAGGGCGAGTGTGGGAAAAGTCTCTGCATGATGTGCGGCAGGAGTTGCTGGCTCTGCCGGGTATTGGTGCAGAAATGGCAGATGCCATTCTAACCTATGCTTTCCGTATGCCATCCTTCGTGCTGGATGCCTATACACGGCGGTTCTTGGAGCGGCTCGGTTATAGTTTCAAGACGGACGATGAGCGGAGGGCATTTCTAACAGAGAGGATAGAGCATAGCGCGGATATGTATGGCTGGTATCACTGGGCATTGCCGGAGCATGGCAAGGCGAGATGCGGGAAAAGGGCTAAGTGCGAAGGGTGCGTGTTTGGGGATGTGTGTCGATTTACATATTAGATAGGGGTGTTTTAGGCTTCCAGAAGAAGATAAAGAAATGATGCGGCAAGGATTTGATACCCAGCTAAGCGAGGAAGAAATTAAATGTCTGTACAGTTTTGCTGAGAAAAACGCAATGGAAGAGCTTGTGGGTGTTGAACTAGAAGAATTAAAGCGCCATGCGTTGTGTTGCACGGCTTCCCTCACTACAAAATGGAAGGCACTACTTGGTGCGGAGGTACGATGACACAGTGAGGATGGAAGATAAAGAAATATTGGATGAACGGAAAGACTCTGTATACCAACAAATGATAAGCAGAGTTTTTTTTATATAAAATTAACGCCAAATGTAACTATATATCAAAGAATACTATTAAATATCAAAAATGTCGACAGAAATATTTATGTATGATAAAATACACGGCGTATAACCATATAGGTACTTTAGGGAGGAGTTTCAGATGGGAAGTTACTCTGAAGAAGGATACATAAGCCTTGAGGAAGCCGCAAGTTTTCTAAATATAAAACCAGTTACATTGAGAAAATGGATAAAAGAACGATCAGATTTGCCCGCTCATCAAATAGGTCGTTTATGGAAATTTAAATGCTCAGAGTTGGACGAGTGGGTAAAAAGTGGCAAGAGTGCTAAATAATGTTTTTAGTTTATAAAGCAGGGAGTATTTAATGGACGAAGAAATTGTTGCAGTTAGTCTCTTTTCTGGAGCTGGTGGCTTGGATATAGCTAGTTTTATGGCTGGAATCCCCGTTGTATCCAGTACTGATTTTGATGCGGATTGCATCCAAACATTGAAGTCTAACGAAAAATTGTTTGGTAATACAGAAATAATTGAGGGCGATTTACACAAAATTGAAAGTGATGTCTTTTACGATATAGTCAAAAAGCACAATCCTAAAAAATTTATTGTAATTGGCGGTGCGCCATGTCAACCTTTTTCCAAAGCTGGTTATTGGGTTGGGAACACAACTAGAAAAGGAATTAATGATCCTAGAGCTACTTTGGTTGACGAATATCTGCGCGTTGTTGTGGATATTAAACCAGATGGCTTTGTATTTGAAAATGTGGAGAGTTTAATGCACCCTACCAATCGTTCCATCATAGACAAATTTGTAGAAATAATCACAGAAAGTGGATATAAATATACAATCGTTAGAGCCAATGCACTGGATTATGGAGTTCCTCAGAAAAGAAAACGCTTGTTTATAATAGGTACCAAAGGCAATTTTAAATCAAATGAACCTCGCAAGACTCACTGTGACCCTAGTAAGTGTGCAGAAACTGGTCTTTTGCCGTATGCTACAGCTGGTGAATATATAAAAGACTTCGATGGTGATGAATATTTTGAGGAATATGAAGTTGCAAAAGGTGGAACATATTACAATGATTTATGTGAAGTTCCTCCGGGAATGAATTATAAAGCTTTGACAGCATGGGCAGGATATCCAAATCCAAAATTTGTCGCGGATAAACGGTTTTGGAGTTTCTTGCTGAAATTATCTCCAGATATGCCATCTTGGACAATCACGGCACAGCCAGGACCTTGGGTGGGACCGTTCCACTGGAATAATAGAAGGTTAAGAGCGCCGGAGGCAGCTGCAATTCAAACATTTCCTAGAGAATACAAATTCTATGGTAATAGACGGTCTGTCCAGAAACAAATAGGAAACGCTGTGCCATGTTTGATGGGGAAAGCTATGATAGAATTTTTAAAGGAGAGTCTGTATTAATGCCAAATGTATTAAGTATTTTTTCCGGTGGTGGAGGCATCGATTGTGGATTTAAAAAAGCTGGATTCCAAATTTGTTTTTCTACTGATTTTTGGAAACCAGCCTGTGATACCCTTGAAAAAAATAAAGTAGGTAAGCTAGTAGTTTGTGATGATATACGAAATATTGACTATGACGCACAACTGGCTAAAATCGGAATGAAAAAAAGCGATATTGATGTTTTGGTGGGAGGCCCTCCATGTCCTGCATATTCAAAATCACGTTTCTACAGAACGGACAAAAAACGTGCATTGGAGGATGAGAATTCATTTACGCTTTTTGAGTATTTTCGGGCTCTTGATGAAATTAGACCTAAGGTGTTTTTCTTTGAGAATGTTTTTGGGTTTGTATATAAACCACATAAAGCAGCATTTGACTTATTGAAGTCTAAAGCTAATGAATATGGTTACGAAATTAATTTTAAGGTTGTCAATACAGCAAATTACGGAATCCCGCAAACGCGTGAGCGATTTATTTGCGTGGGAGTCAGAAAGGATTTTGGAAAGAAATTTATATTTCCAGAGGAAACTCACTATGACCCAGAAAAATCGAATGGCAATGAGGAACAAAAAAAATTACCTTGGGTAACTTGTGGTGATGTTATCGGTGACTTAGATTACGATTTGCCGGAAGATAAGGATATGCAAGCTGGTTCAAAACATAAAGAACTGTTGAAATTAGTACCGCCTGGAGATAATTATCTATATTTTACGGAAAAACGCGGTTATCCAAATCCAATTTTCAAGTGGCGTTCTAGGTATTGGTCTTTTTTACTAAAACTTTCGCCCACTCGTCCGTCATGGACTATTCAAGCAAGTTTTTCAAATAACATGGGGCCCTTTCACTGGAAAAATCGGTTTTTGAGAATTAATGAGATAAAACGAATTCAAACGTTTGATGATACATATGATTTGTGCGGAGACTTCAGAGATCAATGGAGGCAGGTTGGTAACGCTGTTCCTGTAAAGATGGCTCAAATAATAGCTACAGCTATTGGGGAGCAGTATTTTTTCTGCCTCGATGAAAAGGAGTATTATAGATGGCCGAATATGAGTTCGTAAATAAAAAAGGCGAAATTGTAGCAGAGGATTACAGACAAAACACATACTTATCATCTGATAGAGTTAAGGAGATTCTCAAAAATTCTCTCCTATTATTTTATCCGAATGTAAGTATTGAAAACGTGGATGGTTTGAGTGATGTATACCATGTCATGAGCAATGACGCCTCAATGGTGCAGAATATATATTTTTGTTGTAAAGGCGTAACTCCCGGTGGAAGAAAAGGGCTTAAGGACGAGCAGCGGATACAACCAAAGGCTAAATTTATAAATTTTGTATATGATAAGGAATGTAAAGGTGATATAGGAATCTTCCTTGGAATATACACAAAGGAAGAAGCAATTGTATTTTGTGCATGGAAGGCATCACCATCTGAGGCCAAAGAAGATACCCCTATCTCAAAACAAATAAAGATTTCATGCATTGCTACTGCGTTAAAGGAAGGATTTGCTCAATATAGCAAAGGCAACAATGAATATGCATGTGCATTCAAACCAGAATTTCTGTGCTTTTACATTCGCAACCGAAAATGGTTACATTCTGGATTTATGAAAAATGTTACGGATAATGCGGGGTTCAAAATAAATGAAACTGAAGATAATAGATTGGAGATTAGACATCATACTAGTCTAAAATCAGATAAATCTCTAAATCGCATTTTGTTTGGCGCACCTGGCACAGGAAAAAGTTATACGCTTAATAAAGAGGTCAAGGAATTACTAGGCGGAGATGTTGAGGATGGATATGAGCGTGTGACCTTTCATCCCGATTATTCTTATGCCAATTTCGTAGGTGCATATAAGCCTGTTCCTTTTATAGATGATGATGGAAAAGATGCCATCACATATTCTTACGTTCCGGGACCGTTCATGCGGGTATATGTAAACGCCCTTAAAAATAGTCGCACAGATAATATCCGTCCGTTTCTTCTTATCATCGAGGAGATAAATCGTGCGAATGTAGCTGCTGTATTTGGGGATATATTCCAGTTGCTTGACCGTGACGATGATGGTGTCAGCGATTATCCAATCCAAGCCACAGAGGACATCAAAAAATACCTGGCAGAAGAGTTGGGTGGCCAGCCAAGCGATTACAGAAAAATTTTAATCCCAAACAATATGTTCATCTGGGCAACTATGAATAGTGCCGACCAAGGCGTATTTCCCATGGATACGGCGTTTAAACGCAGATGGGATTTTACCTACATTGGCATAAACGCATCCGAAGAAGGTATCCAAGGGAAAGAGGTTCTGCTCGGCAAAGGCGACAATCAACGTAACGTTGATTGGAATGTTCTACGTAGAGCCATAAACGACAAATTATCGTCGCTCAAAATAAATGAGGACAAGTTATTGGGACCCTATTTCCTTTCCAAGAAAATTGTACCCACGGAAGAACCGATAAATGCGGAAACGTTTATTAATGCGTTTAAAAATAAGGTCTTGATGTATCTTTTTGACGATGCGGCAAAGCAAAAGCGGTCGGCCATATTTGCGGACAGTGTCGATACCACCAAGTATTCTGCCATATGTGATGCCTTTGACGAAAAAGGTGTATTTGTCTTTTGTCAAGAGATTAGCAATCGGTTCATTAAAAAGGATGAATCTGCATGATTTCCAAATTTATAATGGAGCAAAAACGCTACACGCAGAAGGAATTGGGACGAATTCTTGAATGCACCGAGGAGAATATTGTACCCATCATGCGAAAACTAAAAGAGTACGGCATTCTCAAAGCTGTTAAGAATTCTGACATACAGAAGGATATGACTGAACTGGTCGAGGAGCAAGTCGAAACTAATGATGTCATTTCTGGAGATACTGATTACCTTTACATATTCCTTTTTGTTGGAATAATCATTGTCTCCGGACGTGTTTTGAAATGTTACCCCAAATATCTCTTCTCGGAAAAAGAGCCAAGAGATGAATTAAAACAGGTGCTTCGTGTCCTTGAGAAGTACAATTCCAAAGAACAGATTATCAGAATGTATAATGGTAGCGATGAAGGCACAACATACAATAAATTGGCTTTGCTGTTGTTTTTGCTTGAAGACTATTATGAAAATGGTACATATGTAAATACACATGATATCGTCGAAATAAACGGAACCGGCGAAATTTTTTGGGATAAGACGATAAACGAATCGTTCATGTTTTTAAGCAATAATCGACCGTACTATACGGAATTAAAGACACGGAAGAGAACGGAAGACACCTTCGATTATTTTAAACGGTTGCATGAATGCATTCTGACATTGGCGTCCAAAGAACTGAAACAAAGTGATATTCTTGACCTTTTTGAAATTATGCCGGTAGATATGTCGGACGAAACTTTGGATGATTTTGGCGAAGATGATTACATATTGTACCGCATCGAGCAGGAGTTGAATGCCCAATTTAGTACACGGAAACAAATCTTGCTCAAAGCTATTTATTCGTATATCAGTCAACGTAGCGGACTTTATGATGTAGATTCCCTCTCGATGTTTGGAACTAATCATTTTAACCTCGTGTGGGAAGATGTATGCGCCGATGTTATGGACAATAAATTGCAAACGTCCATTTCCGCTTTACACCTCCCCGTATCTCTGCAAGAGGGCTATTCTTCGCAAGGCTCTCTGAAACTTATTGATTTGATAGAACGACCGATTTGGGAAGGAGAAGATTTTTTTCATACTGCCACAGACACTCTTATCCCCGACTTGGTTTCCATCTACGATAAGGATGGAAGTTATCATTTCGTTATTTTTGACGCAAAATACTACACGCCGCAGTTGACGAAAGGTAAAACGCTTCGAGGTCAACCAGGCATTGAGTCCATAACAAAGCAGTATTTATACCAACTTGCTTTTAAAGAATTCATAGAAGCACAGAATATCGATTCGGTATCGAATTGTTTTTTGATGCCGACCGAAGGTGACATGATTATTTCCAAGGGCACAGCAAGCCTGCCGATGCTTGACAAATTAGGTTTAGAAAAGATAGCTGTGCGTTTTCTTCCTGCAAAAAAAAATGTATGACCACTATATAAGCGGTACAAAGATGGATATTTCATTATTGGCGCTTTAGACCGTTATGAGGTATATAGGGTGACAAAGCCCCCTCAAGCAGGAACTCAATTCTGTTTTATGGGGCTTTTAGCATGCAGGTATCATGGTTCTGCACAGGCGTTCCCAGCAAATTTAACGGCATAATCACGAAGTAGTTTTTGATTGAAATCAATATACTGTAGGTTTGTCAATGATGTGAGACTGACAAAATCTATCGATTATGAGGCGTTTCCATAGATGTAATCCATAATATCGCCTTGGATTTTTGGGATAAGGTAAAATATATTTCGCAAAATCAATTTCATAAAAAAAATAGACGTAGTCTATTGCCGCTAGTACAATTAAGTTACCACACCAAATTCGTAAGGAGGCAATAGACCATGTCTGGTAACATTATACAACTTAACGAGGATCTTATAAAGAATAATTTAAAGGATCTTGTACGCGACAGCGTAGAAGAAACACTGAATGCCCTGCTCGACCATGAGGCGGACGAACTTGTCCGTGCTGGCAAGTATGAGCGGACGAGAGACCGTAAGGGCTACCGTTCCGGTCATTACGAGCGGAATTTCGGTACGACTTCCGGTGAAGTCAAGCTGCGCGTGCCCAAACTCAAGGGCATCCAGTTCGAGACGGCCATCATCGAACGCTACAA